>NZ_CP046535.1:627727-941590 GCF_009739515.1 Sphingomonas profundi
TTCGAATGGCTGGAGCTGCATTTTGCGCACGGCTATCTCGCACAGAGCTTCTTCTCGGTTCACGCCAACAAGCGGACGGACGCCTATGGCGGGGATTGGCACGGTCGTGGACGGTTCCTCACGGAGACGTTGGAGGCGGTGCGCGCGGTATGGCCCGAGCACCTGCCGCTCACCGCCCGCTTCGGCGTGATCGAGTTCGACGGTCGCGACGACGAGGCACTGGAAGAGTCGATCGCGCTCGTGAAGGCGTTTCGCGAGCGCGGACTCGATATGCTCAATGTCAGTATCGGTTTCTCGACGATCAAGGGCAAGACGCCTTGGGCCGAAGGATTCATGGCACCCTATGCCGGGCGCGTGCGGCAGGAAACGGGCCTTCCCGTCGCGACAGGATGGTGCATCGACGATCCCAAGGCCGCCAATGCCGCTGTCGAGCTGGACCTGCTTGACCTTGTAATGATCGCGCGCGCGCACCTTGCCGATCCGCACTACCCCTACGTCGCCGCACTTGCGTTGAACGAGCAGCGGCCGTCGTGGGTGCTTCCCGCTCCCTATGCGTATTGGCTGGAGCGATATCGCGGCATCGGGAAGGCGGCGCCGCAATAGGCTGTCAATCCTGACACACCATCGACCCCGCGAACGCCCGCGCCATGTTCCTGACCACTTCTTTTTGCAAAAACCGGCAGGTGAAAGTAGACTCTGAGGTTTGTACTTCACCTTTTGGAACGCTCTTTATAGTGAAGCAGTTACCGCAGTAAGGAGCTGGACATGACAAATCCTGCCGCCGTGCATGGCAACTTCACTATCGAGCGGCGCTACGCCGCAGCGCCCGCCAAGGTGTTCGCCGCGTGCGCCGATCCCGCGATCAAGAAGAGCTGGTATGCGGAAAGTGATACGCATGAAATCAAGGCCTTCGAGAGCGACTTCCGCGTCGGTGGTGCCGAGCGGCTCACCTATCTGTTCGGGCCGGATACGCCCTTTCCCGGCGTAGAGCTGACGAACGACGGCGTCTTTCACGACATCGTTGACGGAGAGCGGATTATCATAGCGTCGCGCAGGGCGATCGCGGGCAGGCCAATTTCGGTTGCGCTGGAGACGATCGAGATTGCGGAGGCGGACGACGGAACGGCCCTCACCTGCACGTTCCAGGGTGTGTTCTTCGAGGGCTCCGACGGTCCCGCCATGCGTGAGCAGGGCTGGCGCGACCTGCTGGGTCGGCTCGGCCGCTCGCTGGCGGACTGACATGGCGCGGCCACGCCGAAAGGTGGACGCCGAGCCGATCGATCTGCTGCTCAATGCGCTGGGTGATCCGACGCGGCGTCGCATGGTTGAATGGCTGGGCGAGCGCCCGCATGCCGTGTCGGCGTTGGCCGACATGTCCGAAATCACGCTTACAGCTGTCGGTCAGCACCTCCGGGTTCTCGAGGAGGCAGGGTTGGTGACCAGCAGCAAGCTGGGCCGTGTCAGGTCCTGCCAGCTTGACTACAATGGCTTGAAGAGCGTCGAGCAATGGTTAGGCGCACGGCGATCAGCCTGGGACAGACGGCTCGATGCACTGGGATCGGTACTGTCTGATCGACAGGAAGGCGATCGATAGGCGGCGCTGGCTGCCCGCTTCGGCGTGTAACACGGGTTTGGGAATCATACGCTTTCCCATTTCACCATCGTTTACGGGAATGGCGAAAGGGTAGGGCAGCGTGCATCGATCGGGCGCTGCACGACAAGAAAGCCTCTCGGCCGAAGCTTGTATTCTAAGCTGAACGCGCGGCTAGGCCGTTCATGAAAGATGAGTAAGATGGTCTCGATGCGTTCTTGGTCACGCTGCTTCCGGCGCAGCTAGATTGGCCACCCGCTCAGTTGGGTATACCCAGTCGAGCCGAGGATCTATGATCGAACAGGAAAAGCTAAATCCAATCCAGGCAGCGCGGGTGTACCTGCGTGTCAGCACGGAAGAGCAGGATCTTGCCCGCCAGGAAGCGATTGTCGCTGGCACGCGTGCAGCCGGCTTCTACGTGGCAGCGGTTTACCGGGAGAAGGCGTCGGGCGCTCGACCCGATCGACCGGAGCTGTTGCGCATGATCGCGGACCTGCAAGCCGGCGAAGTGGTGGTGGCGGAGAAGATCGACCGGATCAGCCGGCTGCCGCTCGCAGAGGCGGAACTGTTGGTGGCGACGATCCGGGGAAAGGGGGCTCGACTTGCGGTGCCGGGGATCGTCGATCTGTCCGATCTCGTCGCCGACAGCTCTGGCGTTGCTCGCATTGTGCTTGAGGCGGTGCAAGACATGCTGCTGCGCGTCGCGCTTCAGACGGCGCGCGATGATTGAGGTGGTGCCGGGTATCTGGACAGGAGGCTAAGCTATCCCGGGCGTGAGGGATGGACGGCAATGAGGACGACGCGGAAGCGGTACACGGGCGAGTTCAAGGCCAAGGTGGCGCTGGAGGCGATCCGGGGGGACCTGACGCTGGCCGAGCTGGCAACTAAGCACGGCATCCACCCGACGATGATCGCGACGTGGAAGCGGCAGGCGATCGAGGGCATGGCCGCGACCTTTTCGGGCGCGACCGAAGCGGCCAAGGCCGCGGGCGACACCGAGATCGAGAAGCTGCACGCGAAGATCGGACAGCTGGTGGTGGAGCGGGATTTTTTGTCGAAGGGGTACGCGCGATGAGCATTGCGCGACGGCGGCAGATGATCGAGCGGGAGCATGCCAGCCTGTCGATCGCGGCGCAGTGCCGGCTGGTGTCGATCAGCCGGTCGTCCTTCTACTATGCGCCGGTGCCAGAAACGGGGGAGACGCTGGCGCTGATGGCGGTGATCGACGCCTCGTTCCTCGATCATCCCTGGTATGGCAGCCGCCAGATGGCACGGCACCTTCAGCGGCTCGGCCATGCGGTCGGGCGTCGGCGAGCGCGGCGCCTGATGGCCAGGATGGGGCTTGCGCCCATCTACCAGCGCCCGCGGACGAGCGACCCGCACCCGGAGCATCGCATCTACCCGTATCTGCTGCGCAATCTGGAGATCACCCGGCCGGGTCACGTCTGGTGTGCCGACATCACCTACCTGCCGATGCGGCGGGGCTTCCTCTACCTCGTCGCCGTCATGGATTGGGCATCACGAAAGGTGCTTGCCTGGCGGCTGTCGAACACGATGGACGCGGCGTTTTGTGCCGATGCTTTGCAGGAAGCGCTGATGCGCTTCGGCAGGCCAGAAATCTTCAACACGGACCAGGGCAGCCAGTTCACCAGCACCGACTTCACGGGCGTTCTGCGCGACGCCGAGGTGCGGATTAGCATGGACGGGCGTGGTCGCTGGATGGACAACGTGTTCATCGAGCGGCTCTGGCGGTCGCTGAAGTACGAGTGCGTCTACCTGAACGCCTTCGAAACCGGCTCCGAGCTGCGTACCGGGCTCGGCAGGTGGTTCGACTATTACAACGGGCAGCGGCCTCACTCCCGCCTCGCCGGCCGAACGCCGGACGAGGTGTACGGGCGAGACGGCGCAACGCCATATCCGGGGCATGCCCCGGATATGGCGCTCACCAGAATGGCGGCGTAAACCAACCGGGGTATCGCTTAGCTCAGCCGCCAAACTGTCCAGGAAGGCGGGACCACCTCAGATTACGAAACTCGGCGCGAACGCCAGCGCGAAGGGATTGAGCTTGCCAAGCGGGCAGGTCGCTATACCGGCCGCAAACCCGACATTGCTCATCACCGCCGGATCATCGGCCTGCGCGATGCGGGCATAAGCATTGCGCGCACAGCCGAACTGGCAGGGTGCAGTATTGCTCAGGTCAAGCGCGTGACGGCGATCCACAGAGCCAAGACAGCCCCGTCATTGGCCGCGACCGACATAGGCCCGGATAGCTGTAGCGACCTGCAGCGATGATCGGTCGGACGCGCAATATGGGCCTTTTCAGGCGTACATCGCATGAGACCTACCGGCGCCTCCAGCGCCCCGCTAATCGCTCGTGCTCGGACAGGGGGCGACCGAGGCGACGTTCTTGGTGTGGGATGAACTTGCTGGGCCTCACGCGTGTGTCTCCAGCTATAGGCCAGAGCACACGCATCTCCGAATCGTTCGCGCCTACCGGTGAATGCGGACGACCACATCGGCCTAGGCTGATCCCGGCGGCAATCAACATCGTAATCGCATTATAGCCGATCCCTCACGGGTGTCAGCCGAGCCCGTTCATCGTGCCGGATCAGCCATCTCATACGGAACGGTCCGGGGCGTCTCGCTGGCCGTTCCATGCTTCGAGGGTCGCCAATAACGAGACGTACTCATCTAACGCTGTAACAGGAGGATCGATAGGCCTCACCCTTGCTTACGGAATGGTCCTCGTTCAAGTTCCAAAACAGTGCGCAACAGCCAGGTGACAGGATGCCTCGCTATCATTTTCATCTTGAAAGTAGCTCGGGTCCGAGCGCCGATATCGACGGACGCGAGGTGGCCGATGACACCATTGCGGTGAAGGAAGCGGGTAGTACCGCGGGCGAGGTTCTCATGGACGAACTGACCGATGGGCGCACCAAACCCCGCGTGATGGTGACGGTCGAGCGAACCAATGGCACTAAGGTAGCGGTTATCAAGGCATATGCCGAGGTCGAGACCTTCTAAGCCGTCTCCATGACCTCCGCTGCCATTGCCTGACTTGCCGCCCCATTCCCTAACTCTGCCGGGCTTGAGTCACAGCGCGGCGGTGCCGTAAAACTCGCGGCAGGAGGCGTGAGCGATGACGGACCTAAACAACCAAGACTACTATCTTCGTCGCGCTCGACACTCGCGCGAACTCGCGGAAAGCGCCGCCAATCCGAGTATCGCCCGAATCCACTTGGAAATGGCGACGCGCTACGAGGAATTGGCGACCGCCACGAGCGCCGAGGCCGACGAACGACGTATGCCGCCGACGCCTTAGGTAAGAAGAGGCGGCTTTTTCACTTACCTATCGATTTCAGAAAGGCGCTAACTAGTCTGGCTCGGCTGCCGTTTCCTGACCTGCCAGGTAATTGCCTTCCGCAGGACATGCGACAGCTGCTCCACCGAGTAGGGTTTGTGCAGCAGCTCGAAGCCGTGCTGCCCGTTCTGCGACAGCACATGGCTGTAGCCGCTGGTCAGGATGATCGGTACGTCGGGGTAAAGGCGGCGAACTTCGCCGCCCAACTCGATCCCTCCCATGCCGGGCATCACCACGTCCGAGAAGATGACGTGGAAGCGGCCGCAATCCTCGCCGAGCAGCTTGAGTGCGGCGCGCCCGTCCGTCGCCAGCACGGTGTCGAAGCCGATCTCGCGCAGCGCCGCGACCGCGAACTCGCCGACCTGTTCGTTGTCCTCGACCACCAGGACGCAGACGCCGCTTCCGTCGATCTGCTCGATAGCGTCCAAGCCGATCACCGCTCCCCCGTCCGGATAGGCGCGCGGAAGATAGAGAGTGAAGGTGGTGCCCTCGCCCGGCACGCTGTCGACCTTTATGTCGCCGCCCGACTGCTTGGCGAAGCCGATGACCTGGCTGAGCCCGAGACCGGTCCCGTGCCCGACACCCTTGGTCGTGAAGAACGGCTCGAAGATGCGTTCGATCACATCGGCCGGGATGCCGCTGCCCGTGTCGGAAATGGTGAAGGCCACGAAATCGCCGACCTGGGCGGCGTGCCCCCGTAGCGCCGGAATGCCCGACACCGGCCCCGTGGCGATCGTCAGCCCGCCCTCGCCGCCCATCGCGTCGCGAGCGTTGATCCCCATGTTGACGATGGCGGTGTCGAACTGGCTCCGGTCCGCGTTGATGAAGAAGGCCGTCTCGGGCACCTTGATGTCCAGCGTGATGCGCGATCCGGTCATGGTGCGAACCATGGTGGCGACCTCTTCCAGCGAGGTCCCGGCGTCGAACACCTCCGATTGCAACGCCTGCCGGCGTGCGAAGGCGAGAAGCTGGCTGGTCAGCTTGGCGGCGCGATCGGCCGTGTCGCCGATCGCGTCGATGTAGCGCGACCGCTTGGCTTCGGTGAGATTTCCGCGCCGCAACAGGTCGACCGATCCCCGAATGACGGTCAGCAGGTTGTTGAAGTCGTGCGCGACCCCGCCGGTGAGCTGCCCGATCGCATCGAGCTTCTGGCTCTGGCGTAGCTGCTCCTGCGCCTGTGCCAGCTCCTCCTGCGCCTTCGTTCGGTCGTTGATATCGACGCCGTGCTGGACGGCGCCGATGATGCGGCCCTCCACATCGCGCAGCGGATTGTAGATGATCTCCCACATCGGCACCGCATGATCCGGGTGGCCAAACCGTTCGGTGACGGTGAAATCCTCGCCGGCAAGCGCGCGATCAAGGTAGCCCCCGATCAGCGCACCCTGATCGGGGAGGAAGAGGTCGGGAAAGGTTTCGCCGACTTGTGCCCTGTGGCCGTACACCCGGAAGAACTCGGCACTGAAGGCGTCGTTGAAGGCGATGATGACATGGCCCGTGTCGAAGGCGCAGACCGGGTTCGGGTCCGACTGCACGATATCCTGATACAGGCGCAGCGCCACCGAGCCTTCCTCGACACGGTTTTCCAACGTCACATTGGCTGCCCGGAGCCGCGCTTCCGCTTGTTTGTAGGCGGTGACATCGTTGAAGGCGCCCACCATGCGATACGTGCCATCGTCGTCTTGGACGACGGTGCCGCTGCTGGCGATCGATCGCCGTGACCCATCGGGCACGATGATGTCGTAGTTCATGTCGAGGGACTGACCCGCTACGAGCGGGTCCGGACCTGTCCGCCCGACAGCGGCCCCGGTTTCGGCTTCTGCGCGGTCCTTGTCTTCCGGCACCATGCGGTCGAAGATGTGCGCTTCGGTCAGGGCTCCCTCTTCGGGCAAGCCGAAAATCTCTCTTCCACGAGCGTCCAGATCGAGGGCGCCGGTGGTCGGACTCCACGAGAATGCGCCGAGTTTGCCGACCCGCAGCGCCACCTCGGTCCGCGTCCGAATGCGCAGGTCTGCAAGCTCCCGCTCTTTGCGCTGCGTCTGCTCCATGGCGGTGGAAACCAGCGCGACGACCGCTCCTCGTTCGTCACGGAAAGGCGCGTAGGTGTACGTCCAGAATGTCTCGGTGACGCGGCCGTCGCGGTCCATCGTGAACGGCCGATCCACGAACTTGAACGTCTCGCCCGCAAAGGTGCGGTCGACGGCGTCGCGCACGTCGTCGTAGACGTCCGCCCATACCTTGGCGAAGAGGCTCCCCATCGCACCGTTCAGCCGGTTGGAGAGCTGGGGCGCATAGGCTTCGTTGAAGAAGAATAGCTGATCCGGTCCCCATGCCATCCACATCGGTTCAGGCGAAGCCAGGATGAAGGACAGAGCGAGCCGGAAGGCGACGGGCCAGCGATCCTGCGGCCCGAGCGGCGAGGCGACGCAATCGAACTCGCGCAACTGGCGGGCGGCTTCGTCCGTGCCTGTGAACAAAAGTGGGTCGGTCATGCCCCAAGCTTAGGATACTCTGCTCGTTGCGGCCATTGTTTGCGCCGGCCAGCGCTTCCCAAAAAACCATAAAAATTGGAAACGATAAGGCCGTTCCTACTGGCTTGCGCGCGCCCTCTCGTAGTCGACGTGAGTTATGATATCAGCAGGCAGGGAAGCGGGGACGCTGTGCCCCTGCCTGAGCTTTGGACATGCAGAACACCAAGACCCTACCCTTCGTCGATCGCCTCCTCTCGTGGTCGTTCCGGCACCCGATTTCCGCTCCGCAACGCTACGCTGCCGCGACCGTCCTGACCATCGCCATCGGGCTGTTCCGCGCCCTCGTCATCACCTCGATCGTACCCTGGCTGCTGTTCATCCCGGTGGTGCTGGCGATCGGCTTGGTCCTGGGGCGCGGTCCGGGGACCTATGCGGGCGTGCTGGCCGCGATCGTTGCCGGCCTGTCGATTGGGAGTGTCCGTGAGACCCTGTGGCTGACGAACGCGCAGTGGGTCGGCAGCATCCTGTTTGTGCTGGTGACCACCGGCATCGCCGTCTTCTCGGCCGAATTGCGTGCCGCCTTCGCGCGTGCGCGCCAGCTTACCGGCGAGAAGGACGAGGCGCTGGCTCAGCTCGCCGAACGCGAGTCCTTCCTCTCGGGGGTGCTGTCCAGCTCCACCGACTGCATCAAGATACTCGATCTCGACGCGCGCCTGACCTTCATGTCGGATGGCGGGCAGAAGGTGATGGAGGTCAGCGACTTCAACACTATCGCCGGTTGCCCCTGGCCCGACTTTTGGCAGAACGAGGGCAATGCCCAAGCGCGGGCGGCCATCGCTGCCGCCAAGGCGGGACAGAGCCGGAGCTTCATCGGCCAAGCCGCCACCATGGGCGGCACCGACAAATGGTGGCACGTCGCGGTCAGCCCAATCATGGGCGCCGATGGTCGGCCCCAACGCATCCTCTCCGTCTCGCGCGATATCAGCGACCTTCGCGCCAGCGAGGAGGAGCGCGACCGCTTCGTGCGCTTGGCGGAGAACAGCACCGACTTCGTGGCAATGGCGCGAACTGACGGTAGCGTCTTCTACCTCAACGGTGCCGGACGCCGGATGGTAGGCTTGGATGCGGATGCCGGCTCGCTATCCATCGCCGACTTCTTCGCGCCGGAGGAAGCCGCGAAAGTCGCAGGCGAGGTGCTACCGGCGGTCGTGCGAGACGGACAATGGACGGGCGAAATCGACTTCCGCGATTTTCGTACGGGCGAGCCGATCCCAACGCTCTACTCGGTGTTCCCCATCACGGACGCGGGCGGCGCTCTAGTGGGCTATGGCACGGTGACGCGCGATTTCCGTGAGCGGAAGCGGGCTGAGAACGATCTGCACCTGATGAACGGTGAGCTGGCGCACCGCCTCAAGAACGTGCTGGCCGTGATCCAGTCCGTCGCCCAGCAGACGCTGCGCAACGCGCCGGACACCGAGAGCGCCAGCCAAGACCTGTCCGCTCGGCTCGCGGCGCTAGGCGCTGCAACGGACGTGCTGACGGGCAAATCCTGGCGCTCGGCCGACCTGCGCGAGCTGACCGAACGCGCGCTCGCCCCCCACGGCCTTATCGGCAGACGCATCGTGATCGACGGGCCGGCGGTGACGCTGAAACCGGAAGTTACGGTGGCCTTCGCGCTCGCACTCCACGAGCTGGCAACGAACGCGAGCAAGTACGGCGCACTGTCCAACGAAGCCGGGACGGTCGCCCTGAAATGGACCTTGGAAGGTGACGGGGAGGACGCCAGGCTCGCGCTGCGCTGGGAGGAGCGAGGAGGACCCGAAGTAGCGGCACCGGAACGGAAAGGCTTTGGCTCTACCCTCATCGAGCGGTCGCTTCGGTCGTATTTTCGAGGACAGGCTGCAACCGACTACCGGCCAGAAGGGTTGGTTTTTCAACTGGATGCGCGGCTTGGAGACGCCGCGATCGTGACCGGGAAGTAAGCGTGGGCCAGAGTACGCCGATCGGCACCAAGACGATCCTCATCGTGGAGGACGAAGCTCTGATCCGCTTCGATCTGGTCGACTTCTTCGAAGCCGCCGGATGGCAGGTGTTCGAGGCTGAGAACGCCGACGACGCAATCCGCATCCTCGATCATCATAAAGAGGTCCGCGCCGTCCTGACGGACGTGCAGATGCCCGGTTCGATGGATGGCGTGAAGCTCGCCCACTATGTCCGCGAGCGGTTTCCGCCGACCGTCCTGTTCGTCGTGTCGGGCAACCTCCGCATTCCGGACAGCGAGTTGCCGGCGCACACGACCTTCCTCCCCAAACCGCTCGATAATTTCCGGCTATTGCGGGAGTTGGAGGCTGTGCAGCGGTCATGAGCAGCACGAACCCGTAGCCCGGCGAGGGCGCTGTTCGCCGCCATCGCCGGGCCGGCTATGGCAAACCTCCTCGTCACCCCCTTGGCCCTGACGATCCGGCCAGCCCGTCAGCGGATCGGAGCCAGCGTATTCACGCCGGCATCGGCGTCCGTCTCGCCGGAGGGTGGCGCGACGCCGCCATCGCGATAGGATGGTAGTTCGACGCTGCCGTCTGGCACAGGCCGTGCCTCCAGCCGGGCGATCTCGCGCTTCATCTCGGCGATCTCGCGGATCTGCGCATCGATGATCCGGTCGGCGATCAGCCGCACGCGCGGGTCGCGAATGTGTGCACGCTCGCTGGTCATGATGGCGATGGAATGATGCGGGATCATCGCCTTCATCCAGGCGACGTCGTCGACCGTCTCCTGCGAGCGCACCAGCCACAACGCCCCGGCAAAGACGACGGCTGCGCCTGCGACGATGCCGACGTTGGCACGTCGGTCCGGGTACATCCCCCACATGAAGCCGATCATAATTACCGCCATGAGCGCGCCCATGACGAGCGCCATCCACATGCGCGTCTGGCTGAACTCGACGTGGCTGATCGCATAGGTGTTCAGGTACATCAGGCCGAACATCAAGATCGTGGACGTCGCAATCATCGCGGCGAACCGTCGGTAGCTCATGGAGTCGACTCCCTCACGATTGCCGCGGCAGCGCGAACGCCATCGTATAATCGCCGTAGCGCGTGCCGAGCGCACCGTGGCCGCCGGCAGTGATGACGACATACTGCCGGCCGTCACGGCCCATGTAGGTCATGGGCGTCGCCTGTGCCCCGGCGGGTAGCCGCGCCTTCCACAACACCTTGCCGGTCGCGAGATCGTAGGCGCCCAGATACTGATCGGTGGTCGCGCCGATGAAGGCGACCCCGCCGGCAGTGATGATCGCACCGCCGAGGTTTGGCACGCCGGTCTTGATCGGGACGCCCAGATGTGTGCCGAACAGGCCCGTGTCGCGCGCCGTGCCGAACACTTCGCGCCATTTCACCTGCCGCGTCTTGAGGTCGACGGCCGTCAGATGCCCCCAGGGCGGCGCGCTGCACGGCGCCCCGAAGATACCGATCCACGCCTTTACCACCGCGACGTAGGGCGTGTTGTACTGGGTCTGGAGCATGGCGGTTCGCGCGTTCTCACCGCCTTCCTTCTTCTTCATCAGCGCTGGCACGCGCGGATCATCGCGCCGCATGAGCCAGATCTTGAACGGCATCTCCATTGTGTTGACCACGAAGGTCTGGGTGACGGGATCGACCGCCCCGCCGCCCCAGTCGGTCACGCCGTCGAAGGCGGGATGGCCGATGATCGGCTTCAATCCGACGGGCTGGTAGATGCCGGCTCCCTGCGTTCGCTGAATCTCGATGCGGCACATCAGCTGGTCGATCGGGGTCGCGCCCCAGGTCGCCGTTTCGGACGGCGCGGGCGGCGTAAAGGATGGGAAGCCGACCGACCAGGGCTGAGTGGGCGACACCCGAACTTCGGGGGTAGCGCCCTGCTGCGGGGCGGGCCGCTCGACGATGGGTGTGATCGGCGCGCCCGTCAGCCGGTTCAGGAAATAGACCTGGCCCATCTTTGTCGTCTGAAGCAGTGCGGGGACGGTGCGCCCGTCGGGCAGACGATAGTCGAACAGCGACGGGCCAACCGGCAGGTCCATGTCCCACATGTCGCGATGGACGAGTTGGCGTACCCACCGCAGCTTGCCGGTGGCAATCTCCAACGCAACGATGGCGCTGCCAAAGCGGTCGTCAAAGGGACGACGCCAGCCGATCCAATAGTCCGGCGAGGCATTGCCGGTGCCGAGATAGACGAGGCCGTTTGCCGGATCGGCGGTCATCGCGCCCCAGACGTTCGGCGTCCCGCGCGTGTAGACCTGTCCGGGCGGCAGAGGCGCGATCGCATCGGACGATCGGCCGACGTCCCACGCCCACACGGGGCGACCGGAGATAGGATCGTAGGCGCGGACCACGCCCGAGGGGATGTTGCGATTGACGTTGTCGACGATGCGTTCGCCGATGATCAACCTGCCGTTCGCCACCACCGGCGGCGAGGTGCTGATCTGGTTGGCCGGCCCGGAGACGCCCATGTTAGCGCGCAGGTCGATATAGCCGCGACCGCCTTCTCCGAAGCCCGTACAGGGCCGGCCGGTGTCTGCGTCGAGCGCCATCAGCCTGGCATTGAACGTCGGCGCGAAGATGCGGCGGGGGCAGGGGGTTCCGGCCGGCGCCTCGAAATAGCTTACACCTCGACAGACCAGATAGGAGTTGCCGGTGCGATCGGCCTTCTCGTTCCAAGACCATCTGGTCTTGCCGGTCGTCGCGTCGATCGCCTGCACAAACGAGTGCGGTGTGCAGGTGTAGAGCATATCGCCGACGTGGATCGGGGTCGCTTCGGAGTGATACTCCCGCGTGTGCTCCACGGTCTCGGCGCGGTCTGGCAGGTCGCCGGTGCGCTGCGTCCAGGCGAGTTCGAGGCGATCGACGTTCTGGGGCGTGATCTGCGCGACGCCGGAATAGCGCTGGCCGGAGAGGGTGCCACCATAGTCGCGCCAGTCGGCTGCCGACCTCACCTGCGGCACGGGTTGTGGCCCATCGCCAGGCTGTGCCCGGACCGACGCGCCCTGAAGGAGCGCGATGCCGAGCGTCGCGGCACCGACCACGCCGAATGTCGCGGCGATACTTGCATGCCGACCCGTTGAGGGCCGCGCCTTCCAGTCCCTCCAGAGCTTTGGAAGCCAGATCAGCACCAGAAGCACTGTTGGGGCGACGATCCTCGGCACAAGTTGCAGCAGGTCAAGTCCAACTTCCCAGCCGGCCCACAACATCGTGGCGAGCCACAGCGCGGTGTAGAGGCGACGCCCGTTCGGGCTGCCTCTACCGAACAACGCCCCTGACGCGATCATCGCGACGCCCGCGAGCAGATAGTAGACGGAGCCACCCAGTCCCACGAGCACGCCACCGGCAATAAGGAAGTAGCCGCCAAGGATGGCCAGCAGCCAAGCAAATGCCTTCCGCGCAATCTCGGCCATGACCGTCCCCTTGCTCTTCAGCCGTCTGTGTCAAACTGTTGCTGCTCAACGAATGCAGCAGGTTAATGCTCCCGATCACCCGGGAACTTGGCGTTCCATTCCGTCTGAGCGGCCGTACCGTATCGCTGCGCCAGACCGTGATAGAGCCTCTCGCGCGAGATCAGGGAGGCGGCGAACTCTGCGATCAGCGCCGCGGCCAGCAGCGGCATCATCAGGCCGCGGCTTCCGGTCGTCTCGGCGATGATAATGACCGACGTCAGCGGTGCACGGACCACACCCGCGAAATAGGCGACCATGCCGAGCAGTACCACCGCGCCTGTCGGTTCGGCGGGGAACAGGACGTGAATGACATTGCCCAGCCCGGCGCCGGTGGCCAAGGTGGGGGCGAATATGCCGCCCGGCAGACCGGCCGCGGCGGTGGCGAGCGTCGCCAAGAACTTGGCGGGGCCGAACCAGAGCGGCGCATCGGCCCCCGCCAATGCACTGCGTGCGGCGCCGTAGCCGGTGCCCCATGTCAGGCCCGTGGCGGTGCCAATTGCCGCGACCAGAAGGCCGCAAACGGCCGCGAAGGCGATCGGACGCCCGCGCGACAGCCGTCTCGCGCCGCTCCGCGAGAGCCACAGCATCGCACGCGAGAACAGGGCTCCGCTGACGCCACCGGCTACCCCGGCGACCGGCGCAATGACCAGTGTCGCACGCAACGACAGGGTCTGACCGACCAGCCCGAAGTAGATGTAATCCCCGGCAAGGCCGAGGCTGACCATGCCCGCAATCAGCACCGCGGTCATCACCAGCAGGGTCATTCGTTGCTCATAGGCGGCCGCGAGTTCCTCGATCGCGAAGGCGACGCCCGCCAGCGGCGTGTTAAACGCCGCCGCCACGCCGGCCGCAGCCCCGGCAACCAGCACGGAGGCGCGGACCGGCACCCGGAGCAGCCGATGCGCATAGGCCATCACCGTCGCGCCGACCTGCACCGTCGGCCCCTCACGCCCGACGGAGGCGCCGCAGGCGAGCGCGGCGACGGTAAGGACGACCTTGGTGATAGCGGTGCGGGCCGAGGCGAGCTGGTCTGTGGCGCGCTCGGGATCGGCCTTGGCGGCGATGATCTGCGGAATTCCCGACCCGCCTGCCGCTGGCGCCAGTCGCTGGGTGAGCCACGCGATGGTGGCGAAGCCTGCCGGGGTCAGCAGCAGCGGCAGCCCGCCCGCCTTGCTCGCCACGTCGTTGAAGAGATCGCTTGCGGCGTCGGCGAGTCGGGCGAACAGGATGGCCGCCAGACCGACCACGATTGCGCCGCCGAAGATCGCCGCCCGCCGTCGCCACATCGGTGCGGTTGGACCGTGTCGACGGATCAGCACCTTACCGCGGCGGATGTGCTCGCGTGGCGACCGGCGCGAAGGATCAGGATCGTCAGTCAACGGCAGGGCCGACAAAGGCTTCGATGATCGGGCAGGGACCTTCCTCTCCGCTGGCGCACTGCCCCTCCAATTCGCCGAGCCAGGCGCGGGCCGCCTGGAGTTCATCAATCCGGCGGTCCAGCGCTCCTAGGCGCTGGCGTGCAAGTGTCCTGATCCGTACGCGATCGGTGTCGCGGTCCAGCGCGACGAGCTCGCGGATCTCTTCAAGCGAGAAGCCCGCCCTTTGAGCCGCGCGAATGAACTTCAGGCGCTGAGTCTCTGCCTCGCCGTAGCGCCGCACCCCGCCGCCGCTACCCGGCCCGAACGGCCGCTCGGGCTGATCGAGCAGCCCTCGGCGCTGATAATAGCGGACCGTCTCCACGCCGACCCCGCCGGCACGCGCCAGCGCGGAAATCGTCAGGCTGGCCATGCTTGTCTCTGTACCATGGTACGGTCCCACATAGGGTCGGTGGGGAGCTGGTCCAACCGGCTTCGGTAGCAGGAGAATGACGTGAGCGCCCGATTACCCAAGAAGGCCGCCCTCTATCGAATGGTCATGCCCGAGCATATCTGCCCTAACGGGCTGAAGTCGAAGTGGCAGCTGGAGCGGCATGGGTTCCAGGTGGAGGACCATTGGCTCCGCACCAAGCAGGAAACCGAGGCATTCAAGAAGCAGCACGGAGTCGCAACGACACCGCAGACATTCATTGAAGGCAAGCGCATCGGCGGCAATGACGACCTGACCCGGTTCTTCGGCGGCCATGTTCCGGGCAAGGACGAGACGAGCTACCGACCGATCATCGCGCTGTTCGCAATGACGGCGCTGATGGCGCTCGCCGCGAGCACCGCCGCGTTCGGCACGCCGCTGACCGAACGGGCGGCCATGTGGTTCATCAGCCTGTCCATGTGCGTGCTGGCGATTTTGAAGCTCCAGGACGTAGAGCGCTTCTCGACCATGTTCCTGAACTACGATCTGCTGGCGCGGCGCTGGGTGCCCTACGCCTATCTCTACCCTATCGGCGAGGCGCTGGCCGGCGTGCTGATGACGGCGGGCGTGTTGCGCTGGCTTTCGGTGCCGGTGGCGCTCGTCATCGGCGGGATCGGAGCGGCGTCGGTGGTCAAGGCCGTCTACATTGATCGGCGCGAGCTGAAGTGTGCCTGCGTTGGCGGATCGAGCAATGTGCCGCTTGGCTTCGTGTCCCTGACGGAAAACCTGCTCATGGTCGGCATGGCGGTTTGGATGCTGGTGCGGTGAGCTGAAAGCCGGGGCGTCACGTCCGCTCGGGCGACCGGACCTCCGGCATGCTGCGGATGTGAACGTCCTGCTGCGGGAACGGAATCTCGATGCCGTTGTCCTTGAACAGCACCCAGACGCGGTTGAGCACGTCCGAGCGCACATTACCGACGCCGAGTTCTGGATCGGCGATCCACACGAGGATGTCGTGATCGACCGAGCTGGCGCCAAAATCCTTGAGCCACACCGATGGTTTCGGCTCGGCCAGCACGCGCTGCGCGGCGGTCGCCGCCTCGACCATCAGCTTCTGGGCGACCGCGAGATCGCTGCCATAGCCGACGCCCACGGGGATGTGGATACGCACGTTGCGGCTCGAATAGGACCAGTTCTCCACCGGCTCGGTCATCAGCTGCTCGTTGGGGATCAGGTGCTCCTTGCCGTCGCGGGTGACGACCGACACGGCGCGGACGCCGATCTTGCCGACAGCGCCGAACGTGTCTCCCACCACGATCACATCGCCCGGCTTCACCGACCGATCCATCAGCAGGATCAGCCCGGCGATGAGATTGCCGAAGGTCTTCTGCAGGCCGAAGCCGACGGCAAGACCGACAGCGCCCGAGAACACGGTCAGCGCCGTCAGGTCGATACCCAGAAGATCGATGCCAATCAGCCCCGCAACGACGATGACGACGATGCCGGCGAGCTTCTGGACGAGCACGCGCTGCGACAGGTCCAGCGCATGGAGCCGGCCGATGGAGTGGACAAGGATTCGATTGACGATCCGTGCGACAACGAACAGCACCGCGACGATTACGACCGCATTGACCCCGCCCAGCAGCGACAGGCGCCGCTTACCCACCGTGAAGCCGACGCCGTCCAGTCCCTCGATCAGCGGGCGCATGCCGCCCAGCGTACCGGCGGTGGCGGCGATTAGCGCGATGGCGGCAAGCACCGTCGCCGTGGCGCCGCCCAGGCCCGCCGCCTTGGCGATATGGTAGGAGAGCAGTGCGATCGACACGCCCAGCGCCACAGCGACGATCATCAAGCCGATCGGGCTCAGTGCTGCCGAGTTGCCGACGATCAGCAGCAGCAGGCTGGTGATCCCGTAGCGGCAGACGGCGCAGACCAGCTTCGTCGTCATGCCCTCCAGCCGCCCTGTCCAGCGGTGGACGGCGGCCGTCATGCGCGGTGCGATGCGCCCCGCGGCGAACCAGCCAATCCAGTAGGCGCCCGCCACCAGAACGACGGCGATGACGATCGCGTCGACGTTCGGCGAGGCGGGCACTTCGAGGCCGATCCCGCTCAACCATGTCCGCCAATCCATTCGCTGCTCTCCTCAGCCTTCGGCGGGAGCGCCGGCGAGCGCGGCCACGAGGCAGACGACACCGACCAGTACGAACCCCGCGCGTGCCGCCGGGCCGCCCGCGCCCGTCCGTATCGACACCCAGAGCGCCAGAGCTGCCTGCATGGCGTAGAACAGCGCGAAGGCACGCGACGAGAGCGCGATCACCGAGAACGGGTCCGTCATCCAGACGACGGCGATCGACAGGGCACTGGCGGCGATGAAGGCATTGCGCACGCCGAGCTTCCGGCGCGACACCTCGACCATCAGGCCACCGGACCCGATCGAGTCGGCGATCGCGGCGCTGAGCTGGCTGGAAACCGCGCCGACAAGGACGAAGATGCCCAGGATCGGCGCGACGAGATTCATGATGTCGAGGATGCCGGCGACGCCCTCGGCATGTTGCGCCTCCATGAGAAACGGCGTCAGCAGGGCGAGGAAGGCAAGGTAGATCGCCGAGGACAGCCACTGCGCGTAACGCATGGTCCTCACCCGTGTCTGCTGGTCGTAACTGTCGCCCATGTAGCGCGACGTCTCGAAGCCCTGAACGGTGATGAGCAGCCCGAGCAGCAGCGGAATGCCCGAGACCGAGACTTGCGGAGGCGGCAGCACAAGCGGCCCGCCGCTCCGGGTCGCCCACCACACGGCCAATCCGCCAAGAAGACCGGCGATGATGCCGAGCTTGACCGAGACGCTGGCATGGGCCGCATGCTCGATCTTACGAATGTCGCCGGAGAAGGTGAGGGCGGCCAACCCCAGGATGACCCCCGTGACGAGGATGTTGGCGATCAGGCCGTGCCACTCGTCGGGCACGGCGAGCGGCTTCATCGTGAATTCGGCGAGCAGCTTGAGATAGTAGGCCACCGACACGGCATAGGCGACTGCCAGCATGACCTGCGCCGCCCGCATCGCCCACGCCATCGGGTCGTGCAGCGACAGCTGCGGCGCGATGTTTTCGACATGGACGATGTTGAAGCGGATTACCGCTCCGACCGCGTAGGCGATGCCCAGCAGCGCGGCCATCGCAAGGATTGCGGCCGAGCCGAATTCCTTGGCAAGCAGCGGGCCGCAGATCAGGAAGCCCGAGCCGATAATGGAAGCGAGCGGCGTGACCGTTGCGCGCCATGCTGTGGTACGGGCGAACCGGCCAAAGGTCAGGAACGCCGCGCAAGCCATCCCCAGCAGTACGGCGACTGCCGTGATCATGCGTTGTTGTCCTCGTCCTTGCCGTTCCCGACCAGCTCAATTCGGTTAAGCGGCCGCGGAGCGGGCGGATGGTCGCCGGCGGGCCAGCCTTCCCGCTGACGCGTCCGATCGCCGTCGCTCGCTTCGGTCTGGTCGTGGATGAGGATTTGTTGAGTGGGGAAGGGCAGGTCGATGCCGGCGTCGGCAAGTGCTTCCGCGACGGCCTGGAGCACGCGGTCGCGCACTTGCACCACGCCCGACCGCTTGGGCCGGGTCCACCAGCGTACCCGCAAGTTCTTGGACGATCCGGCTAGATCCCAGAGCAGGACGTCGGGCGCGGGGTCTGCGAGGACGCCGTCGATGCCGCGCACCGCGTCCAGCGCGATAGCTTTCGCCTTGGTCACGTCGTCGCCATAGCCGATGCCGATGTCATACTGACTGCGGAGCAGATCGTAGGCGGTGATGACGGTGACGGGCTCGGTGTAGATGACGCTGTTGGGCACGATTATTCGCTGACCGTCATAGGTGCGGATGTAGGTCGCACGAGTTTCGATGGATTCGACGGTGCCGGTGAAGCTGCCGGAGGTGATTTCGTCGCCGGCACGGAAGGGATGTCGGATCAGCAGCAGGATGCCGGCGAGCAGGTTCTGGAAAATGTCCTTGAAGGCGAAACCGATCGCGACGCCACCGATGCCCAGCACCGAGAAGAGCTTGGCAGGCGTCATCGACGGGAAGGCAACCGTCACGGCCACCAGCAGCCCCAGCAGCATCAGCGCGATATAGGCCAGACGGCCGAACGCTGTCGCTGCACTGGGGAACTCCGACCGCCGCTTGGCGACATTCTCCACGCCGCGGCGGACGCCGGAGGCGAGAGCCCAGAATATGAGGAAGACCACGACACCTGCCACGAGCAGCGGCAGCATGGCGAGGAAATCGTTGACCATGCCGTTCACCGTTGCCCAGATTTCGCTGGGGTGGACGCCGGTGGCGGCGGGCGGTGCGGTTTCGTTCATCTCATTACCCATCATGCCGTTCCGCCAAGCCAGGCGGTGCTGTCGCGGAGGTGACGCTTGTAGTCCGGTTCTGCGAGCGCGCGCTTTAGCTCTGCCGCCCGCTCGGCGACCCGCGCCAGGTTAAAGCCGTTCAGCGCTTCCTTTGCGAGCGCCTCGAGCTTGTCGGCATAACCGCTGATCGAACGGAGCCTAGACGGATCGTCGCACTTGAGCGCCACTTCTCCCAGTGCGCGAACGTAACGGAGCGCCGCCACCATGTCCGAGGCGCAATATTGGGCGAGCGCCCCAAACGACCGATCGAGGAAGCTGCCGAAGGTTTCTGGGTGGGCAATGACCCGCAGGGCACCGTCCTCGTCAGTCCGCAGAGGGGAGGGGATCTCGCGCCCCGCCAGGTCGGACAGCGCGGCACCGAGCCAGTCGAGGCACGTCACTGCGGTGAACGGATCGTTGACCCCCGGAGAGAGCGCTCTGGCGGCGATCTCGACCAACTCGTCGATCAGGAAACGCAGGTCTTGGAGCGCAGTCCGCTTGGCGCCGATGCCGAAGGCGGCGCATAGCATTTGCGCCGTATCCTCATCACACCGGTCGGCAGGAAATGCCTCGACGAGGCTACGGCCGACATGCGCGAAGTCGCCGGGCTGATATTGCAGACGGAGGATCAGGTCGTGCTTGCGCGCCTGCTCGATCAGCGTGTCATCGTCGATCGTCTGAATGTAGCCGGTGTTGTCCGCCTCGATCAGCCGACGACGGCTGGCTTCACCTGCGGAGGCGTTGCGACGGAAAGCGGCGGGAAGCTCATGCTCTCCGGCTTCGTCATTGTGCCCGGAGCCGATGAAGCGGGGAAAGCGCTCGCCGACATGCCGTAGCAACCTGTCGCCCACGTCCTCGATGACGCTGTTGATGTGCAGCTTACTCGGCACGTGATGGATGAAGAAGATCAGCACCGCGATCGAGCAGATCGCCAGCAATACCGCGACCAGCAGCGCCATGTTCGGCACAAAGCCGACGCCGCCGCTCTCCTCCGGCGAGCGGATCGTGCGAAGGACGACCAAGCAGTAGAGGAAGGTCGCAATGAAGGTGCCGAGCGTGACCTGGTTGCCGCGATCCGACATGAAGTTGCTGAGCAGGCGAGGGCCGTACTGGCCGGATGCGTAAACGACGGCGGCGATCGTCACCGAGAAGACGGTGCCGGCCACCGTGATCATGGATCCACCAATTGAGGACAGCACCTGCCGTGCACCGTTCGGCCGTGAGGCGTACAGCCAGGCAAAGCGGTCCATCCACCCCGATCCTTCATAGCTGTCGAGGGCGATCATCCCTCCCGCGAGGAGGATTGCCGCGAAAGCCATGAGCGAGGGAATGAACCAGTAGCTCTCACGAAGCTGATCCGCGAGCCGTAGCAGCCGCGCCTTCATGAGCGAATTGTCTCGATGGTAATGGTACGGTCCCCCCTCATTCTTCCTTAGCGGCGAAGCGCGCGGAACGGCTCAAGGTTGCTTTCGGTTGTGCTTATCGCCGCACGGTCGCACTACCAAGTCATGCAGACCAAAGCCATTTTGCGGGGCGAACCCGCGTGACGGAGCCTGAAGAGAACGGACGCGTGGGTTGGGATCGTCTGCCGCTCCATCGATGGTGGCGCGAGCAGCTCGTCTCCTCCGTGGATCATGAGCGGGTGATGGAGCGGATCGTCGGGGAGAGCGGATGGTCCGGTCGCTACGCGTTCATGACGATGATGTCGGCGGGCATTGCCGTTCTTGGCCTGCTCCTCTCGTCGCCGGCCGTAGTGATTGGCGCGATGCTGATCTCGCCCTTGATGAGCCCGATCCTGGGGCTCGGCTTCAGCCTCGCGCTGTTCGATTTTGCCGAGATGCGTCGATCGCTGACCGCGCTCGCGATCGGCGCGGTTGCAGCAGTAGCGTTCACCGCGCTGATCGTGATGCTGTCCCCGCTAAAGGCGCCCACCGCTGAGATCCTGGCGCGGACGCGCCCCAACCTTTTCGACCTGCTTGTCGCGCTCTTCGCGGCGCTGGCCGGCACATTCGCGATCATCCGGGGACGGGGGGAGACGATCGTCGGCGTCGCCATTGCCACCGCGCTGATGCCGCCCTTGGCCGTCGTGGGCTACGGCTTGGCGACCTGGAACATGCCCGTGCTCGGCGGCTCGCTCGCGCTGTTCGTCACCAACTTCATGACGATAGCCCTCTCGGCCACAATCATGGCTCGGGTCTATGGCTTCGGTCATTACCTCTCCGGCCGACAAACCTGGACGCAAACCTTAGTCCTCCTGCTGGTCTTCATCGGCATGTCGGTCCCTTTGGCGATCTCCCTTAGCCGCATCGCCCGCGAGACAGTGGCCGCCGCCCAAGTGCGCTCCTTCCTGGGCGACAGCTTCGGCACGAATGCGCGCGTGACGCAGCTCGACGTCGACTTCGACCGTGAGCCTGTCGCCGTGAGATCAGTCGTGATCGCTCCTAGAGCGGGCGCGAAGGACAGCCGATTGCTGGAGAAGCAGCTGGCCGCGCGGCTGGGCCGTCCAGTTCGACTTCAGCTCGATCAGGTGCTGCTCGACCCCTCGGCCGGTGCCCTCGATGCGCAGCGCGCCGAAATACGCCAGGCCTCCGAGACGGCCGCCTCCGAGGATGCCGCAGCGACAGCAACAGCTCGGCTCGTCGCCTTGGCTGCAGGCGTGTCGACAGACGCGGTGACGATCGACCGCGAACACCGCCGCGCGACGGCAACGGCCATCCCTTTGGCCGGCGCAACCCCGGAAACCTACCGCGTTCTCGAGGCTCGCACCGCCGCAGCCGCATCCGGATGGGAGGTCGTCATCGTCCCGCCGCTACAGGCTCTCCCCGTCATCAGCTTCGCCGACAACGTCGACCAGCTCGATCAGGCTGCCCGTGACGCGGTACTGCTCTCCGGCTGGGAAGCGCGTCGCTGGAACATTCCCGCGCTGCTCGTTCCCGGCCTGCCCGACGGCGATCCGCCGCCGCGGCCCAATCTGTCGCAACGCCGCGGACTTGCGATCGCAGCCGTGCTTCGTGAGAACGGCATCAGGGCGATGCCTGCGAGGCCGGCCGGCCAGAGCTTCACGCTGGGGACTGGCGCGCCATGAACCACGGTTTTGCCATCACGCCCTTCGATGCCGCAGCGATCCTCATCGTGCTTGCGGCGACGCTCGGCTACCTCAACCATCGCTTCCTAAAGCTGCCGCAGTCGATCGGGCTGACGATCATGGGAGCGGTCGCCTCGCTGATCGTGGTCGGGCTGGACCGGGTCATGCCGGCCAGCTCGGTCAGTCACGATATCGTCCGGTTCATCGCCGGCATCGACTTCCACACCACGCTCATGGACGGGATGCTCTCCTTCCTGCTCTTCGCAGGCGCGCTGCATGTCGACTGGAGCGAGATGCGGCGAGGACGCTGGCCGATCCTGATCCTCAGCACCGTCGGCGTGATCCTGTCGACCATACTGATCGGGCTGGGCATTCGGTTCGCAGGGGGACTGCTGGGTCTCTCGGTACCGCTGGCCTGGGCCCTCGTTTTCGGCGCGCTCATCAGCCCGACCGATCCGGTCGCGGTGATGGGCATTATGAAGGAAGCCGATGTCCCTCCGACGCTCCAGGCGACGGTCGCCGGCGAGAGCCTGTTCAACGACGGTGTCGGCGTCGTCGTCTTCGCCATCATCCTCGCCGCCGCGCTGAGCGGGACGCCGCTCTCCGTCACCCATGCGGCGGAGCTGTTCGCCATCGAGGCAGGCGGCGGCATCCTGCTCGGCCTCGTCACAGGCTGGCTGGCCTATCGGGCGATGCGATCGATCGACGAATACAATGTCGAGGTAATGATCAGTCTGGCGGTCGTGATGGGCGGCTATGCGTTGGCGAGCGCGCTGCACGTCAGCGGTCCGGTCGCGATGGCGGTGGCCGGGCTCATTATTGGCAACCACGGCGTGGCGCATGCGATGAGCGACACCACGCGGGACTACCTTCTAAAATTCTGGGCGCTGATCGACGACATCCTGAACGCCGTGCTGTTCCTCCTGATCGGGCTGGAGGTCGTCACCATTCCGGCTGACAGCAGGCTCATCCTGCTCGGGCTGGCGGCGATACCGCTGGTCCTGGTGGCTCGCACCCTCGCCGTGGTGGGTCCGCTCGTTGCCATCCGGCCGTTCCTGTCGCTCGGTCGGCTAGCCCCCGTCACCCTGATCTGGGGCGGCCTGCGCGGCGGCATTTCGGTGGCGCTGGCGCTCGGGCTGCCGGAAGGCCCAGCGCGTTCCTTCGCGCTGGCCGCCACCTACATCGTCGTGCTCTTCTCAGTCATAGTCCAGGGCGGCACGGTCGAGCGGGTCATCCGCTGGCGCTCGGCCAAGGCATGAGCCCGGCCGTATTGAGCGCGCTCGTCCTCCTGGGCGCGCTGCTGCTGTTCGTTTCCGAAAAGGTTCGCCACGACCTTGTCGCGCTTCTGGCCCTGCTCGCCTGCGTCCTGCTCGGCCTGACCAAGCCGGCCGACGCGTTGGTCGGCTTCGCCGATCCCGCAGTGGTCGCCGTGGCCGCCATCCTGGTCGTCGGCCGCGCCATCGAGCTGTCCGGCGTGGCGTCCGGCATCGCCCGCGTGCTGATCCCGGCACACGCGACGTTCAGCCTACGCCTTGCGATGCTGCTGGCCGCCGGGATGGTTCTCTCCGCCTTCATGAACAACATCGCGGCGCTAGTTATCACCATGCCGATCGCGGCGGAGATCGCCCGATCCGCCAAGCGGCCACCCGCTGCGACGCTCATGCCGCTGGCCTTTGCCACCATCCTGGGCGGCATGACGACGCTGATCGGCACGCCGGCCAACCTGATCCTTTCGTCGGTGCGGGAGCAGGAACTGGGCCGCGGCTTCGGCTTCTTCCAGATGACGCCGGTGGGGGTAGCCGTGGCGCTGGTCGGGCTGGCCTACCTGGCCACGGTCGGATGGCGCCTCCTACCGGTCCGGGAGAGCAGGGAGAGGACGGCCCGGCCGCCATGGCGGGTCTACGAACTCGCCGTCCAGGCCGACGTCGCGCGAGCCGTCCTCTTGTTGGGCCTGCGAGCGGCGGCAGCGCGGCTGCTTGCCGTTCATCGCGGCGGAGGGCGCGTCGAGGAACCGGGAGACATTCGTGTGGGCGATCGGCTTCTGGTCGTGTCGCGCCGGCAGCAGTGGGCGGTGGCGAACGCGACGGGCCTGCACGCCGACATCGGCGAGGGTGATCCTTCGGTGGTAACCGCGCGGGTCGCGGTGGCACACGGATCGTTCCTGATCGGTCTCAGCCACGAAGCAGTGCGGATCCGCAGCCTTGAGAGTCTGGCTGTAGTCGCGGTGGGGCCGCGCGCTGCCCGGCACAAGGTGCCGCTCGCTACGCTCCGGATCGAGGCCGGCGACCAGCTGTTCGTACGGGGTAAGCCCGCCGACATCGCCGCCTTCGTCGGACGTGCCCGTCTGCTCGAGATCGATCGGCTGGATCTGGTGCCGCTGTCACAGCGCAAGGCAATCCCGATCATCGCCACCTTCCTGCTTTCCGTGATCGCGATCGTCGGCTTCGGTGCGCCGCCTTCGATCGCGTTCCTCGCCGCAGCGGTCGTCCTGGCGGCCACCCGGCTGATCCCGTCGGACGAAGTCTATCGTTCGATCGACTGGAGCGTGCTCGTGCTGCTCGCGGCGATGATCCCGGTCGGGCGCAGTTTCGAGGCGAGCGGCGCCGCCGAGTTGGCCGCTCAGTGGCTCGGCAGCGTCCTCGCTGGGCTTCCGCTGATCGCAGTGCTCGCCGCTCTCTGCTCGGTCACTCTGCTGCTGTCGATCTTCCTGAACAACGTCGCGACCGCCATCATCATGGGGCCGCTCGCGATCGACGCCGCCCGCCTGCTGGACGTTTCTGCCGATGCTGCGCTGCTCGCCGTGCTGATCGGGACCTCCGCGGACTTCCTCACGCCGATCGGTCATCAGAATAACCTGCTCGTGATGGGGCCGGGCGGCTACCGCTTCACCGACTATGCAAAGGTCGGAAGCCTTTTGGTTGTTCTCGTGATTGCGACAGCGGCTATTGTGCTGGCATCATCCTACTGATCCGGTCGCCTTCTGTCGGAGCTAATTCGCGCGTCATGCGCTTCCACTTCGACACCTCAGGGTGCCCACGCGAACCATAGGAGCTGCACTATGAGCATCGAAGGCAAGGCCAAGGAAGCCGCTGGATTCGTCAAGGAAGAGGCTTTCGAGCACGGCGACTCGCCGGCATCGAAGGAGAAGGCACAGGAAGGTCGTGACCTCCGCAACGAAGGTCGGGTCGAGGATGGCAAGGCGCCGAAGACGACCGAGCCGGGTACTGGTCACAAGGAAAAGTGAGCAGCCGCTGCGGGCGATGGAGCGTACTGCTGATCGCCCGCAGCAATCTCCTTGGCACCATTCGAACGCAGCAAGCCGTCAATCATTTTACATAATCTGTGCTATCGATCTGAAGACCACTGACGTGGTTGGACCTGCCCTGACGCATTGAGCCGAAATCGGGTTCTACAGCGGCCAAATCCTGTCCCCGCAACCAACGCCTGCGTTTGTATAGCTGGCGTCGGCCGCGGTGACCCAGTGTTACCTACGCCGCTTGGACTGTGGTGGGTAGCAGCCCGCTGATCGCATACCACGCTTCCGCAAGCTCTCGCACCTGCGTCTCCCGGCAGAACCACCCCGCCGGCCGCCGACCAGGCCCCCGGCTCGCATCCCAAGCCCGCGCCGTGATCAGCAGGTGCGCATGGGGGTGCACCTGCCACTCGTCACCGTCACCCGCGAGTGCGTGAACGCCAAAATCGACGATCATACCTTGGCTCAGGATGTGGTCCTCGCAGAGCGCCAGCACCATCTGCCGCCAATCGGCGGGCGTGCGATCCACCGGCAGCGACGCGACCGCGTGCATCGCGGTGGCGAGCTCGGGCCGCCGGCTGCGGGAGAGGTCGTCCGCCTGCACCCACAGCGACCTGCCCGTGATCGGCATCTTCGCCGCACGAAGCGGCGCCACCCGGCCGGTGTCGACGAGGTCGGCTGAGCGGCTAGCGAAGTCGGGCGTCGGCCCGACCTCGTCATGGCCGTTCTGGCGCATGATGTAGAGGTAATTGCATTCGGCGGTGCGGTGCGTGGCCCTGAAATCCTGGCCGCCTTCGCCGATGGTGTCACGGCAGATGTAGCGCAGGTTGAACGGGCGTGCGGTGTGGACGTGGGCCATGGGTATTCTCCTTCGTAGGTGGGCGGTGTCGGTCAGGTGAGTTGAGGGCCCCGATCAAAGATCGGTGCCGAGGCGCCGCTGCCATGCGAGCCAGCGGCCGAGATCGCGGCGGGCGCTGGCCTTGGCGGGACCGGCGGCGAGCAGGGCCAAGTGCATGATCGCGAGCAGTTCGGATGCAATCATCGTCCCGACCGGCGCCATCTCTCCGGTCTGCCAGGCCTCAAACAGCGCCTCGCGACCGAGCTTGCGAACCGGCAGGCCGAGCGCTTCGGCGTAGGCGCCGAACTCCGGCGCACCTGCGCCGCCGTGATCGACAGCGAGGTCGGTGCTGCCGCAGGCGAGCAGCTTGGCGAGATCATCCAGCATGGCGTGCGCAAGCTGCGGCGCGACCTCGCCGGCCGTGGTCAGCAGGGCAGGGATGCTGGTCTGTGCCAGCTGCCAGCCGACGACATGGCCCGGCGCCCTCATGACCTGCGCCGCTTCAAGCACCAGCACGCTCCGGTCCTGGTCGAGGCTGGACAGCGCGATGTGGAGCCCGAAGGTCCAGTCGTCGCCGTCCAGTTCGGCAACGAGCATGCCGATGCCGGCAAGGAAGGCGGTCTCCTCTGCGGATGCGTTCGCCATGGGCAGATGACCCTGCGCGGTCGTGAGCGCGACAATGCGCGTCGCCTCCGACAGGGGCTGGTGTGTAACGGTCGTCATTTTGGGTGATCTCCAGGCATGCGCGCGCACGCCGCCGACAGCATCGGCAGGGTCCGCGCGGATTGGTGGTGCAGGCGGTCAGATGTCAGGCGAGGAAGCTGCGCTCATCCTCTTCGCGGCGCAGCCGCAGCGCGGCGTCGTCACGTGCGCGAGCGACGGTGCCGGCGAGCGCCAGCGGCCGGGCCCAGCGCGCGATCGGTGCGCAGGCAAACTCGTGCAGGTGCGCGAGCGCAGGGTTATCTTCGAGCCACGCGGCGAACGCCGCCAGCGGCCCCGCGATCATCATCGGGTCGGCGTGGCGCGCCGCCAGCCAGTGCAGCCACAACAGGTAGGTGGCGGCGACATCCTCCTCGACATAGCGGACGACTGAGGCGTGCTCGCCGGCACGCCAGAGCGCGCCGACGTCGCCGCCGCTGACGCTGGTCTTCACCGGGATCTGAAGGCGGTGGCAGAGCTCGGCGAGCGGGTGCCCACGCGTTGCGCCATAGGCGCCGAACAGATCGCAGAGATCCGCGTGGCGGTCGCCGTAGCGATTGCTGTGCGCCAGCCTGGCGAGGCCCGGCAGCGCGAACTGCCGCGCGCTCATCGCCGACAGCCGCAGGACGTTGAGATCGAACGCACGACCGTTGAAGGTGACGAGCGTCGCCTCGCTATTCAGCAACTTATCGAGCTTCGTGTAGAACGCCGGCTCGTCGCCCTCCGAGCAGGTGAGCGTATCGAGCGAGAACGCGGCATGCCCCGGCCAGCAGGCGGCGCGCAGCACGCAGGCGGCGACGGGGATGTGCCGCGGCCAGGGCGGAAAGGAGCCGTCCGCCGGCTCGTTCTCAACGATCGTCTCGATGTCGGTGACGGTGACATAGTTCGGGTTGTGATCGTCGGTGGGCCGACGAGGCTGGTCATGGCGCATGCTGCGCACCTCCTTGCTGTTGTCCGACGCGCGCCTGCTGGTGCGCGCCGACCGGAAGAGGCTTGGCCGAACCGCGCGTGTCAGCGCGGCTCCCCATTTTCCTCTCACCCCTTCCGATCACACTCGACGCTCCACCGATCAGGATCTGCCGGGCGCCCGGCGCATCGGCTTTTCCCTCGACCGGGGCAGAGATGTCCGTCCGCGGGGTGGCCGAAGCGCGGCGGCGAAGCGCCAGGTCATGGCTGGTCATGTCGTTGCTCCTTGTGGTGATCATCGCGAACCCCGCAGCGCGAGCGCGGCGCGGTAGTCGGCCTCGCAGGCGACCGCGCGGCGCATCGGCCGCGAGCGCGCGAACAGCGCGAGCGGCGGGGCGGCGATCTCGTCGCTGGTCAGCCAGCGGCGCAGCGCCAGCATCGGCTCGTAGAAGAGGCCCGGCTCGGCCGCACGTGTCGCCGCGATCGTAGCCCACAGCATCAGCCGCGTCGTAGCTACGCCGAGCGCGTAGCGGTCGATCGCCGCGATGCCGCCCGCACGCCAGGTCTTCTCGCGCTTGGACGGATCGGGCAGCATCGGCAGGCCGAGCCTGCGGCACAGCAGGCGCTCGCTCCCGCCCGACGCGCCACTGGCGAGCAGCGCCGGGTCGACCGTGTCGATGTAGCCGTCGAGCATGGCCGCGAGGTTCAGCTCGCGGAACGTCCGCCGAGAGGCGGCCTCGATCCCTAACAACTCGAGATCGGCATCGGTGATGACGACGAGTGCCTGCGGGTCGATCAGCGGATCGAGCAGGCTAGGAAGGGGGTGTTCCAGCGCAGACAGCGCGCCTGCCTTGCGAAGGCTGACGGTGCAATTGCCGTCTGGTGCCTGCTCAAAGCGCAGCACCGCGGCTGCGATCGGACGAACGGCGAGCGCCGCCATGGCGGGCGGCAGATCTTGCACGGGCACGGTGATGATGCCGACGGCCTGCACGACGGCGTGCGGCAGCCGGTAGAAGGGCTTCTCGATCATGGCTGATGTCCTCGGATGTCAGAGGACAGGGCGCGGCAGCGATCCTGCTATTTTCCGCTCAGTCCCGGTCCTCGCCTCCGGGCTCGCCCGCAAGAGCCTCATTCTGGCCGCGGCAGCGTGCCGCTCAGCCGCGTCCCGGAGACTGCGGCGGCATGCCGCGCGGCATCCCGCGACGCCGTCTGGCCGGAGCGGGCGGGAGCAGCACAGGCGCGGCAGGCGGTTGCAGGCGCTTCGGCAGAAGCGCTTGCAGTGCCTCGTCGGTCAGACCGGTTCGCTTGGCGGCGGCTGTGCGCAAGCGCGCCAGCACCGGCGCGGATGCAGCCTCGTCCTGCGCGCGCAGCCAGGCGCGCACCACCGCATCGGGGTGGCGGAACACGTCGGGCTCCTCGCCGATCCGCTGCTCTGCTTCGCGCAGAATGAAGTAAAGATGCGGATCGAAGGCGTTGCGCTGGATGTGCGGCGGCACATCGGCCATGCCGGTCACGCGCGCTGACGTTATGGTGTGACCGAGAAAGCGCTCCTCCTCGATCTTCGACTGCAATCTTGCCCGACCCGTCCAGATTGCAGCGCGCACGCCAGCCTCCTGCTCACGCTGGATCCGCCACGTCGCCTCGAGCGACTGCTGGATCTTGGGATGGGCAAGGCCAAGATGATTGTCTCCGGTGACATGCAGAAGGTCCGCATCGAAGCTGCCGACCAGCCCCTGATGGCGGGTGAGCCGCGGAATCCGATGGCCGAGCCCGTCCAGCACGCGCTCGGCGTCTAGCATCGCGAAGTGAGCATCCCTGCGGTGCTGCGGCGATGTCTGTGGATCACGCGCGTGGCTGAGGTTCAATCCGGCACGTGCTGCGATGATGCGGGCCAGGTCACTCGCGTCATCCGCATCGACCCGGGCACGAAGGCGAAGCTCGAGTTCACTCCAGCCGGGGGCGATCTGACGAGGTGCAGGCGCGGGTGGCCGCGGAGACGGGCTGGGGTCGGCACGCTCGGGCTGCGAGCTGCAAGGTGGCGCCAGCGGTCGCGATGCCGGCTTGATGCCCGGCTTCGCAGCGTCGATCGGAGCAATGATCGACGTGTTGATGCCGCTGGCTGCAAGCTCGGCGGCGCCCACATCCGCAAGCGTGCGAGGCGTTACAGACGGACCGCTCGGCAAAGCGAGTTGCGGTGGCGACTCGTCGTCAGTCGGCTCTGGCAGGGAGATTCGGGCGCTCGCGAGCAACCTCTCCTTGCCTCGTTCCGCAAGCATGCGCGTGATGACGGGCGTGCCGCGCCACCGGTCGATTGATGTGCGCAGCCATGGCGTCGTGTCGTCGAGAGCATCCTTGTGGATCCCGGCTTCGCCATGCTTGCGTAGGTAGGCGGCGACAGCGGCGAGTTCGCGCTGCTGCGTGCGGTGCACGCCTTGCAAGCGGCTCTGCGGACCGGAGAGGTCAACGCTGGCGACCAGCCCCGCCGGATCATCCTCAGCGCGCACGACGAGGCCGTGATCGGTGACGCTCAGCAACAGCGGCTGCTCCGCAATGATCTTCACCGCGGCGTTTGGACTAAGCGCCGCCTGTTGGCGCGTCGCAGTCGCCAAGTCCCTCAGCGGCAGTTCGGCCCAGGCCTCCGTGACAGCGCGGATTCGTTCGGCGGCCGTGCTCTCCAGCGCTGCGGCGTCCCGCTCGCGCTCGACAATCGCGTCGCGCTCGGGCTGCAGTTCCAGGTCCAAGTCAGCCAACGCGGTGTTGGCGTAGTCGGCCAGGCGACGCCATCCCGCAGCATCGTAGGTGTCGCGTGCGTCAGCACCACGCGCCTTGTCGGCGTAAGCCGGTGCGAAGCGCGCGGTTCGCTCCGCGCGGCTGCGCGCCATGTCGATGAGGATGCGAATGTGCGCCGCTTCGTGGCGGAGCGCGGCGGCACGCATTGCTTCCTCGCGGGCCGTCGCCTCCTCGTCGGCCAGACGCTTCCGTGCCGCAGCATCGGTCACCTGCGCGATCGCTCCGGCCACTGCGCGATGCTCGTTGTCGATCCGCGCCACCGCATGCTCGTGATCCGCGTCGGCCTGTGCCATCACGCGCTGCCAGGCGATCGCGTCGTTTGACATACCGTGCTCGGTCGGCGTGCCCGCGCGCTCAAGGACTGTTGCGGCACCGCGCAGGTGCCTGTGCGTCGGGCCTTCGATGCCCATCGCTTCGTGCGTGTGTGGGTTGAGACGTATGTCAGCGCCGAGCCGCTCGAGTTCGATGTTGCTGAGCCGCGCGAACTCGCAGCGCAGGCGCTTGGGCCAGTCGCGCCGCGTGAACGCGGCCACCTTGGTTGGTGCAAAGTTGAGGTCACCGTCAGCATTGATGGTGATCAAGCGCTCGGCATGCTGCAGGTGGCAATGATCGTTGTCGGGATTGTTGAGCCGGTCCGCACGATGTTCGGCAAACATGACGGCGATGAAGCCAGGCTCGGCGTCTGCCAGCTCGGATCGGCCCTGCGCCTGAATAAAGGCGTTCAATCCCTGCAAAATGGCCTGCCTGGCAGTGCCGTCGAGCAGACGGTGAAAGCTGGCGTCGCCGGCGAACACCGTGCGGGTGGCGCGGCCTGCCGACAGCTTGAACGGGGGCGATGCCGCCGATCGATCGGCACGCGCCTTCGTGGCACCGCTCGCCCGGTCGAGCTCTTCTATCCAGGCCATTGTCTTAGGGGCCGCGTCATCGATCCACGCGACACCGACCTCCTGCTTGCGACGCGGAAGTGCGATGCCGCGTGCGACTCGATCGCGTTCAGCGAGGATGATGTCCCGGAGCGACGCCGGGCATTCGTTTCGCTGCGCAACCGCCAGCATGAAGTCGGGGTCAGCTTCGTAGCGCAGGTTGAGGCGTGGCGGACCGCCCGTCGATTGCGTCCGCTGTGCGTGCTCGAATGCCTCGATCCTGTCCCACTGCCCGGTACGAACTTTGCCGTCAGGATCGAGCGTGGTCAGGAAGGTGGTGGACGTCTCGCCAAGGTTGCCATGTCCTTCGGCATAGCTGTCGAAGACCGCAGCGGAGCGGGCGATCTCCTCGGCACCTTGGTCGCTGCCCTCATCATGGTGCCGGGCGGCATAGCTGTCGAACGCCGCCGCGCTGCGTGTCGCGACCGCATTCTTGGTGAGATGGAAGCTCTGCTCGCCCTTGGCCGACGTCAGCCTCGCGCTCGCGGGAGAACCCGGTATTCCGAACAGCGGTCGGCGATCAAAAGCCGCCTTGCCGCGGTCATGCCGCGTGATCCCGTCGACCAACTCGCGTACGCGGCCACCGAGCAGCTGGACCGGATCGTCGAGCAGGTCGGCAAGATCCTCGGGCACGTCGCCCGGGATCATGCGGCGCGAGGCGCGGCGACGAAGGCTGGAGAGCGAGGCCATGCGGCGGGTCCGAGCGATCCGATTTAAGATGCGGGGGCAGGGCCCCTCGCGCGAAAGAAGCCCGCGGCAGGCGCCCGACTGCTCCACCGAGCAGACGAACTCGACCGTGCACATGAGTATAGGTCGAAAGGCTAACGGCGGCAATGTTCCACATGCCGATGTTAGCGTTTTGCACAGACCTTGTAACCCCTTCAGTCGATCTTCCTTGAAGCGTGTAAGGTCACCGGCTTGCATAGCTTGCATATGCTCCGGGCAATGTAAGCCTACGTGCCGCCATGTCTTGCTACGCGCTCGGAACGGTCGATCTATTATGCAAGGGCGAGTGGCGGCGAGCCTTGTTGCATGTTCGCCACACCACCGGACACTTGCAGATACGCAAGTGTTCGCACTTGTTCCTTGGGCAGGCGCATTAGAATAGATGGATGCCCGCCCGGGACGGCGGGGCCGCATATCGCGCGGACCAGCTCCTCTCCCCGGCTCGGGAGGTCGGGTTGGAAGAGATCAATCAAGCGCTCGGAGCGCTGCTCGACGGGGTCGCGGATGTCCTGACGTCGGGACTAGGCGACGCCGCAGCCGTGCACGATGAGAGCCGCGCAATGCAGGCCGAGCTGCGTGGCCACGCCATGACGCGTGCGCTGCTGGGCCGGCAGCTGTCCGGCTTGGCGTCCTCGCTCACCGGCGAGGTCCAGCGCCGGACAGAGCCGCGCTACGCCGCCTACCTCCAGCATCCGCGCTACGGTCGTGAACAGCACATCGACGAGGCCGAAGCTGCCGACCGCAGCCTGAACAAGACGCTGCTCCCGCTCCTGGATGCACCCACGCCGGCGAACGCGCTGGCGTTCTGGGGAGCGGCGGTCCGGGTGCGCGCGATCACCGCGGTGATGGGTACGGCGTGCATCTACCCGCCGGTGGGCGAGGGGGCGAGCGTCCGCCGACGGCGCCGCGAGATGACCGCGGCCGATGTGCCGGCGCCCGTAGCAAGCGTGCTGCTCGCCGCTGCCGCCGGAGAGATGGAGCGCGGGGACGCGATCGTCGCGCTGCAGGCGCTGGAGCCCACCGGGCACAATCTCGGGGCTGTCGTCACCAAGCTCGTCGCCTTGCTCGAGCACGCAGATGGTATGGTGCACCTGAACCGCGTCGTGGACGCGCTGCAGCGTGCGATGTTCAGCCGCGATCAGCAGGGTGAGCGAGCGGGGCAGGCGAGGGCAACAGCCGGGTCAGGTACAAAGGAAGTCGAGCGCGCGCTGCGCTCGCAACCCGCTGGGGGCGAAATCCGGGAGGCGCGTGCGCCGGTCAATCAGCCACCGAAGTCACCGCCAGCTCGTGCTGACCGACCCTCCCCGGCACCGGCACTGACTGCCGGCGGCCGCGCCAAGTCTGCGCTCGAGCGGCTCGGCTCATCAGGATCGACCCTCCAACAGCGGCTCGCCGCATCGCACGCGCAGATGAGGAAAGGGTGATCATGTGCCGGCAAAGAGGCACCGCGCGGGCACCGCCGAAGGGAACACCACCAGATCGGCAGGGGCGGCCTGCAGCGCCAGTAAGATGTGATTGGAGATGAGACATGGGACGCGAAACGAAGATCGAGCCGGTTGCCGGCACGATGACTGCAATAGACAAAGTGCTGTATCTCTTTGAAAAAGAGAAAGGGGGTGTTGGCTCTACCGGCACACTTATTACCATCGCGCACATGCTGATGATGCGCGGAACGCCGGTCGAGTTCATCGAGGCCAGCATCAGTCAGCTCGATGTGGAGAATGCCTATGGCGGTCACCACGCCGTGCATCGCGTTGATCTCACCGGAGCCGATGCCGACGAGCGCGTGATCGACATCGTGGCAGAAGCGCCGGAGGGCGCGCGAATCTTCGCCAACGTGCCGGGCGGCAGGCTGGCCGAGATCGAGGCCGTCCACCGGCTCGTCCGCCACGCCAACGAAGGCGGGTTCCTGTCTGCCCGAACCGAGATCGTCTGGACCATGGGTCTCGACGCTGCCTCGGAGGCGACGCTGCGCGCGCTGCTCGGCGGCGAGCTGCCGGGACCCGTCCATCTGAACCTGCCGGCATGGATCGGCGGGCCGGCGGAGTTCGTGGCGCTCCGCGACGACGCGCTGGTCGAGCAGATCGAGGCGACCGGCGGGACGGTGTTCGTGACCCCCTCTCTGCCGATCCAGCTCTACGACCGCTTCCGCCGCGATCAGATCGCGCTCGACCGTCTGGCGACGACAAAGGGGGTCACTCTCGGCAGCCGCGTGGCGCTGTCGCAATGGGAAAAGGATGTGGTCACGCGGCTCGGGGATCTGTTCTGATGGCATCGGCATCGGAACTGACGAGGCTCTATCAGGCCGTGTACGGGCGGCCCCCGTCAGCGCCCACGGCAGCGGCGCTGCTGCGGATGGAGGCGGTGTTCGGCCTGGCGCATGATGATCCGCTCGCGCGACTTCTCGTAATCCAGCTGTACGCGGCCGACGACACGCGTGCTGCGGGAGCAGAGCTGACGGCGCTGGCGAAGGAGCTCAAGGCCGTCCTCCCGCAGGTCAAGGGATTGATCATGCAGGTCAGCCACGCACGCGACAAGGAGGACCGTCGCTCGGTAGCGCGGGCGCAGGGCGGGATCGCCGCGCGAGCAGGCAGCGTGAGGCTCGACTGCTATAATCCGGCGCTGCCCATCTGGCGCTATCTGGCGGAGGCATTTCGGCACCGCCGCGGTGTGCTCGACGAGGATGAACGGATCAGTGCGGCCCGATTTGACCTTGCTTGCCTATTCGGGTTGTCCGCAGTCATAGCAGGCGTGGCTTACGCAGTGGGACGAGCGCTCATCTGAGCCCAACCGGTACGGCCGCTGCCGAAGCGTCCCGGCTCACACATCCAGCACTGAAAATGCGCCCGTTCCCGAACGGGTGCATCCTCCGCACAGCATGAGAGCATGTCGTCAACATTGATGAGGAGAAGGATCATGGACTATCCTCGCGTGCGTTACGAGCAGACCGAACATGACAACTACCTTGAACACTACAACTTCGACGGAACGTACCGCGGCGTCATGTTCCGGGATGCCGAGGCTGCCGTGGCAGCGCTGCGACCGGGTCGAGCCGAGGTGGACTGCTCCGCGATCGAGCAGGGCTTCCTGCCGCGCGGTGCCTACCTCGTGTCAGGAGCAGGCTGGGCTGTTGCCACCGACGAAGATGTTGGTTTGGACGTTCCCAACACCATAGATACGGCACCGCGCCTCCCACTCGAGCCTGCAGTACCAGTACGGCTACTAAGCCACGTGTACATCACCGAGGACTCGGACCGTGCTGCACGTCGAAGCCATCCGGCAGCGGCCCGCCGCTACGATAGCATCGTTGAAGACATGCAGCGGGTCAGCAAAGAAAGCAGCAGAGCGCAACCGCAAGGCCGCTGCTGATGGTGTCCACAGGACCGACCTGACATCGGCCATAAGTCAATGGTGCACCTACCTCGCGGGTGAACTTAGGTCAGCTGGGTGGATTACAGCCTGGCCGCTTTCGGGCGCTCGGACGGCGTGAGCGGACGCTTGTTCATCTAACAGACCGGAGCTACCTGACGATCCCTCAGCTACTCGGCTCAAGTCGGGCGAGAAGGTCATCGCATTCATAGTAGAAGTAGGTACCGGGGACGGCGCTCATCTTCGGCTTATATTCCGCGAATTGGGCTGTCGCTCGATCATTGTGGTCCTTGAACCGCAGCGAGTTGAACAGGTCCCCGTCGAGGTAGAGGTCGTACCGACCGTGCTCGCCCTTTCGGATTGCTGCACGCGCAGCTATCTCGATTTGTTGGAGCTGCGCAAAGGGTAGCCCAAGGCTGTTAAGCGAGATGTGGTTGTCACACCCGCCTATGTGGAGCAGCGGATCGTCGTAATATTCGTTCGATCCTTGACTAAAAACGCCATAAACGTCGAGGTCGAGAACCTTGTGGTAGATGTCGCGGATTTCGCGGTAGAGCTGGAGGATTCGTTCCGGGCTATAGGTGTAAGTGGCAGTCTTGCCGACCATGCCTACCGTCCAATTCGACTTCAGCAGGATGCTGTCGGCGAAGGATATAAATGACACGTCGGGCGTCCGCCCCGCTAGCGCGTCGATCGCCTCGCGCAATTCTATCAGCTTGTCACGCGTTAGCCGGCCCATCTCAATCATGAGCGTCATGTCGGCGGCGTCGATCATCGCGAAAACCGAGTTGCTACGCAGGTGAAGCCTCTCGAGCCATTCCCCATCGACAAAAATCGTTGGTCGTGAATCGTAGTCCCAAATATCGAGGCAGGACTTGATCCGATCTTCCGGCAAGAACGTCTTGAGCTCGTGAAAGCGATCGTGAGTGTTGGCGTAGACGGAGATCTCAAGCCCATTATCCGCGACGCGGTTGACACTGATGTTGGTAACGTAGCCGACGGTATAGGGGTCTGCCTCTTCATCGCGTGCGGTCTTGATCCACTCGGCTTCCCACTCCCGCGCCCAACGCACATCCATGAGTTGGATGTCTCGCTCCAGCGGGGCTTTCCGCCAGTCGTAGCGGTCGAAAACGGGGTGCTCGAACATGTCCTGACGGTAGCCGCACGGAGTCGGAAATAGTAGCTTGGCCGACATCCACGGCTGACGGTTCAACGGCGCGCGGTCTCTTGTCCCGTCCGCGTTCCCCAGGGGCTCTCGCAACACGGTTGGCCGCACGGCAAATTTGCGCGAAGCTGCGACAGAAACGTGGAAAAGCCGGAAGGATTGCGATGCGGCGGGGACGGCTTCGGAGGGAGGGCTAAGCGGATGGCGCAGTTCGCGAGCTGGTGCACTCATTGCGACACCCCCGTCGGCGCGCACTATATGCGTGTCCTGACCGGCGACGCTTCCCGCCTCCACTTCGGCATCGGCGCGACGGCCGCCATCGTGCCAGATCATTACGCTTCGGAAGAGCATGTCGCGCGCGTCTTGCGGATGCTTGGCAAGCCGGGTGCTGCGGCACTGATCGAGGAGAAGCTCCCAACGACAAAGGCGATCCGGTCGGGTGATCTCGGCGAGATCTATGCGACGGAGTGGATCGCAGCCAACACGGTCTACCAAGTCCCTGTCAAGCGCCTGCGGTGGAAGGACCACCGCAACATGGCCATGCGCGGGGAGGACGTGATCGGGATCGCGCTTGATCCTGCGACCGCTCAACTTTCGTTCCTGAAGACGGAGGCAAAGAGCCGGGCAAATCTGACGTCCCGCGTCCTGACTGAGGCTCGGGCGGGCTTGGATAAGGAAGGCGGCCTGCCTTCGGCGCACGCGCTCAGCTTTATTTCCGCGCGGTTGGTGGAGCTCGGCAACCTGCCGCTCGCCGATGCGATCGACAATGCCACCCTGAACGTCGGCATCCCGCCCGCAACGGTACGGCATCTCCTGTTCACGTTCTCGGGCAATGCCCCGGACGGACTGCTGACGGACGCACTTCGAACCTACGCCGGCATCTATGGCCAGTGGAGTGTCGGCCTGAGGGTCGATGGCCATACTGCCTTCGTTGGTGCCGTTTACGACAAGGTGATCGCCGATGCCCACTACCCCTGAGGCGATCAAAGCGGCGGTGGAAGTCGCAGCCTCGGCTGGCTTTCGCGGAAGGCTTCTCGCCCGCGGCCAGGCGAGGGCGATGATCTGGCGCGACGGCGTCCTACCGCCCGATGCGCCGCCTTTTACGCCGCAGCTGAGCTACGACCTGACAACCTACGCCTACGCGCTGCTCGATTTGGGATTGCGGCTGCGAGAGCTCGAAGGTGATCAGCCTGCCGCGCGCAGCGCATTCGAGCAAGCAGCGACTGCGCTCGAGTCGGTTATCGCGAAAGGCAGTCCCACTGAACCAGAACGCGACTTCCATTTCATCATGGCTGCGGGGGCTTATCACCTCGCCCATCTATCGGCGCGCGCATACTCCTTACTCAGTATCGTTGCCGCTGATGCAAACTTCTCGCAGACCGAACGTGCGCTCGGCCTGTTGATGCGGCGCGATTTCACTGCCCTCGAGGAGATGGTGCTAGCGTTCAAGAGCGCCGGAATGGGCAGCGACGCACGGATCACCGCTGGGATCGCGGCCGCGCTCGATGCCGCGGCTGTCCCTGTTCGCGAGGGAACTGTCGACGCCTCCGTCGACAGCGATCCGGCAGACACCCTCATCGAGAGTGTCGATATCGCTCTCACGGACGGCTTCTTCGGGGCCATCGCCACCTACCTGCTGGCGCTCGCGCGAGGTGAGCAGGCGCTCGTCGATGCAAGCCTTGCTCGACTGCGGCTAGGCCTCAGTGCTGCAGCGGAGCTGAACCTCGTCCCGCAATGGTGGGCCCACCGCCTCGCCGTACACCTGCTGAGCGACTTGTGGGCTACGAGCTTCCATCAGCGAGTGCCCCTCGTCCCGGCGGGTCCGCCCGCCGCCGGCTGGGCGAGCCTTCGCGAGCTGTTCATCGCCCTCCTCTTCCGGCGCGAGCGTGCCGAGGTGGACTTGTGGCCATCGCAGATCGACGCGGCCGCCCGCGCTGCTGATCAGCTCGATGACCTCGTGGTTTCCCTCCCGACCAGCGCCGGCAAGACTCGCATCGCCGAACTTGCCATCCTGCGCTGCTTGGCAGGCGAGCGCCGGGTGATGTTCGTGACGCCGCTCCGTGCATTGTCGGCGCAGACCGAGGCGACGCTGCAGCGCACCTTTGCGCCGCTCGGGAAGACCATCTCCGCGCTCTACGGGAGCATCGGCGATAGCGGCCTCGACGAGGACGCGATCCGCCAACGTCATATCGTGGTCGCAACACCGGAGAAGCTCGACTTCGCCCTCCGCAACGACCCCTCGTTGCTCGATGATGTCGGCTTGCTCGTTTTCGACGAGGGGCACATGATCGGCCTCAACGAACGCGAGGTCCGGTATGAAATCCAGATCCAACGGCTGCTGCGGCGCCAGGACGCGGCCGATCGGCGGATCGTCTGCCTGTCCGCGATCCTCCCGGACGGCGACCAGCTCGAGGATTTCGCGGCCTGGCTGCGCCGGGACTCACCCGGCGGGTTGATCAAGAACGATTGGCGCCCGACCCGTCTCCGGTTTGGCGAGGTGACCTGGAATGGGCAGACCGCCCGCTTGAATCTCCGCGTCGCCGAGGAGCGGCCTTGGGTCACGACCTATCTCACCGGCGCCCCGCCGCCGCACTTCGCGCCCCCTAAGCGGCTTCGAACTGCGCTCTACCCAAACAATCAGCGCGAACTCTGCCTCGCCACTGCGTGGCGGCTGGTGGACGACGGGCAGACCGTGCTGATCTACTGCCCCGAGCGTCGTGGTGTCGGCCCGTTTGCCGACGTGATCGTCGATCTACATGAGCGCGGAGCGCTGGCATCGCTGCTTACATGCGACCCTAATTTGCTCAACACGGCGCTGACGCTGGGCGAGGAGTGGCTGGGAGCCGGTCACCCGATCCTTCGCTGCCTCCAACTGGGTGTGGCACTGCACCATGGGGCGCTGCCGGCGGCGTACCGGAAGGAGATCGAGCGGCTGCTGCGCCGAGGCATCCTAAAGGTGACAATCTCGTCGCCAACGCTAGCGCAGGGTCTGAACTTGTCAGCGACCGCAGTGGTCATGTCGTCGCTCTATCGAGCCGGTACCCGGATTGAGGCATCCGAGTTCAAGAATGTGATCGGTCGCGCCGGCCGCGCCTATATAGACGTCGAAGGCCTTGTCCTCTTTCCGATCTTCGATCACCACACGAAGCGGCGGCGCGCTTGGGAGGGTCTGATCGAAGACCTCGGCGCCCGCGAGATGGAAAGCGGGCTGGTCAGGCTCGTCGCGGAGCTGCTGGTGCGTATGAACCGCCTAGTCGATGGCGACGCCAACCAGCTCGTCGAGTACGTGGTCAATAACGCCGCCGCGTGGCAGTTCCCGGAGCTGATCGGTGAGCAACCGGAGGTCCGGGAGCGCGCCCGGCTCGCTTGGGATCAGCAGCTCGCGATGCTGGATACGGCGATCCTGAGCTTGATCGGCGACGAAGACGTTGCGGATGATGCGATCGCCCGGACGCTTGATGCTGTGCTACAGGCCTCGCTCTGGCAGCGGCGGCTCCGACGTCTCCCTGCCCCGACCCAGCTAGCCCTTCAAACCGCGATCGTGACCCGCGCGCGCGTGATCTGGAACGAGACAACGGCGGCGCAACGCAGGGGATATTTTCTGGCAGGAGTGGGGCTCCAATCAGGGCACGCCCTCGATGCGGTCGCAGCCGATGCCAACCAACTCCTGGTGCAGGCGAACGGCGCGATACTGAACGGCGATGCCGACGGTGCAATCGCCGCGATCACCGCGATCGCGGAGCGGGTCTTCACGTTTGCGCCGTTCATGCCCGAGCCTCTGCCCGCGAACTGGCGGCAGGTTCTGCGCTCCTGGCTTCTCGGCGAGCCGCTGGCCGCCGCGGCAGCCGATGATTCGAGCGATGTGCTCCGCTTTGTCGAAAACGGCCTCGTCTACCGCCTGCCGTGGGCGCTGGAGTCGATCCGCGTCCGTGCGGTCGCCAATGGCGACCTGATTGGCGATCTCCCTCTCGACAACTTTGAGCTCGGGCTGGCGGTCCCCGCGGTGGAAACGGGAACCCTCAGCCTTCAGGCCACCTACCTGATCCAGGCCGGCTTCAACTCGCGCTTGGCAGCGATCAAGGCTGTCGCCGACACGGAGGCGTCCTTCACATCGGCGGCGGAGCTGCGCGCCTGGTTGAGGAGTCCGGAAGTCACGACTTGGAGCGCGGCGCCAGACTGGCCGACCGCGGCGACCAAGCCGATGTGGCTCGAATGGGTCTACGGGTTCGTGCCTACGGATAGCCGCGCGTGGGCAGAGCGGCGCTACCAGGTCGGCGTGAAGTGGACCAGCTTCCCTCCGCCCCCGCCGGGCATGCCGGTAAGGTTTCAGAACGTCGTCACGCGCTTGGCAGAGAACGTCACGACGGAGGAGCAATTCGTGCTGTCACCCACGGGCGAGCGCATCGGCGACTTCGGCTGGGGGGTTGACCCGGCGCATCTGGGCTTGCTCCGCGCAACGGTCGCGAACGAGCCCGGCCGGATCGACATCAGCTACCTCGGTCCGGACGACCTCTGGGCATTGTAGCCTTCAGGCGTGCTCATGGGTGCCGCTGCCGTCCTCGTGGCTGCGCCTCGCTTCGTCGACCTCCTGCCGCGAGCGCGTTGCCTGAGCCTCTTGACGTAGGCGCCGTCGACCAGCTGGTCTGGCGGGAGATCGAGCGCGCAGTTCGCGAGTGATGCGATCACGTTGTCGGTCAGGCGGAGCCCCGGCGGGAGCGTGCCGAAACGCCCGTCGCTGTTTTCGTCGATCGCCTCGTAGAGGGCCTTGAAGAAGTCGGCGCGAGACCGACGGTTGCCCTTTGTCGCCGCGGCCGTGATCGGATCGGTCGCCTCGAGCTGGACGTGCTCGGCGTCGCGCCCGAGCGCCGCCACCACCTCGTGGATCCGGGGCCAGTATTTCAGGTCGAACTCACCGCGAAGCGATGCCATCTTCTGCTTGACCCATGACTTGTAGAGATAATTGTCGCTCGCGGCATCCTCGATCACCCGGCAGATATGATAGTGGGTATTGCCGGAGAAACCGGAACGGTCGTGCAACTCGGACCGTTCGACGAGTAGAGAAGCCAGTTCGGCAGCACGCGTCGCAATCAGTTCATTGACCTTGAGCAGCCGATCGCGGGCTGCACAGGTTTGTGCGACTTGGCGTGGACTCCATAACGCCGCCGTGGTGACAACGACGCCGAGCAGTTTTGGCACGCCGTAATGGCGCTCGCCAAGCCGATCGAAGATTTCGACGTAGGCGTCAGCCACTTCCGATCGCCGCTCAAGCAGGCGCTCGATGATGGCATTTTCACCCGCCAGGATGTCGTGGTCGCCATTGTAGGCGAGTTCTGCCCGCAAGGCGTCCTCGCATGCCTTGATCGCCTGATCGCGCTTGTCGTCGGTCATCTTCGTCTCGTCCACTGTCACCCGGAGAGCGGTAGCCTCGCGCTTTGGCCCTGTCGGCACCTCAAACCCAAAAATGCGTCAGTGCGTCGGATACCTGTGGACACCGGCTCCGACCGCCGCTTGAAGCAACTCCGACACGCGATCGCGTCAACGCAGCTGAAAGGACAGCCATGGCCGAGGCGGACCGCGTCACGATCGATATACCCGAGTTCGCGACGATGTCCGATGACGATGTCGCGGCACACCCTCTGATGCGGGTCTTGGATGGACGCTGCAGCCCGCTTACGCCAGCTGCCATCAAACCCATGCGCCATCGCGGCAGCGCCGGCGGCACGACTATTCCCCTGCAAAGAATGGGGTCTTCTTCGCATTTGGATCATTCGGGGTTTCCAATTGCGTCCGTGGGTTACATCACCGTCATAACGGTGATGGGACGTCCTGGGTTAGCCAAGAACAGGGGCTTGGTGTGGTGTCTGAAATATCGGGGGCGTCGGATCGGCAGAGTGCGGTAAGGTTGCTCGCATGTATCGACGCGGCGGGGGCTGCGGCGGACGCAGGCCAGTGGGACGAGGATATCGTTGCTTCGCTGCACGCGCAGTCGCGGTTACAGGCGCTCGACTTCTGGATGCGCAATCCGGACTATCTTGCAAATGAGCTTCTGACCGTCTTCGAGGAAACGGGCGACGCATCGCTCGTCCAGCTGGCCGAGCGCATATTTGACGATCGCGAGCCGGATCTTCGGCGCCTGCCGATGATCCGCTACCACTTTGGGGCCTTTGAGCCGCTCGACAATGCGCTGTCGATCCTTGTCGCGGCAGGTCTCCTGAAGATCAGGCGTCAGGGATCACCGGGCCAGGTTCGCGAGCATATCTACCTGCTGACTATCAAGGGCCGCGAGGCGATGGCGTCGCTAGCCGCGGCCGCTCCGGAACTGGCCTGGTACCGCGATCGCGCAGCGATCGTCACTCGCATTGCCGGTGACAAGGGCGGTAGGGCGCTCAAGGACCGGCAATATCTCCAGGCTGAATATGCCGGGACCGAGCTCAACCATATTATCGCGCCGATCACCGAGCGCGTGCGCAAAAGGCTGGACTCCATTCTGGAAAGGGCCGGACGATGACGGCAAGCTGGCTCGAGACAGTGGCGAAAAAGGCAGGCATGAGCCCGGCCGAGGCCGAGATAGCGCTTCGCAGGAGGGGCATCACAGCGGACCGTCCGATGCGCCCTGCGCGGACGCTGACCATCACTGCAATTGCGTTCAAGGGCGAGAAGGGCGTCAAGGCGCAGGGTGCGATCGATTTCTGCTGGGGGGGGGTTGAAGCCAGGCATTTGGGCGATCACCAGCGAGAAGAATTTTGCCGGAAAGTCGAGCATAATCGAGATCATCCTGTGGTGCCTGCGCGGGATGCCCAAGGACCTTCAGGGCGATGTGCGTAAGTGGCTGAGCTGGGTTACCCTGGACTTCCTTGTCGATGCCCAGCCTTATCGTATCGAGTTCACCGTCGAGGCCGGTGTTCCCACCGGCACGCTGATGCTCATTCGGCCGGGCGGCGCGCCAACGATCGTCGATCGCTTTTCCTCGGACGAGGGATTCGCGGCCGCCATGTCGCAATTCATGATGAACACGCTCGATCTTGATCCCATCCCTGCGATGCAGGGCAAGGAAGGCGACAAGACGGCGGTCGAACATGGCTGGACGGCCTTGTCGGGCGGACTCTATTTCGGCGGCGACCACAAGCTGCTGCTGGGCGATGTCCAGATGGGCGGGCTGCCTGCCCGCATGCTGCAGATGTATGTCGGACTCCCCTGGGCGCTGACGGTGATGCAGGCACGCACCGTCAAGAAGGAGGTCGAGCAGGAGCAGGACCAGAGCTACAAGGCAGCGGCGCGCGCGGCGGCGGAAGCGACAAAGGCGCGAACGCGCCTCGAGACCGATCTCGCGGGAGCGCAAAAGACGCTGGCAGGGCTAAGTTTGTGAATCAGCGTGCAATGTTGACCCCGTTCGGGGCTGATCGGCGTGCAAAATTGACCCCCCTGAACTGAGCGGTTCACGCCCGGCGCTTTGCGCAGGAGCGGTCGGGGAGAATGCTGGTCGTGGAGACGGTGGCGCGCATCCGGCGCGAGTTCTACGTCAAGGGTAAGAGCATCAAGGAGATCGTGCGCGACCTGCGGGTGTCGCGGAACACGGTGCGCAAGGTGCTGCGGTCCGGCGAGACGGACTTCTCCTACGAGCGGACGGTGCAGCCGCTGCCGAAGCTCGGGCCATGGTCGGCGGATCTCGAGCGGCTGCTGGAGGCCAACGAGCGCAAGCAGCGGCGCGAGCGCCTGACGCTGGTCCGGGTGTACGAGGAGCTGCAGGGGCTGGGCTACCGCGGCGGCTACGATGCCGTGCGTCGCTATGCCACGGCATGGCAGCGTGAGCGGTCGGCGGTCACGGCCGCGGCCTACGTGCCGCTGAGCTTCGCGCCCGGCGAGGCCTACCAGTTCGACTGGAGCCACGAGGTCGTCGTCATCGCCGGCGCGACGACGACGGTGAAGGTTGCGCACATGCGGCTCTGCCACAGCCGGATGTTCTTCGTGCGAGCTTATCCGCGCGAGAGCCAGGAGATGGTGTTCGACGCCCACGACCGGGCGTTCGCCTTCTTCGGCGGCGCCTGTCAGCGCGGCATCTACGACAACATGAAGACCGCGGTGGACGCCATCTTCGTCGGTCGTGAGCGGCGCTACAACCGCCGCTTCCAGCAGATGTGCGGCCACTACCTCGTCGAGCCGGTGGCGTGCACGCCGGCATCGGGCTGGGAGAAGGGCCAGGTCGAGAACCAGGTCGGGCTCGTGCGCGAGCGCTTCTTCACGCCGCGGCTGCGCTTCAGGAGCTACGACGAGCTCAACGCCTGGCTGCTCGACCGCTGCACCGCCCATGCCCAGCGTGCCGCGCATCCCGAGCTCAGGGACTACACAGTCTGGCAGGTGTTCGAGGCGGCCGACCAGCCTGCGCTCATCGCCTACCGTGGTCCCTTCGACGGCTTCCACGCCTTGCCGGCGGCGGTGTCGAAGACGCTGCTGGTCCGCTTCGACTACAACAAATACTCGGTGCACGCGAAGGCGGCGGGCGCCCGGTCGAGGTGCACGCCTATGCCGAGCGCATCGTCATCCGGCAGGACGGCGAAGTCGTCGGCGAGCATGCCCGGCGCTTCGGGCGCGACCAAACGGTCTACGACCCTTGGCACTATGTGCCGGTCCTCGAGCGCAAGCCGGGTGCGCTGAGGAACGGTGCGCCCTTCAGGACTGGCCGCTGCCGGTGGCGCTGGAACGCGTCAGGCGGAGGCTGGCGGGCCATGCCGACGGCGACCGCCAGATGGTGGGCATCCTGGCGGCGGTGACGACGGACGGACTGGACGCCGTCGAGGCGGCCTGTGCCGAGGCGCTGGCCGGCGGCACCGTCAGCCGTGACGTCGTGCTCAACGTGCTCACCCGCCAGCGCCAGACCGCCGCGCCCGCCAGCATCGCCACGCCCGAGGCTCTGCGGCTCGCCCGCGAGCCCGTCGCCGACTGCGCCCGCTACGACAGCCTGAGGAGGCCTTATGGAACGTCACGCCATCCTGGAGATGATGGGAACGCTGAAGCTCGTCGGCATGCGCCATGCCTATGACGAGGTCGTCGCCGATGCCGTGAAGCGGCAGCACTCCGCTCAGCGCGTCGTCGGCGACCTGCTCAAGGCCGAGATAGACGAGAAGCAGGCCCGCTCCATCCGCTACCAGATGACGACCGCCAAGCTGCCGCTCGCCAAGGAGCTCGCCGACTTCGACTTCGCCGGCACCGGCATCAACGAAGGCCTGGTCCGCGATCTCGGCACGGGTGCCTTCCTCGAAGCGCAGCGCAACGTCGTGCTGGTCGGCGGCACCGGGACGGGCAAGACGCATCTCGCCATCGCCATGGGCCGTGCCTGCGTGCGGGGCGGAGCGAGGGTCCGCTTCTACAACACCGTCGACCTCGTGAACCAGCTCGAGGCCGAGGCCCGTGCCGGCGCCCCGGGCGCATCGCCGACCACCTGTCGCGGCTCGACCTCGTCATCCTCGACGAGCTTGGCTACCTGCCCTTCGCGCTCTCGGCGGCCAGTTGCTCTTCCACCTCGTCAGCAAGCTCTACGAGCAGACCTCGGTGGTGGTGACGACCAACCTTGCCTTCGGCGAGTGGCCCACGGTCTTCGGCGACGCCAAGATGACGACCGCGCTCCTCGACCGGCTCACCCACCACTGCGACATCGTCGAGACCGGCAACGAGAGCTGGCGCTTCAAGAACCGCGAAGCCGCCTGAAACCCTTCCCCGGACCCCATCCCCAGGTTGACCCGGTGGGTCCACAGGCACCTCCCACGGCCGTCACCGCCTGCGCTCGTGGCGGCGCGCGGCGCCGGCCGCGGGGCCCTCCTGTGGACTACCGGGACAACCCGGCTGCCATCAGAAAAGGGGGTCAAACTTGCACGCCGATACGGGGTCAACTTCCCGAGCCGATTGACAATGGGTTTTCTTCGACCGCACCGGCCCTTGCTCCGATCCGCCGGATAGCGAAATCAGCATCGGCGGCAAGTTTCACGAATTTGAAATCGGGATGCCTGGTCTCGAACGACAGCTTCGGACGGGGCCTGCGGCGCCGACCCCAGATCTGAAAGACAGTCGGAACATTGTGCGGCTTGCCATTGAGGACAAAGGCGTTGTCCGGCACGTCCATTTCTTTGAGCAGGTGGAATGCGTGATCGAGGCGCTCCTGCGTCCTGATCTTGCGAAACGTCTTGGGCAGGATGAATGCAATAACGCTTGCCCACTTGGCGGCATGATTGAAGAAGCTCACCGCCAAGGCGGAATTTGTGCCAAATGGTGGATTGCCAACGATAGCGATCGGTTGTCCGAAGTCGAGGCTTACGTTCAGGAAGTCAGCGGTTCTCACGCCAGGAAAGCGTGGGTCGCGATCGTATCCCAAACTGCCGGCCGGAAACAACCTGAAGAACGCTCCTTGGCCCGCGCTCGGTTCGACCATCAGGTAGATGAGTGGATCGATGTACTTGTCAAAGAAGTTGTATAGCGTCTCGGCTACTTCTCCGGTGGTGTAGAACTGGTCCAGGCTCATGTCCGATGTGGCATTGTCGTTGGACGCTGCGCGGCCGAACGTCACCAGAGGTGATGGCTCGAAGATTTCAGCCGGAGACGGCGTGGGGCTCATGATGCGCGTGTCTTCTTTGGTGTTGGAGCGGATGCGTCACCGGCTATGTCGCTGGTCCAGTGCTCGCCGACAGAACGGCTACGCTCGTCGACTATGCTTGCGCCTCTGCTGGCTGGTACTCGAGGGCGGGCGGCGCGACAGGGTTGCACCAGTCGACACTCGAGACGTAGAGCGACAGCAGGTGCTCGGAGAGGCCGGCGGCGCCTCGGTGCGCAATCTTGGCCCAGGCGTTCCAGCGGTCGGTGCGTGCCACCAGCCATGCATAGAAGCGGTCGCGCTCGCGCGTGTGGCCGAACGTGGTCGACCAGATCGTGCTGACCAGCGGCATCTTCTTGCCGGCTTTGCTGCGATCGATGAGCGTGATGGCGGGGGTGGACGCGATCTCCTCTCGCATGAAGATGCAGGGAAGGGTGGCGAGATCCACTGTCGGGTTGGCGATCTCGACCAGGTCACGGCTGCGGAGCAGATCAAGGGTCTGCTTGCCGACAGGCGCGCTGAAGATGTCGTCCTCTCGCGTGACCTTGAGCATGAGCAGCACGGCCCAGCCCTTATCGGTGAGTACATCGTCGAAAGCGCCATTACCCTCTGTGGTGAGCCCGTGAGCGCGCAGCCAGCTGCTGTACATCGCTCTGATCGCGAACCCTCCTTCAAAGAGATCGCCTGCGATTTCACGGGGCGAGGTGCCGACGCGCCGCCCCGCGACCGACAAAGCTGTCAGCAGGAGCTCCATCTGCTCGGTAAACCAGCCCGGCAGAGGCGCGGTCATCTTGAGTTCACCTGCCCACAGCGCGTGCCTGATGCTCTGCCATTCATTGCCATCCTCGTCCCGCACCTGGTCATCGGTGAAGCTCGAGCGGAGCCAGTACCCCCAGGGCAGATCCGGATCGCGGGTAGCCGCGTAGACGGTCGGCACCGGCACAGGCCGGTAGCCGATCGGGCCGCTGCGGCAGTGCTGGCACTGCACGCCCGTCCAGCGACCCCCGCTGTGGGCGCAGGTCACGCGGTGACCCTTTCGGCGGTGACCGGCAGCGACGCCGTGCCGCTCGGTGCGGGCAGTGCGGCCGGCTTGTCGAGCGCCGCGAGCCTGCTTGCGAGCTTCGCGCACTCGGCCGCGACGTAGTCGACACCGCGATAGCTGTCGCCGCGCACCTCCCGCGCGCTAGGGCGCCGCGAGGGCAGGTGGTCGCCATCCTGATCGCACTTGAAGCCCAGCCACCAGACCCGATCGGGCTTCCCGGCGGCGGGGACGTGGCACATCGCCTCGGCCTCTTCACCGTGCTCGCACAGTCCGCTCTCGTCGAGGCCACGGTGGGCGGTGATGCCGAGCGCGGCCGGGATCGCGTCGTGCTCGAAGCCGAACAGCGGGTGCCCCGCCTCGATCCCGACATAGCCGCACAGATATCCACCGTCCGCGCACCGGCGGTGCATGCAGACGAGACCCGTCGCCGGGTCGGTCCAGACCCGCTTGTCCGGCTCCTCCTGCCAAGGCCCGTCACGCCATGCGAGCTTGCGGGTGGCGAAGCTGTTGTAGAGCTGATGCGTCATGGGTGACCTCCGCTGATCAGCCGGCAGAGATCGCCGGCGCGTCCTCGCGACCGGTCCTACTTACGCTCGCCCGCGCACATGTCAACTACTCGACGCCACGCGGCGTCGAGCATATATGGTTAACGGCGCAGGCTCCTCCCTGGCACAAGCTGGAACCCCGGTTCACCGGCAAGCTCTTCGAGATCGTCACGCACATCGTTGCATGCGCTCGGCGGCAGCAGCCGACGCTCGCTGATCCAGCGCCACACCGCTGCACCAGCAGTGCCGATATCCAGCACGAGGCGCTGCCCGGCACCACCGAGGTCCGCTCGGATCGACCAGAGATCATCAAGAGATTGACGCTCGACCAGGCGTATCCTCGACGGATGCGCCCGCGAACTGCCAGCCTCGTCGATCTGTCCCCAGAGTTCGGCGAGGATCACCACGACGAGTGGATCGGTCGGGGAGGGGGAGGGAGGTGCGTCCCCGCCAAGTCTCGCGGTGATCGCGCGCAGGATCGACAGTTCGTTGTTGCGGCAGATTGGGATAGCGATGCTGGGCGTGAGATGCCCGTCCATCATCAGGAACGCCGCGATCAGCCTGCAGCACTGTCGCCACGTATAACCGCGGCGGATCGCGGCATCCTCCTGCATGCTGGCTGGCCAATCGTGCCGCGCGAACTGCTTCAACCGTGAGCGCAGCTTGCTGCGAACCTCATCACTCATGGTCGGGTAAAGATCGGCCGCTTCTGCTCCGGGACGCGCAGTGAGGGCGACATACGCCATGTCCTCGAGGTGTGAGGCGGATAGTCGCGGACGGGGCGAGTCGGTCATGATGTTGGGATAGGCCGTCGGTCGCGGCGTCACAAAGCCCGAGCGCCAGTTACCGACAGCGCGGGTTTCCTCAGAACGCGTGCCACTCGGGCGTCACAGTCACGTTGGACCAACCCTCGGCACAATCGACCTCTTCGATCCGGAGGCTTATCAGCGCGGGAGGAGGATCGGCGAGAGAACCCAGAGTCTTCCCGGTCATGGCGCCGGCGCGCGTCGGCGGAACGGTGCCTGGGCAGGAGAACACGCAATGATTGCGGCTGTGCTCGCGGTAAAACCAGGATTTCCCCTTCGCTCCGCGCTGCTCGATGGACGCAAGAAGATAGTGATGACGGCGCGACACCGAGACGATGTTCAGCCCCGTTCTGTATCGGATAGCAGCCAGCAGCAGGTGATCGGCGCGGAGAATGCGGCCGCTCGCAGGTTTCAAGCGGTCGAAGGCTGCGTTGACCTCTCCCGGCGTGATACCGGCTTCCTCCAGCACTTGCCTGAAAGTGGCTGAACAAAAGAACGGGCGGACTGCCATATTCAGCCAGCGTACCTCCATGATTGGGTTGGAGAAAGGGTCGAGACACAGCTGACGGAGCGACGGTCGCTGAGGGCCAGACGTACATGCGTCAGAGGCTGCCCACGTCCGGGAACAGGCTGCGGTGGATCGTCAGCCGCATCGTGTCCTGCAGCGCACGCCGCATCAGGCAGCGCTGAACGCGCGTGGTCCGCTGCCAGGGATCGGCGCCGCCAGCCGTTGAAGCATCGATCAGGGCACGGTCGCTGCGGTGCTTGCGGCGGGCCAGCACGCTTCCGGTCACCGAGGCGATTGCAAGGGCGATCAGCCGAGGCAGGTGCGCCGCGGCTTCGATCAGCAGATACAGGATGACAATGGCAACGATGCTGGTTGGCGTGGACATGGAATTCTCCTTTTCCTGAACCCTCCGAGGTTCATATCCAACCATCTCCGCACTCAACTTCGCGCCGCCATTTACCGGATGTGCGACGCCCCAATCTCAGAACCGATCGAGATCACGGAGCGACACCCCCGCCAACATTAGCTGCCCGAGCCCAAGCGCTCGCTGTCATAGGACGATGTGGTGTCGCTCGATACGGATCGCCTCGAATTCCTCCCCCGGTGTGCATGGTAGTCTTACGATCGGCGAGTGCGCGAGCAGGTCACGAATGCTGTCTACGGTCATCGCCCGGCCGTTGGGCATTTTGGACGCGCCAAGCCCGGCTGCGTTGTGGGCGGCGCCATCGACCGTCCGGTGCACGCCCTGGAACGCGTCGCCCGGCTCGGCGAAGACGATGAAGCAGTGCCTCATGCGCCACCCCGTACCGGCTTGCTCCAATCAACCTTGTTGAACGCGGAGATGATCGGCGACCAGTCCACCATGTCGAACGTCACCCGGTCGAGCTCGCGACCGAGCGTCTTCAGGCGTGCGCCGATGCCGTAGCCATCGCCCGTCGTGACGCCGGCATGACCCATGATTTGATCCAGAATATATTTTTCAATGGTAGCGTCGCGCGCCAGATCCTTGAAGTTATGCCGCAAGCTGTGGAAGGCGAGTCGCGGATCGTCGCCTACTACCCGGTCGATTACGCGATTGGCGACCTGCGACGCGGCCTGGCAAAGCTTGTCGAACTTGTTAGATCTGAGCTCCGGGAACAGCCTGGTCTCGCCGGCTCCACGCAGTGCCGATACATAATCGTCGAAGCCGAGCCTCAGGATCATGCCGTGCAGCGGGATCATGCGTCGTGAGGTCTCGTTCTTCACTTGAGCGTCGATCCCCAGATCCAGATAGCGGATGCCGCCGTCCGTCTTGACGTTGACGAGCTCGGTCTGCCCGATCTCCTCGATGCGCGCGCCGTTGGTCAGCCCGAGCAGGAACAACCAGGCCAGCGACCGGTCGGAAACCGTGTTGCGGGCCGAGGACCACGACTGCGGCCTGACGAACAGGTCGCTCGCGAACAGGCGGGCGAGCTCGTCGTCGAGGAACGGCCGCCTGAAGCCGCTGTGCTTGCTATAGCCCTCGATGTGGATGCCCGCGCCCGCATTGCTGGCGATCCAGCGCTTGTTGAACGCGTGCTTCAGCAACGCCTGCAGATGTCCGATGCGGCGCTTCACCGAGGCCGGTGCGACCTTCGGCTCCTGACCGTCTCCATATTTTGCGAGGCGCGCGTTGAAGGTCAGCGCCCGGTCTGCCCGCGGCATCGACGCGGGGAGTACGGCGACGGCGTCCCGGAAATTGTAGAGCTGATCGGCGGTGATCGTGCTCACCGGCACGTCGCCCATGAAGTCGATGAAGTCGATGACGGTGGTACACGCTTCATGCGCTCCCTGCGCACCAGGTGCAGGCGTCTTGGTCTTCCACGCCTCGAGCAACTCGCCGAGCCGCATGTCGGGACGCAGGCGTGAGGTGGTCGGTCGAACGGGCGTGCTGATCGCCAGCCTGAGCTCGACCTGCTCGCGCTCGACGGCAGCGGTGACCGCATTCATGATGGCGATGTCGTTCTCGGCCGAACGGGCAAGATCGGCGAAGCCATCCCCGTCGCGGTAGCCGCCATGCACCCAGACGATCATGTGCTCGGCCATGCGCAGCGCATCGGCCCGCGACCGCGTGCGGATCACACGCATCCACAGGTCGCCCGGCAGGCAGGCCGGGTCCATGGCAGCGATCCCCTGCGGGCTGGGATCGTTGAAGGTGGCGATCGGGGCGCCGCCCAGGATGGTCGATGCGGCCTCCTCTGCCCAGAAGATGTTGGCGAGGACCGGAAAGCGGTCCAGCCGGCCACCGACATGGGCAGCAGAGATTCGAGCGACTGCGTCGGCTGCGACCGCAGGCGTGATGATGGTTCTGGATGTCCGCTCGGCGATGGCGGCCCGCGCACGGGCGAACTGCTGCTCGAGCTCGGCATTGAGCGCGGGGAACAGCCTCCGTGCCTCATCAGGGTCCTTCGTGTCGAGCGACCGCTTGAACAGCTGCCGTCCGCCGAACTCGTCACGGAGCGGCTTGGGGATCTGCCGCCGGATGTAGAATGTGCCCGTTTCAGGATGCCGCCACGGCGTCGCCATCGTCACCATCTGTCGTCCCGCTGTACCCGTCCGCTGTACCAGGCGGAGGTGAAACCAACGTAAAAGCTGGATTTCTGCGGATTCGACCGGCTTTGGTGACCCCTACGGGACTCGAACCCGTGTTTTCGCCGTGAGAGGGCGACGTCCTAGACCGCTAGACGAAGGGGCCGTGCGCGGAAGCCGGCTCATTGGCGGGCGCGGTCGCGTTCGTCAAGTCCCGTCGGGCGGCGGGTTGCGGGCGGGCCTTGCCCCTCGGCCCGCGCGGCTTCTACACCCAAGTGGGGCAGGAGGGGGAGCGGCATGGCGAAGGCACGGGATCATGTGATCGACGGCAGGCGGGATCGGCTGGTGATCCTCGCCTCCTCGCTCGGCACCGTGTTCGAGTGGTACGACTTCTTCGTCTACGGCACGCTCGCCACGGTCATCGCCAGATTGTTCTTCCCCGCGGCCAGCGAGACGGCCGGCTTCCTGCTGGTGCTGGCGACGTTCGGCGCGGGCTTCGGCGTGCGCCCGCTCGGCGCCATCCTGTTCGGCTATCTGGGCGATCGGCTCGGCCGCAAATACACGTTCCTCGTCACCGTCACGCTGATGGGCGTGGCCACCGCCGCCGTCGGCCTGCTGCCCACCTACGCGCAGGCCGGTATCGCCGCGCCTGTGCTGCTCGTGATCTGCCGGCTGCTGCAGGGCCTGGCGCTGGGCGGCGAATATGGCGGGGCCGCGATCTACGTGGCCGAGCATGCGCCGCCGCACCGGCGCGGCTTCTACACCAGCTTCATCCAGGCGAGCGTGATCGGTGGCTTCCTGCTGAGCCTGACGGTGGTGCTCTCGGCCAGCGCATTCGTCGCCCCGGCCGCGTGGCAGGCATGGGGCTGGCGCATCCCCTTCCTGTTCTCGATCCTGCTGCTGGCGATATCGCTGTGGATCCGGCTCAAGCTGAAGGAGAGCCCCGTCTTCCAGGCGATGAAGGCCGGCGGCGCGGTCGCCGCCAATCCGGTGCGGGAGAGCTTCGACAGCTGGGCGAAGGTGAGGCTGATTCTGGTCGCCCTGTTCGGCGTTGCCGCCGGGCTGACGGTGATCTGGTACACCGCGCAGTTCCAGGCGCTCTACTTCATCCAGAACACGCTGCGGATCGAGGACGATGCCGCGCGGCTGATCGTGGGGGCGGGGGCGGTGTGCAGCCTCGGCTGGTTCATCCTGTTCGGCTGGCTCAGCGATCGCATCGGCCGCAAGCCGCCGATCGTGATCGGCTATGCGCTGACCCTGCTGCTGGTGTTCCCGCTGTTCCACTGGATGGCGGCGTCCGCCAATCCGGACCTCGCCGCCGCCATGGCGCGCGCGCCGGTGGAGGTGGCGGGCAGCGACTGCACCTACGATCCGTTCGCCACGAAGGGCCAGGCGACGCCGTGCGGGCGGCTGCTGGACGCGCTGTCAAGAAAGGGCGTGGCCTACACCAAGATCGCTGGCCCGGCGGGGGCGGCGCCGCGCGTCAGCATCGGCGGGCGGGCGATCGACGCCGCCGATCCCGCCGCGCTGGATGCGGCGCTCGCGGCGGCCGGCTACCGGCTCGGCAAGATCGTGCCGCCGCCGGCCGACGCGGCCCGGCTGGTGCTGGCGATCGTGACGATCGGCGCCCTCGCGGGCATGACCTACGGCCCCGCCGCGGCGCTGCTGGTGGAGCTGTTCCCGGCGCGCGTGCGCTACACCTCCATGTCCGTGCCATATCATATCGGCACCGGATATTTCGGCGGTTTCCTGCCGTTCATCAGCCAGTATATCGTCGCGCGCACCGGGGATCCGTTTTCCGGCCTGTGGTACATGGCCGGCGTGGTCGCCATGTCGCTGATCGTCACCATGGTGTGGCTGCCGGAAACGGCGGGAAAGCCGCTCGACTGATCCGCCGGCGCCCTCACCTGCGTCCTAATTGCAACAGGGGCGGCGGGGAAGGGGCGACCTGATCTTAGTGGTAGTAGGACGCGGGGAGCGTATCGCGGATTGCGCCAGCATCAAGGTGGCGTTGCGCCAACGACACATCTTTTCCGGGGAGGAATTTTATGGCCATCACTCGTCGACCGACACTCTTGCTCGCCCTCGGCGGCGTCGCGCTCGCCGGCCTGACCGCGCCGGCACTGGCCCAGGATGCGGGCACGGCCCCGTCCACCCAGGCCGAGATCGGCACGCCGGCACCGGCCGACGCCGCCGCGCAAGGGTCTCCGGCGCAGACCCAGGCCGAGAATGCGACGGCCGACGACAGCCAGATCCAGGACATCGTCGTCAGCGCCCGCCGCCGCGACGAGACCTTGCAGCAGACGCCGATCGCGATCACCGCGATCGCGCCGGCGCAGCTGGAGGCCAAGGCGACGATCAACATCGGCGATCTGCAGGGTTCCGCGCCGAACGTGCTGATCACCAGCCAGAATACCGGCGGCGCCGCCTCCAACGTCTCGATCCGCGGCCTTTCCTTCGCCGATGTCGACAAGTCGTTCGAGTCCACCGTCGGCATCGTCGTCGACGGCGTGTTCATCGGCACCTCGACGGGTTCCTACCTCGACTTCTTCGACATCGCCTCGATCGAGGTGCTGCGCGGGCCGCAGGGCACCCTGTTCGGCCGCAACACCATCGGCGGCGTGATCAACATCCGCCGCACCCGCCCGACCGGGGAGTTCGGCGGCAAGTTCGAGCTGAGCTACGGCAATTACGACAGCTTCCAGGCGCGCGCCGTGGTGAACGCGCCGATCGTGAAGGACCTGCTGGCGGTAAAGGGCTTCTACTTCCACAACCAGAGCGACGGCTATTACCGTTCCGGCATCACCGGCAAGCGCCGTGGCGCGTCGAACAACGAGAATTTCGGCCTCTCCTTCCTGTTCACGCCGAGCAGCAACTATGACGCGCTGGTGACGCTGGAGAAGCAGGTCCAGGATTTCGACCCGGTCAATTCCAGCATCACCAAGACCGGCGAGGCGTTCTGCACCCAGGCGATCATCGATGCGTTCGCGGGTGGGCCGAACCGCGTGCAGGGGCCGCCGGCGAACGAGTGCAACCGCAACACGTCCGGCCGCGATCTCTATACCGTGTTCGGTTCGGCGGGCTCCGGCAAGTTCCGCGCGCCGGCGGCGACGCTGGAGCAGAACCTCGACCTGGATTTCACCAAGCTGACCTCGATCACCGGCTATCGCCGGATCAAGGAGCGGCAGATGCAGGACGTCGACGCGCTCTCCGCCGACCTCTACTACTTCGATCGCAAGCAGCGCTTCTGGCAGTTCACGCAGGAGCTGCGCGCTGCGGGCAAGTTCACCGATACGTTCGACTATGTGATCGGCGGCTTCTACTATCAGCACCGCTACTCGCTGGCGCAGACGACGCGCTTCTTCGGGTTCACGGATCCGAACGCGGATCAGCTGACGATCGGCAAGTCGCAATCCTATGCGGCGTTCGGCGACTTCAACTGGGCGTTCGCCGATCGCTTCCGCCTGTCGTTCGGCGGCCGCTACACGCATGACAAGAAGCAGAACGAACTGACGATCGGGCAGGGGGCGAGCTTCGGCAACTTCAAATATTCCGGAAGCAAGTTCACGCCGAAGGTCGGCGTCGACTATCGGCCGACCGACGATCTGATGGTCTATGCCTCGTGGTCGCGCGGCTACCGCTCGGGCGGCTTCTCGGGCCGCGGTCTGACGCCGCAATCGTCGCGGACGCCTTATGGCCCCGAGACGGTCGACTCCTACGAGATCGGCCTCAAGACATCGTTCTTCGATCGCAAGCTGCTCTTCAACATCGCCGGCTTCTACGCCGACTATAAGGATCTGCAGCAGAACACGACGGTGCCCACCTCGGGCAACGTGGGCAACGAGACGATCGTGACCAACGTCGGCTCGGCGCGACTGAAGGGCATCGAGATGGACTTCACGGCCAAGCCGGTGGAGCATCTGACGTTCAGCGGTTCGCTCGGTTATCTGCAGAACGGCTTCCGGAACTTCATTTCGCAGGGCTCGGTCAGCCCGCTGCAGCCGGCCGTGCGGACGATCGACTATTCGAACGTGGACATGATCTACGCGCCGAAGATCACCGCCTCGCTGAACGCCGAATATGCCCAGCCGCTCGACTTCGGCAAGTGGACGACGAACGTCGGCTACCGCTTCATCTCGCGCTACGACCAGCAGGTCGCGCTCGATGCGACGGCCACCTATCCGGCCACCGGCACGCTCGTGATCCCGCGCAACGATCCGCGCGTCCGCTCCGATCGGCAGAACCTGCTCGACGCCAGCACCTCGCTGACGTTCGATCTGGGCGGCAACGAGGCGCGCGTCACCGGCTTCGTCCGCAACCTGCTCGACGATCGCGGGCCGAACGCGGCGTTCACCGTGGCGGGCCTCTGGTCATTCTCCTCGGGTCGCGAGCCGCGCACCTACGGCGTGCAGCTCGGCTACAAGTTCTGATCTCCGCGTGCGATCGCGGGGAGGGGCGGGTCCGCTTCTTTCCCCGCGATCGCCGACGGTTCAGAAAGCGGGTAGGGGGGCCTGCCCCGGCACGGCTTCCCGGCGTAGTGGGGCAGGGCCGGCGTAGCTCTTCTCCTCGACCAGCTCGGATTCCAGCAGCGCATTGATCCGCCGCTTGATCGCAGCCCGCTCGTCGTTGCGCTTGTAGACCGCGCGGGCCAGCCGGATGAAGTCGGCGCCGAACCGCGCATCCGCCTCCTCCTCGCGGATCGCGTCCTCGATCTCCCACAATGTCTCGTTCACCTCGCGCAGCGCCGCGACGAGGGGCGTCACATCGGCCCGGCGCAGCGCCGGCCGGCCGATCGCGCGCAGCAGGCGAAGCTCCCGCGCCACATTCGCGCGCGCCTCCGGCCGGGCGATGCGGGCGCGCTTGATCTCCAGAATGGTGATCTTGTCGAGCAGTTCGCCCCAGGAAACCGGCACCGCCGGGCTCGCCAGTTGCTTCATCTCCTATCCTTTCGCCACGCAGAGGGTGCGCGCCGCCAGATCGCGCTCGATCCGCTCCACCACCGCCGCCCAGTCGCCCGCGCCCGGCTGGGGATAGAGGCGGATCGAGGGATACCAGGCGCTGCCGGTCTGGTCGGGCGCCCAGCGCCAGTCCGGCTCGTCCTTCAGCATCAGCCAGGTCGGCTTGCCCATGGCGCCGGCGAGATGGGCGATCATCGTGTCGACGGTAACGACCAGATCGGCCCCGGCCACCAGCATCGCGGTCGCCCCGATATCGAACGGGCAACCCTCCGGGTTCAGCACGGCGAGTTCGGTCGGCTCGGGCATCAGCGTGACGACGGGCGCGTGGCGGCACAGCGGCGCGAGCAGCGCCGGCGGCACGCAGCGCGATCTGTCCCAGTCGCCGGCGCCGTAGCACAAGGCGACGGTGCCGGCGGGCAGCACCGCCCGGCGAGAGCCGAGATAGGGCGGCGGCGCATCGGCGGGCGCGGCGCGCAGGGCGAAATCGAGCTCGGTGATCTCGACATCCACCTCCGCCGGCGGCAGCGGATGCGCCTGATCGAACGGTTTCAGCGCGATGCCTGTTGCCAGCGGCGCGATCAGCTCCATCAGCCGCGGCTGGATCTCCAGCGTCACCGATGCCGCCCGCGCCGCCAGCAGCGGCAGGAAGCGGGCGAACTGGATGGTGTCGCCAAGCCCGTGATAGCAGCGCACCAGCACGTGCCGCCCCTCCAGCGGCCGGCCGTCCCACACCCAGCGCAGATGGTAGGGCAGGCTCGGATCGTCGCGCAGCGCCGGATCGCGCTCGGCCAGCGTCTCGCCGGCCAGCGCCCATGCGTCGGCGTAGCGCCCGCCGCGCATCGCCGCCACCCACATCCTCATCCGATCGGCCATCAGGATGCAAAGTCGCGCGCCGCGCGGCTGGTTCCACGGCCCGCGCGATAGCAGCGCGATCGCGTGCCCGCCGCCGGGGAACAGCCGTCTGCGCTGCCCGTTGGCGAAACGAGGCGGGCCTCTGTAAGGACTGGTCCATCGAACGATTTGGGCGGCCGCCAGCGGGCTGCCGCCCGTGAAGCCAGGGGGTGCCGTTGAACCAGATCGTCGACCTCGCCGAGATGCGGGCGGACGCCGATGCGCTGCGGGGCAGGATTGCAGCGATCGGCCCGTGGTTCCACAATATCGATCTCGGCGGCATCCACACGGCGCCGGATCATTTCCTCGGCGACTATCCGCGCGACAAGTTCCTCCGCTTCGCATCGGCGCTGCCGGCCGATCTCACGGGCAGGACGGTGCTGGACATCGGCTGCAACGCGGGCTTCTACTCGGTCGAGATGAAGCGCCGGGGTGCCGCCCGCGTGCTGGGCATCGACAGCGACGAGCGCTACCTTGCGCAAGCCCGGCTCGCGACGCAGGCGCTGGGCTTCGAAGGGGTCGAGTTCGCCAACCTCTCGGTCTACGATGTCGGGGCGCTGGGCGAGCGGTTCGATCTCGTGATCTTCATGGGCGTGCTCTACCATCTGCGCCACCCGCTGCTGGCGCTGGACCTGATCCGCGAGCATGTGGCCGGCGACATGATGCTGTTCCAGACGATGCAGCAGGGATCGACGGCGGTGCTGGACGTGCCGGCCGACCATCCCTTCTTCATGCCCGGCACCACGACGCCGCCACCCTTCTTCGACGATCCCGGCTATCCCCGGCTGCACTTCATCGAGCGCGAGTTCGCCCACGACTGGACGAACTGGTGGGCGCCGAACGCCGCGTGCACGCAGGCGATGCTGCGCGCCGCCGGCTTCTCCGTGCAGACGACGCCGGAACCCGACGTCTATCTGTGTCGCACGACGCCCGTACCCTACGCCAAACACGGGCCGGCGACGGTCTACCCCGCGCGGCGGGCCGGTGGCGCTGCCGGCCCGGCGGTGGCCGGGTGAAGGTCGGCGTCCTCACCTTCCATCGCTGCATCAACTATGGCTCCTACTGGCAGGCGCGATGCCTGGTGGAAGGGCTGCGCGGCATGGGCCACGATGCGGAACTGCTCGACCACGATTCGCCGCAGGTGCGCCGGGCCGAGTGGCGCTGCGCCTTCCAGCCGCAGCTGCCGCTGCGCACCCGGCGCGACGATCTGCCGCGCTACGCCGCCAAGGGGCGCCGCTTCCTGGATGCGTTCGATCGGCTGCCGCAGTCGCCCCGCTTCGCGCTCGACCGGCCGGAGGATGCCGGCGCCTACGACGCCGTCCTGGTCGGCAGCGACGAGGTGTGGAATTTCCGCCACCCCTGGTACGGCTTCAAGCCGATCTTCTTCGGGGAGCGGCTGCAGTCGCGCCGGCTGGCATCCTATGCGGCCAGCTTCGGCAACCACGACGCCGCGCATGGTATCGATCGTGACTGGGCGGCGAAGCTGGAACGGTTCGACGCCCTGTCCGTCCGCGACGAGAACAGCCGGCGGCTGGTGCGCGATGGGCTGGATCGGGAGCCCGCGCTCGTCCTCGATCCGTGCCTGCAATTCCCCCCGCCGGTGCCACAGCCCACCGGCGAGCGATCGCCCTACCTCGCCCTCTACGGCCACGGCTTTCCCGACTGGTTCGCCGCCGCCGTGCGCGGCTGGGCCGGCCAGAGCGGCCGCCGCATCGTCAGCATCGGCTATCGGACGGAGTGGGCGGACGAGCAGCGGATCGAGGCCGGGCCGGAGGAATTCTCGTCGCTGATCGCCGGCGCGGATGCGGTCGCCACCAACTTCTTCCACGGCTGCGTATTCGCGCTGCATCACCGCCGGCCGTTCGTCTGCGCGCCGTCCGACTATCGTCTCAACAAGGTGCGCGATCTCACCCGGTCGCTCGCCGCCGGGCGGCACATGGTGACGGCGGAGACGTCGGCCCAGGACTATGCCGATCTGCTCGGCACGCCGCTGGATCCCGCGATCGACGCGCGGATTGCCGCGATGCGCACGCGATCGAGCGCCTATCTGGCCTCCGTCCTTGGCTGAGGCGCCGCTCGCCCCGCGCGACGTGGCGGCGGCGGGGCTCTGCATCGGCTGCGGCGGATGCGCGGGCGGTGCGGGCGCGATGGGATGGGATCGCTTCGGTCAGCTGAAGCCGGAGGGCGCCTGGGCGGCGGAGGCGATGCCGGCCTTGTCGCGCATCTGCCCCTTCTCGCCGGATGCCCGCGACGAGGATGCGATCGCCGCCGATCGCTTCCCGCAGCCGGCGCACCGCGATCCGCTGATCGGCAGTTTCGAGACCGCCTATGTCGGCCATGTCGCGGAGGGCGGCTTTCGCGCGGGCGGCAGCTCCGGCGGCATGGTCAGCTGGGTGGCGGCGGAGCTGCTGCGCCTCGGCCTCGTCGATGGCGTCGCCCATGTCGCGCCGGCCGATCCGGTCGGCGACGGACGCTTCTTCGGCTATCGCATGTCGCGGACGGAAGGCGAGATCGGGCAGGGCGCGCGATCGCGCTACTATCCGGTCGAGATGTCGGCCATGCTCGCCGAGATCAGGGCGGTGCCGGGCCGCTACGCGGTGGTCGGCGTGCCGTGCTTCATCAAGGCGGTGCAGCTGCTGCGCGCCGAGGAGCCGGTGCTGCACGAGCGGATCGCCTTCACCCTGGGCCTGTTCTGCGGCCACATGAAGAGCGCCCGGCTGGTCGACAGCTTCGCCTGGCAGCTCGGCGCGCCGGTGGATCAAGTGCGGGCGGTGGAGTATCGCCGCAAGGATCCCGATCGGCCGGCCAACTGGTACACCGCGCACCTGACCCTGGCCGACGGCACCGCCCGCTGGCAGGATTGGTGGCATCTGGTGGATGGCGACTGGGGCGCCGGCTTCTTCCAGAATCCGGCCTGCAACTATTGCGACGATGTGGTCGCGGAAGCCGCCGACATCGCCTTCGGCGACGCCTGGGTGGAGCCCTACTCGTCAGACGGGCGCGGAACCAACGTGGTGATCGTGCGGCGGCCGGAGGTGCAGCGCATCGTCGCCGACGCCGTGGCGGAGGGTCGGCTGGCGCTGGACGAGGTGGATGCGGCGTTCATTTCCGGCACGCAGGCGGCCGGCTTCCGCCAGCGGCGCGAAGGGCTCGGCTGGCGGCTGCGGGTCGCGCCGCCACGCCTGCCGCTGCGCAAGCGCGTGGCGCCGGGCGGGCGGGACCTGCCGTTCCGCCGCAAGCTCGTCTATGCCAGCCGGCTGTGCATCAGTGCGGGCAGCCACCGCATCTTCGCGCTCGCCCGTGCCACCGGCTGGCACGGGTTGTATCTCGGCTGGGCGCGTCTCTCGCTGCGCACCTACGAGGCGTTCGCCTATCTGCGCTGGCCGCTCGGCCGCCTGCTGCGCCGGCTGGAAGGCGGCGCAGCAGGCGAGTGACGGCGCGCCGTTACGTGCCGGCCAGCCGCAGCTTCGCGCCGACATACAGATAGCGGCCGACTGGCGAGATCGGGATGTTGGTCTCGAAGCCGATATCCGGCTTCTGGTCGGTCAGGTTGTTGACGCCGCCGTAGATCGAGAAGGCCGGAGCGACCGCCACCTGCGCCTGCACGTCATGCAGCCACAATTCCTTGTAGCGGAAGTAGCGCGGATCGACGAGGCTGGGATTATTGTCCGTCTCCACCCGCGTGAAGCGGCGCACGCCATCCTGCCAGCGCAGATTGTAGCTGATCGTCACCGCCTCGTACGTCCATGTCGGCGAGAAGGTGAGCGTGTATTTCGGCCGGAACGGCTGATCGACATTGTTCTCGATCGCGGCGCCGGGCGTGGCGATCTGCTCCAGCCGGTGGAGGTAGCCGCCGACCAGGCGTAGGTCGAACAGCCCCAGCCGCGCGGTGCGGATCTGGTAGCTGGCGTTCAGCTCCAACCCGGCCGTGCGGAATGCCGCCACGTTCTGCGGCTGCACCACATAGCCGTCGATGAACCCGGTGCCGCGCATGCGGCTGATCGCCCCGCAATAGACGTTGTCCAGGCTCGGCTGATCGACGCACAGATTAGCGACGACGTTGGCATCGGGCGTGTTGATCGCATCCTTCAGGCGGATGTCATACCAGTCCAGCGCGACGGTGAGGCCGGGCACGAAGCGTGGGCGCAGCACCGTGCCAGCCGTCCAGGTGCGCGCCACCTCCGCTCGCAGATCGCGATTGCCCTGCTGCGTGCCGGGGATGAAGATGGTCGCGTTCGGGTTGTTGGCCGCCGTGAAGGTGGCGATGTCCCCGCCCAGCCCGCCGATCAGCGCGCGGCAGTTCGCCTCGCGGAAGCTGGTGCCGCTGCCCCGGTTGGCGGCGTAGCAGGGATCGGAGAAGAAGTTGCTTGTGCCGGTCTGCGGGCGGAAGATCTCGCCCACGTTCGGCGCGCGCACCGATCGCCCGTAGGAGCCGCGGATCGTGATGTCCCGCATCGGCGCGTAGATGCCGTTGAACTGGTAGGCGTAGGTGCTGCCGACCGTGGAATAGTGCGAGTAGCGGCCCGCCGCACCCACAGACAGCAGCGAGGCGAACGGCCGATCGCGCAGCAGCGGCGCGTTCAGCTCACCGAACAGCTCGGCCACGTCGAAATGCCCGCTGGACGGCGTCGGGATGATATATTCGTCATACTGGTAGAACAGGTTGCGCGTGAGCGCGTCGGCCGGGCGGAAGCTGCTCGATTCACGCCGATACTCGCCGCCGGCGGCGAACTGCACCGGGCCGCCCGGCAGTTCGAAAAACTGGCCGAAATCCCCGGTCAGCGATGCGTTGACGACGTGTTGCGTGAGGCGCGCCTGGCTGGCCGGATTGCTGAGGTAGAAGCCGAAGGAGGCCGGATCCACCCTGTTCCCGCCAAAGGTGTTCACCGGCACGCACCCGCTGCCCGCGCCGGGCGTGAAGGTGAGGGACGGCGTCGACACCGCCGTGGGATCGAGGCTGGAGCGGCAGACCGGCTGGCCGGTGCGGGGATCGCGCACCACGTCCAGCGCCGCCAGGAAGCGATCGTTGAGCCTGTCGTTCAGCTTGGTCGCGCGCACGTCGGTGCGGCCGTAGGTGTACGACACGTCGTAATTGGCGTGATCGGATATGCGGCCCGAAACGTCCACCACGCCGCGATAGGTGCGGCGCCGGTCCCGCTCGCCACGGCGGGGTATGTCGAAATTGTTGCGGCTCACGTCGATCGCGGTCAGCCCGGCGGCCCGTGCGGCGGAGAGGATGCTCGCCGGGATGAACGGATTGTCGAGCGCGATCGTGGCCGGATAGTTGCCGCTATAGCCGCTGAACGTCGTCACCGTGCTCTGGACGAACTTGCCCTCCAGACTCAGCTTGAACGCGTCCGACGCCTCGTAGCGGGTCAGCAGATTGACGGCGTGGCGGCGGGTGCGCGGCAGGATGTCGCCGATGTAGCCGGCCACCGGCGTATCGTCGCCGCCCACCGAATAGCCGTCGTTCAGAAGGAACCGTCCCGGCGTGTAGATCGCCCCGTCGCCGCGGAACGTTTGGTCGCCGATGCCGATAATGCCCTGGTTGGAGCTGAACGGATAGCGCAGATCGCCGACCGGCCCGCGCTGGTAGCTGCCGGGCCGGGCCGGATCGTAACCGTCCACGTTCACGAAGTAGACACGCCGGCCTTGCGCCAGATAGTTGCGATCGTCGTTCGCCAGCGGATCGTCGGCATTATATTCGTAGGCCAGGGTCACGTTGCCGCGCCCGCCGGCGAAGTTGCGCCCGACGATGACGGAGGCGAAGCGGTTGCCGGCATCGCCGCGCTCGGAAATGCCCATCTGGCTGCGCGCCGCGATGCCGTCGAAATCGCGCTTCAGGATGAAGTTGACGACGCCGGACACGCCATCGGCGCCGTAGACGGCGGAGGCGGCGCCGGTCAGCACGTCCACCCGCTCGATCAAGTCGGCGGGGATGGCGTTGATGTCGACGGCGGCGGTGTCCGGCTGGCCGGCGACGTGGCGGCGCCCGTCCACCAGCACCAGGGTGCGGTTCGGCCCCAAGCCGCGCAGATCGAGCAGGTTGAGGCCCACCTGCCCGAAGGTGCCGTCCGTCTGCGAGCGGCCGGCGGTGCGCGTGCTGTCCAGCGAGTTGGTGAGGGCCGGCACGCGCTGCAGGAAGGTGGTAACGTTGGTGTTGCCGGATTGCTGGAGGCTCGTCGCGTTGAACGACGTGACCGGCGTCGGCGCGGCATAGTCCGGCCGCTGGATGCGCGATCCGGTGACGACGATCTCCGCGTCGCCACCACTCGCCGCCGCCTCGGGCGCGGCGTCGGCCGAGGCCGTGCCGCCCGCGACCGGCGGCGTCTGGGCGATCGCCGGCGCGGCTGCGCAGGCGGCCCCGGCCAGCAGCAGCGCACGACATCTTGCATGGATCCGCATGACGATATCTCCCCCTTATCGCGGGGCCGCTCGAATGCGCGGCCCTCTCCCCACGGCGATCGGGTGATCCCGTAGCGCCGACAGGCTGTAACGCGCGTGCGCGGGATGGGTTCAGGCGATCGCGCGCAATCCGTTGCTTTCGCTTCCAGTTCGGGCTGGCGGTGGCGCGCCGGCAGTGTCACGCTGGCGCGCGTGGCAATGATGGCTCCAGAACGGATAGGGCGTCGCGCGGTGATCGCCGGCGCGGCGGCGGCCGCGCTGGCGGCCGGCGGATGCGTCGGCCGCGGCGATCGGCCGGGGCTGACCTTGTGGGCGATGAGCTACGAGGGCGATTACGCGCCGCACCTGATGCCAGCCTTCACCGCCGCCACCGGCATCCCGGTGGAGGTGCAGTCGCTGCCGTGGACGGCGGCGCACGAGAAGCTGCTGACCGCGCATGCCGGCGGATCGCTGCCCGACGTGATAATGCTGCCGAACGGCTGGGTCAGCGAGTTCGCGATGATCGGCGCCATCGCCGCCGTGCGCGACCCGAGCCTGATCGGCGACATGTTCCCCGGCGTGCTCGACACGATCCGCTTCGCCGGGCAGGCCCACGCGGTGCCCTGGTCGGTGGCCCCGCAGGTGCAGTTCTTCCGGCGGGATCTGCTGGCGCGCGCCGGCTACGACGCGCCGGCGACCGACTGGGACGGCTGGCGCGCGATGGGCCGCCGCCTGAAGGCGCTGGCGCCGGACAATTACGCCTTCCTGATGCTGCTGAACTGGTGGGACGCGCTGTTCACCTTTATCGGCCAGACCGGCGCTCGCCCCTTGCGCGAGCACGATACGCTGGGCGCGTTCCGCCAGCCGGCGATCCGCGAGGCGCTGGCCTACTATGTCTCGCTGTTCGACGAGGGGCTGGCGCCGCGCGTGCTCTCCACGGAGGTGCAGGATCCGCTCGCCGCCTTTGCCCAGGGCTATTTCGCGATCTATCCGTATGGGCCGGCGCTGCTCCTCGATCTCAGGCGCCGCGCCGCCGAGATCCCGCCGCACCTGTGGGGCGTGGCCCGGATGCCCGGCCCGCACGGGCCGGGCGCGGCATCCGGCGTGGCGGCCAGCCTCGCCGTGACGCGCACCACGCCGCAGCCGGATCAGGCCTGGGCGCTGGTGCGGCACCTTACCTCGATCCCCAGCGAGCTCCGTTTCCAGCACCTGATCGGCAACCTGCCGGCGCGGGTGAGCGCGTGGCGCGATCCGCAGCTCGCCACGCCGGCGATGGCGCCTTTCGCCGCCCAGATGCGCGAGCCCGCCGCCGGGCCGCCGATCGTCGAGTGGGAGCGGATCCTCGCCGAAGTGCAGCTGATCGCCGAGCGGGTGGTGCGGCGCCTCCTGACGATCGACCAAGGGCTGGCCGAGATGGACCGGCGGGTCGATGCCCTGCTCGCCAAGCGGCGGGCGCTGGTGGCGGCGGGGCGCATCGCGTGACCCGGGGCGAGCGCACCGCCTGGATCTTCACGGCGCCGGTGCTGGCGGTGATCGCCTTCGTCTTCGTGCTGCCGACGACGCTCGCGCTCGCGCTCAGCGTGACGGACTATTCGATCTACGCGCTGGCCGATCGCCGCAACCTTGATTTCGTCGGCCTCGGCAACTTCATCGATCTGGCCCGCACGCCCCTGTTCTGGCGGGCGCTGGCGAACACCGCGCTGTTCGCGCTGCTGGGCGTGCCGATGGCGATCGGCACATCGCTGCTGGCGGCGCTGCTGCTGAACGACGCCACGGTGCGCTGGAAGCCGCTGTGGCGCGTGCTGCTGTTCGCCCCCTACGTCACCAGCGTGGTGGCGACGGCGGTGGTGTGGCGCTTCCTCCTCAACACCCGCTTCGGCCTGGTCAACTGGCTGCTGGACGCGATCCATGTCGCCCCGATCGACTGGCTCGGCGATCCGCGCGCCTCGATCCCGGCGATCCTGCTGTTCGTGACGTGGAAGATCTTCGGCTACAACATGATCGTGTTCACCGCCGCGCTCGCCGCCGTGCCGCAGGATCTGATGGAGGCGGCGCGGCTGGACGGGGCGGGGCGGTGGGGCCGCTTCCGCCACGTCACCCTGCCGGCGATCGGGCCGACCCTGCTGCTGGCGGCGGTGATGAGCGTGGCGGGCTTCCTCCAGATCTTCGCCGAGCCCTATGTGATGACCCTGGGCGGCCCGGCGCAGAGCACGGTGACGGTGCTGTACTTCATGTTCGACGAGGGCTTCAAATGGTGGAATCTGGGGCAGGCGAGCGCCGTCGCCTTCATCCTCTTCCTGATGATCCTGGCCGTGACGATGGTGCAGACGCGGATCGGGCGGCGCCACGAATGGCTGTGAGGCGGCGGGCGATCCTGGCCAATGCGGCGGTGGCGCTGCTGACCCTGGCGACGCTGGCGCCGCTCGCCTGGATGGTGACGGTGTCGTTCATGCCGCGCGGCCAGTCCAGCCACTTCCCGCCGCCGCTCTGGCCCAGCCGCTGGACGTGGGAGAATTATCACGAGCTGCTCGCCCGGCGCGAATATGACGGCGTGTGGTTCGATTACCGGATCATGCCGGCGCTGTGGAACAGCCTGTTCGTCGCCGGCGTCTCCACCGCGCTCGGCCTGCTGCTGACGGTGCCGGCGGGCTACGCCTTCGCCAAGCTGCGCTTTCGCGGGCGGGATCGGCTGCTGCGGCTGCTGATCGCGAGCCTGGTGGTGCCGGGGCAGGTGGCGATGCTGCCGCTGTTCCTGATCTTCAAGGAACTGGGGCTGGTAAACAGCTATGCCGGCGTGATCCTGCCGAGCCTGGCGGGCATCTTCGCGATCCTGTTCGTGCGGCAGGCGACGCTCTCCATCCCCGACGAGATGCTCGATGCGGCGCGGCTCGACGGGGCGAGCGAGGGCCGCATCTTCGTGTCGATCGTGCTGCCGCTGCTCGCCCCGATCACCGTGACCCTGGCGCTGTTCATGTTCCTCGGCAGCTGGAACGACTTTCTCTGGCCGCTGATCGTGCTGGCCGACCAGCATCTCTACACGCTGCCGGTGGCGGTCGCCGCCATATCGCGCGAGCATTCCGCCGATGGCGAGCTGATGATGGCGGCGGCGGTGGTGACGACGATGCCGGTGCTGCTCCTGTTCCTCGCCCTGCAGCGCTACTACATGACCGGGCTGCTGGGCGGCAGCATCAAGGGCTGAGCGGAGGCCGGCCGCCGACGCCGATCGCCCGGCCATCCTCGTCGAACAAGTGCACCATGCCCGCAGGGGCGGAGAAGCACAGCCGCTCGCCCAGGGTGACGCCGCGATCGCCGGGCAGCTGCGCCACGACGGCGCCGCCGCCGCCGGTGCCGAGATGGGCGAAAGAGAGCGGGCCGAGCCGCTCGAACAGCTCGACCGGGCCGCAGAACGGGCCGTTCGCGTCGGGGATCAGATGTTCCGGCCGGATGCCCAGCGTGGCCGCACGGCCGGCCGCCCCGGCCGGGATCGCCGCGTCGACCGGCAGCGTGCGCCCGTCGCTCAGGCGCACCGCGCCGTCCGCCACGATCGTCACCGGCAGCAGGTTCATGCCGGGCGAGCCGATCGCCCGCGCGACGGCTAGGCTGGCCGGACGATGGTAGAGATCGAGCGGGGTGCCCACCTGCGCGACGCGGCCTTCCGCCATGACGACGATGCGGTTGGCGAGCGTCATCGCCTCCAGCTGGTCGTGCGTCACATAGATCATCGTCGCGGCGAGCGACTGGTGCAGGCGGGCGAATTCGTGCCGCATCCGCACCCGCAGCTCCGCATCCAGGTTGGAGAGCGGCTCGTCGAGCAGCAGCACCTTCGGCTCCCGCACGATCGCCCGCGCGATCGAGACGCGCTGCCGCTGCCCGCCCGAGAGCGCGCGCGGGCGGCGCGAGAGGAGCGGGCCGAGTTCCAGCGAGCGGGCCACCGCCGCCACCCGCTCGGCGATCTCGCGCTTCGGCCGGCGCGCCACCTTCAGCGGGAAGGCGATGTTCTCGGCGACGCTGAGATGCGGGTAGAGCGCATAGGATTGGAACACCATCGCCAGATCGCGATCGGCCGGCGCCGCGTTCGTCACGTCGCGGTCGCCGATCGCGATGGTGCCGCTGCTCGGCTGTTCCAGCCCGGCGATCAGCCGCAGCAGGGTGGACTTGCCGCAGCCGGACGGCCCGACGATCACCACGAACTCGCCATCCTCGATCGCCAGATCGGTGGGATGCAGCACGGTGGTCGCATCGAAGCGCTTGCTCAGCCCGGCAATCTCGACACGTGCCAATGGCGATCCCCTCTCGTTCGTTGTCGCGCGCATCGCGGCCGGATTCAAGCAGTTGCGAGCAGACGTGCCGCCTCCGCCAGCGTCTGCCGGATACGGGCGGCCACCTGCGGGCTGGTGCACACATAGGTGGGGGAGGGGTGCGGCATGCGCAGCACGGCCACCGTCGGCCGCTCCCGCGCGATCACCGGCGCCGCCTCCGCCGCGACCGCGCCGGCGAGCACCGCGACGCGCAGCCGCGGCAGCAGCGCGACGAGCGGCGGCAGCATCGCCAGCCCCTCGCGGATCTCGCCACGGCGCAGCGGCCGGTTGCGGGCGCCGGGCGCGTGAACGATCCACGGCACCGCGTTCCACAGCATCGTGTCCGCCCGCGAGATGCTGGCCTCCGCGAGGAAGCGGGTGAGGTTGCGCGCGGTGCCGGTGGGATTGTCCCGCGAGACCAGGCGCGGGCCATCGCCGCCGGGGCCGGGCGTCTCCAGCAGCAGGATCAGCCGCGCCGCCACGCCCCCGTCACGCGGATCGAAATCCGGCACGCGGCGGCCAGTCGCGGCGATCGCGCGGCGAAAGGTAGCGAGGGGGTCGGCCGTCGCCCGGCTCACTCCGCCGCGACCGCCAGTCCCTCGTCCACGTCGGGCGCGTCGTCCGCGTCCACCCCGCGCTCCAGCCGCGCCTCGTCGGCGGCATAGGCCTGCGCATCCTTTTCGGTGATGCCGAAGCGGGCCGCGACGTCGGGCGCGAAGCGCAGCAGATCGGGCCGCAGCCGCAGCAGGCTGAGATCCTTCGACTTGCCCTCCATCATCACGTCGAACACCAGCCCCTCGGCCATGCGCATGAAGGTGGCGAACTCGAACGGATTGGTGAAGTCGGCGTGGCCGGTCCAGATCGGCGGGCGGAGCACCGTCTTCACCCGCGCCGTCGCCTTCACCGGCGCCTTCAGCAGCTCGCCCGCCTTGCCCTTCGCCTGCCCGGCCTTGGCGGCGGCGCGCTGGCGGGGGGTGATCTTCTGCTTGATCTCGCGCAGCTCCGTGCGCGGCGAGGAGAAGTGGATCTTGGGGCGCACGCCGCGCGGCCAGGTGGCGAGGAACCGCTCCAGCGTGGCGCGCATGTCCAGCCGCTCCGGGTTGAGGCACCAGAAATGCTGATAGTCGAAGATCAGCCGCACCCCCGTCCGCTCGTGGATCCAGAGCGCGTCGGCGGCGGAGAAGCGGACGTCGTCATTCTCCAGCACCAGGCGGCGGCGCACATGCTCCGGGCACTGTTCCCACCCCGCGATCCAGCGGGCGCGGCTGGCTTCGTGATCGCCGTACACGCCGCCCACATGGGTGATCATCACGGCCTCGTCGTCCAGCCCCATGCGGTCCAGCATCTCGGCCTGGCTGGCGAGATCCCAGATGCTCCTGCGGGTCAAATCCGCGTCGGGCGCGTTCAGCAGCACATATTGCGAGGGGTGGAAGGACAGGCGGATGTCATAGGCGCGCGCCTTCGCGCCGAAGGCGCGCAGCTCCGCGTCGCTCTCCGCCACCATGCCGTGGAACTGCGGCATGTCCGGGTGGGTGGCGTAGGGCGCGATGTCCGACGACAGGCGGTACATGTCCAGCCGCTCGGCCTTCAGATAATCGAGCACCGCGTCCAGCAGCTCCAGCGAGCATTTCAGGTGCGGGTTCTTCTGCCAGCGGCGCGTATCCTGCGTCTTCATGCCCGCCCGCCCCATCACCTTGACGGGGAAGCCGAGCCGGAGCGGTCTGGTATCGTCGGTCATCGTCGCACAACGCGGCGCACCCGCTCCGGCTCCGTGCCCTCAGCGGCGGCGTTCGCCGCGTGCGCGCCGGGCGACGTCCAGCACGCGGGAGAGCTCGTCCGCCGAATAGGGCTTGTGCAGCAGATCGAAGCCGTGCCGCGCATCGCCGGCGAGGACGTGGCTGTACCCGCTGACGAGCACGATCCTGATCTCCGGCCAGCGCGCCTGCACCTGCCGCGCCAGCTGGACGCCATCGACGCCGGGCATCACCACGTCCGAGAACAGGATGTCGATCGTCGCATGGTCCCGTTCCAGGATGCCCAGCGCATCGCGCGCGTTGGCCGCGTAGCGCGTGGTGTAGCCGAGATCGTCGAGCAGCTGGGCGGCGAACTCCCCCACCTGCTCATTGTCCTCGACGATCAGGATGCTCGCCTCGCCGGCGACGCCCGTGTCGTCGGGCGCGTCCTCCCGCTGCTCTGCGGGCGGCTGCACGCGCGGCAGGTACAGGCGGAAGGTGGTGCCCTTGCCCGGCTCGCTGACGACCTCCACCTCGCCGCCCGACTGCTTGGTGAAGCCGTAGACCTGGCTCAGGCCCAGCCCCGTGCCCTTGCCGACCTCCTTGGTGGTGTAGAATGGCTCGAAGATGTGGTCGAGCTGCTCCGGCGTCATGCCCGATCCGGCGTCGATGACCGAGATCCTAACGAAATCCCCCTGCGCGCCCGCATGGCCGCGCAGCGGCGGCACGCCCGCCGCCTCCTCCACCACGATCGCGAGCCGGCCCTCGCCGTCCATGGCGTCGCGCGCATTCACCGCCATGTTCACCAGGGCCGTTTCGAACTGGCTGGCGTCCACCTCGACGAAGCAGGGTGCGCAGACCGGATCGACCGTCAGGTCGACGCGCGTGCCGACGACCGAGCGCAGCATGTCCGCCACCGTGGCGACGCGCGCCGCCACGTCGAACACCTCCGGCCGCAGCGCCTGGCGGCGGGCGAAGGCGAGCAGCTGGCCGGTCAGCTTGGCGGCGCGATCCGCCGTGCTCGCGATCGCATCGATGTAGCGCTGGCGCTTGTCCGCCGTCAGCTCCCACCGGCTGAGCAGTTCCGCGGACGACCGAATGATCGTGAGCAAATTGTTGAAATCGTGCGCGACGCCGCCGGTGAGCTGGCCGATCGCCTCCATCTTCTGCATGTGGCGCACGCGATCCTCGGCGGCCACCAGCTCGCGCGATCGCTCCTCGACGCGGCTCTCGAGCGTCTCGTTCAGCTGTCGCAGGGCATCTTCGGATGCGCGCTGCTCCGTCACGTCGCGCGAGATGGCGAGCAGCTTCTCCGGCCGGCCGGCCTCGTCGGTGATCGCGGAGACGGCGACGTCCCAGAAGCGCGGCGATCCCTTGAAGGTCGGCGCGGCGCCCTGGAAGCGACCGACGCCGCCGCTCCGCGCGACCTCCAGCGCCGCGAGCACCCGGCGATGCTCGTCGCCGCTCCAGAAATCGGGCCACCACGCGCCCGCTACCGAGCAGAAATCGTCCACCTCCATCACGCACATGCCGCCATCGGACATGAATTCCAGATGGGCATCCAGCGACAGCACCTTGATGCAGTCGGCCGAGCTTTCGAGGATCCGGCGGCTGAACTCCTCGCTCGCGCGCAGCGCGTGCACGGCATCGTGCCGCGCCGTCACGTCCGCGGCCATCCCGAACCACTCGACGATATCGCCGCGATCGTCGAGCACCGGGATGCCGCGCGAGAAGGTCCAGCCCACCGTGCCGTCCGCGCGGCGGACGCGGTGCTCTAGCTCGAAGATGCCCTTCTCCGCGACGGCTTTGCCGATCGCTTCCAGGATGCCGGCCTGATCCTCGGGGAGCAGATATTCGTCGATCCACCTGATGCTGGGCGCAGCGGTGTCGGCGATGAAGCCGCGGCCGTCCAGCTTGCGCATCTCGGTCCAGTCCGGGCTCATCGTGTAGACCACGTCGGAACTGGCGTTGACGAGCGTTCGCAGCCGCGCCTCGTTCCGGCGCAGCTGCGCCACGGCGACATCGCGGTCGCGCTCGGCGTGCACCCGGCCCGTCGCTTCCAGCGTGACGTTCAGCAGGCCCGCCACCGCCCCGCTCTCGTCGCGCACCGGCGAATAGGAGAAGTCCCACCAGGTATCCTCGCGCCCGCCGTGGCGGGTCATCACGAGATGCAGGCCCTGAAAGGTCACGGTCTCGCCGGACAGGGTACGGCGCACCAGCGGCGCGATATCGGCCCACACGTCGGGCCAGGCCTGCGCGAAGGTGAGGCCGATCGCGGCGGGATGCCGATCGCCCATCAGCGGCGCATAGGCATCGTTGTAGAGGAACGTCTGTTCCGGCCCCCATGCCAGGCACATGGCGTGCCCGGATGCCAGCATCAGATCGACGGTGGTCTTCAGGCTCTGCGGCCAGCCCGCCATCGGGCCGAGCGGCGTGGCCGCCCAGTCGTGCGCGCGGACTCTTTCGGCCACGCTGCGCCCGTCGCGCAGGCTCGTTTCCGTTTCACGTTCGACAGCGACACTCGTCATTCAGATCGGACCCTGGTTCATCGCCGGGATCAACCGACACCGCGCCCCTCGCGTTCCGATGCCGCGACGACCATCGCCGGCCCGATCGCGACAGCGCGCCCGGCTGCCGCCATGTCGGTCCTCCCGCGGCGGATCTCACTTGAGCCGCAGCGGCAGGCCGGCGGCGACGAACACCACCTCGTCGACGGACGCGGCGACGGTCTGGTTCATACGCCCGGCGACATCCCTGAACCGGCGCGCAAGTGCGTTGTCGGGCACGATGCCGAGACCGACCTCGTTCGCGACGAGCACGACAGATCCATCGTGATCGGACAGTGCCGCGCACAGATGGTGCGTCGCTTGCTCGGCGTCGCGGTCGGCGTGGATGAGGTTCGATGCCCAGAGCGTCAGGCAGTCGATCAGCAGCACGGCCCGCTCGCCACGGCGGGCGATCACGGCGTCGGCCAAATCGAGCGGCGTCTCGATCGTCCGCCACGCGGGGCCGCGATCGTCGCGGTGGCGGCGTATGCGCTCCGCCATCTCGGCATCGAACGGCTCCGCCGTGGCGATGTAGATGCGTGGCGAGCCGAACGACTCGGCCCGCATCTGGGCGTAGCGGCTCTTTCCCGAGCGGGCGCCGCCGAGCACCAGCAGCGACGTCATGGCCGCCCCCCGCGCCCGGCGGGATCGGCGGCGAGGGCGATCATCGCGTCGATGTCGAGGGCGCGTTCCAGCGCGGCGGCGATCTCGTCGAGGGCGCCCTCGACGCTGGCGGCATGATCGGCGCCGCTGGACCGCGCGCCCAGGCTAGACAGGATCGCCCCGCGCAGCGCCGCGCTCGCCAGCAATCCATGGACGTAGCTGCCCATCACGAGCCCATCCGCATCCATCGCGCCGTCGGATCGGATGCCGTCCAGGCAAGCGAACGGGCGTGCCGTGGCGGACACGTCGGTCTCGCCCATGTGCATCTCATAGCCGCCGAACGACGCCCCCAGGGCGACACCCTCGACATGGCGGAGGACCTTCACGGGGGAGAGGCGGGTGTCCACATCCAGCAGGCCGAGGCCCTCGACGCTGCCCGGCGGCCCTTCGAGGCCGTCGGGATCGCTGATCCGCCGGCCGAGCATCTGGTAGCCGCCGCATAGTCCCAGGATCGCGCCGCCGCGACGGCGATGGGCCAGTATGTCGATATCCCATCCCTCCGCGCGCATGGCCGCGAGATCGGCGATGGTGGCCTTCGATCCCGCCAGCACGATCAGCGCGGCCTCCGCCGGGATCGGCCGGCCGGGCGGCACCATGACCACCTCCACCTCCGGCTCCAGCTTCAGCGGATCGAGATCGTCGAAGTTAGAGATGCGCGGCAGGATCGGACAGGCGACGACCTTGCGGTGCGTTGCAAGGTGGGCCGGCCGCTCCAGGATCACGGCATCCTCGCTGGGCAGCCGCGCGGCCGCCGGCAGCCACGGCACCACGCCGAAGCCGCGCCAGCCGGACAATTGCGCGATCTGCCGGTAGCCGTCCTCGAACAGCGCCGGATCGCCGCGGAACTTGTTGATGAGGAAGCCGCGGATCATTGCCGCGTCTTCCGGATCGATGACGGCGCGTGTACCGACGATCGCGGCGATCACGCCGCCGCGATCGATGTCGCCCACCAGCAGGACGGGCACGTCCGCCGCCCGCGCGAACCCCATGTTGGCGATGTCGCCGGCTCGCAGGTTGATCTCCGCCGGAGAACCCGCACCCTCGACCACGACGATGTCGCTCGCAGCCTCCAGCCGACGGAAGCTCGCCATCACCTCGCCCAGCAGCGCGCCCCTGGCCTCGCGGAAGTTGCCCGCGCCCAGCGTGCCCCTCACTCTGCCGTGCACGACGAGCTGCGACGTGCGATCGGCCTGCGGCTTCAGCAGCACCGGGTTCATGTCCGTATGCGGGGCGACCCGGCAGGCGATCGCCTGCAGCGCCTGCGCGCGGCCGATCTCGCCCCCGTCGATCGTGACGGCGGCGTTGTTCGACATGTTCTGCGGCTTGAACGGCAGCACGCGCACGCCCCGGTTCGCCAATGCGCGGCAGAGACCCGCGACCAGCACCGACTTGCCGACGTCCGATCCGGTGCCCTGAAGCATCACCGCACCCATGCGATCCCTCCCGCGACAATCCACAGCAGCAGGCAGGCGCGAACGTAGATCGCCAGCGCGTGCTTGATGGCGGCGGCGTCGTCCGCGCCGCCTTCGTCGCCGATCCAGGCCCTGTCACGAAGAAGGCCGTCATACGCGACCGGACCGGCCAGGCGCAGCCGGAGCGCGCCGGCCATCGCCGCCTCGGTCCACCCGGCGTTGGGCGAGGCGTGCCTGCCGGCGTCGCGAACCATCACCCGCCAGCCGCCGCCGCCGGCGAGGCAGATCGCCGGCCCGGCCAGTCGCGCGGGGATCAGGTTCAGCAGGTCGTCGGTACGCGCCGCCGCCCAGCCGAACGCCCGCCAACGCTCCTCCCGGTGGCCGATCAGGCTGTCCGCCGTATTGACCGCCTTGTAGGCCCACACCCCCGGAAGCCCCAGGACGACCAGCCAGAAGAGCGGCGCGGCGACCCCGTCGCAGAAGCTCTCCGCCAGGCTCTCGATCGCGGCGCGGGCGACGCCGGCCTCGTCGAGATCGCCGGTGTCGCGGCCGACGATCATGGCCAACCGCCGCCGCGCGGAGGCGAGATCGCCTGCGGTCAGGGCCGAAGCGACGGGCCGGACATGATCGTGGAGGCTCCGCTGGGCGAGCGCGGGACAGGCCAGCAGCGCGACCAGCGGCCAGCCTTCCGGCCCGATGAAGGCGTGGATGGCGGACTGGATCAGCCAGGCGCCGCCGCCCGCGACCGTCACGAGGATGCAGATCGTGACCACGCCCAGAAATCGGCGTCCGCCCTCCGTCCGCTCGGGCCGGTTCCAGCGACGTTCGCACATCCCGATGATGCGGGCGAACGCACCCACGGGATGGCCGATGCGCGCGTAGAGCCACGCCGGCCAGCCGAGCGCGGCGTCCAGCACCAGGGCCACCGACGCGACGGGCTCAGCCACGCGCGAGCGCCCGTCGCAGCCGGGAGAATGCCGCTTCGTCCGGCGGCAGGCCGATCCGCAGCCATCGCGGCCGATCGGCGAAGGGCCGTGTCAGGATCGCGTGGCCGGCCAATCGCTCGAACAGGCCGTGCGCGTCGTCGGTCTCGACGAGGCGGAACAGCGGACATCCGCCGATCGGGCGATAGCCGGATCGGCGGAGCATGACGTCGAGACGCCGGGCGTCGCCCAAGAGACGGTTCGAGGCGGCTTCGATCCAGTCGCGATCGCGATAGGCCGCGGTGCCGATCGCGATGGTCGCCGCCGGCAGCGGCCAGGCGCCCAGTTTTCGGCGCACGTGCGCGAGAAAAGACGGCGGACCGAGGACGAAACCGAGCCTGAGGCCGGCGAGGCCGAAGAACTTGCCGAACGAGCGGAAGGCGATCAGCCGCCGATCCTCGCCGATGATGCCGGCGATCGATAAAGCGGGCGTGGTGTCGGCGAACGCCTCGTCGACCAGCAGCCAGCCCCGGCGCCCCCGCCCCAGGAGCATGTCCTGCAGCACCACCGGATCGAGCAGCCGGCCGTCCGGATTGTTGGGGTTGGCGAGGATCAGCGTCGCCCCATCGGCCTCCTCCACCCGCGCCACCGCGAGCGGCTCGCTGCCGCCGAGCATCTCGCCATGGCTGCGGTAGCTCGGCACCAGATGGTAGGCGGGGCCATCGATGAGGCCGTCCATCAGCCGCAGGCCGATCTCGGTGCCGGGCACCGCGCAGACGCACGCCGGATCGGCCCGGAAATGCGCGGCGGCGGCCGCCTCCAATCCTCTCAGGTCCAGCTCGTCCGGCAGGCTCGCCCAGTCGAAATCGCGGACGGGTACGGGCCAGCCGCGCGGGTTGATGCCGGTCGAGAGGTCGATCCACGGAAGCGCGCCGTCGCCATAGTGCGCGCGGGCGGCACGCAGACCGCCGCCATGCCAGGTCCAGCGATCGATCATCGCACCGCCGCCCAGGCCAGGATCGCCAGCATCGACGCGCTCTCGACCACCTCTATACCGGCGCCATGCCCGTCACCGGACAGGCCGCCGATCCGCCGTTCGAGCCAGGCGGCCCACAGCAGCATGATCGCGGGCGCGACGAGCAGGCCCGGCACGAACCAGCTTGCGACCAGCAAAGCCGCGAAACACAGGGCGAGGTCGATCGGCCTGACGATGCCGTTGAAGCGCGCCGCCAGGCCGTCGTGCAGGGGCGTCATCGTGCGGGTCCACAGTAGCGGCCCCATCCGCGCGACGCAGGGAATGACGATCAGGACGGGGAGCAGCCCGCGCCCGGCGATCGCGTGGATCAGGATCAGCTTGGCGAGAAGCTGAATGCCGATCGTCACGACGCCGAAGCTGCCGACATGCGGATCGGCCAGGACGGCGAGCAGCCGGTCGCGATCCTTGTGCGCGGCGCCGGATGCGTCCGCGATGTCGGCAAGCCCGTCGAGATGCAGGGCGCCCGTCACGCCTACCCACAGGAGCAGGCCCAGCCATGCCGCGATCCACGGATCGATCAGCGCGCCGAGCCACGCGCCTGTCGCCACGAGGCCGCCGACGACGAGCCCGACCGCCGGGAACCAGCGCATCGATCGCGCGAAATCCTCGGCGGAGACGGTGACGCGCGGCATCGGCAGCCGGGTGAGGAACCCCAGGGCGACGATCAGGCCCTTCACGGCCAGAGGCCGACGATCTGGGCGGCGGGGCGCGGCCCCGGCCAGACCTTGAGCGTCAGGAGCGCGCCATAGGACAGATCGAACGCCCAGAGTTGCGGTTGGGCGAACCCGCAGAGATAAGCGAGCGCCGCGCGCATCGCGCCGCCATGGGTGACGACGAGCGTGGCAGGCCCATCGAGCGCCGCGATGCCCGCCGCCACGCGCGCGATCAGCCCCGACCAGCGTTCGCCACGTGGCGGCGGGTGCGCGTCGGGATCGTCCCAGAAGCGGGACAATGCCGCCGGATCGATCGTGGCGGGCGCCGAACCGTCCCAGTCGCCGAAGTCGAGCTCCCGCCACCGGGCGTCGATCGACGGGACAATCCGATGATGCTCGCCGATCGCCTCGGCGGCACGCCGCGCCCGTGCCAGATCGGATGCGACGATCGCCCCGATCGCTAGGTCGGCCGTCTGTTCGACGCATGCGGCGATACCCCTCGCCGTGGGAGCGCCGTCCGTCCGCCCCATCAGCAGTCCGGGCGTCTCCGGTTCGCCGTGGCGGAGGAGATGCAGGATGATCGCGCTCATCCGCCGGCGGCCACGCCCGCCTCGGCGAAGGTCGCCATGCGGCCATGCGCCGCCAGCGCCGCCCGGACGATGCTTGCGGCGACGGCCCCGCCGCTGCCCTCGCCCAGACGCATGTCGAGGCTGAGGAGGGGATCGAGCCCCAGCTTGCGCAGCAGGCGCTCATGCCCTGGCTCGGCCGAGCAATGCCCGGCGATGCAATGCGCCGTGATGGCCGGGGACGACGCAGCCAGCGGCGCGACGGCCGAACTGCTGATGAAGCCATCGAGGATCACGGGGATGCGAAGCTGGCGCGCGCGCAGCACGGCGCCCGCGATCGCCGCGATCTCCCGCCCGCCGACACGGCGCAGCGTTTCGAACGGATCGAGCGGCGCCGCGCGGTGGAAGGCGAGCGCGCGATCGACGACATCGATCTTGCGCGCCAAGCCGCCGGCGTCGACGCCCGTACCCGGCCCCACCCAGTCCGCCGCGCCGCCGCCGAAGCTGCGCGCCGCCAGCGCCGCCGCCGCCGTGGAGTTGCCGATCCCCATCTCGCCCAGGACGATCAGGTCGAGGCCGGGATCGACCGCGTCGGCGCCGGCCGTCAGAGCGGCGAGGCACGCGGCCTCGGTCATGGCGGGCGCCAGCGTGAAATCGGCGGTGGGCGTATCGAGGTCGAGCGGCACGACATCGAACTCCAGCCCGGCCGCCGTGGCCAGAGCATTGATGGCGGCACCGCCCGCCGCGAAGTTCGCGACCATCTGGGCGGTGACGGCAGCGGGAAAGGCGCTGACGCCATGGACGGCCACGCCATGATTGCCGGCGAAGACGAGCACGCGGCCACGATCGATCGCCGGTCGTTCGCGGCGCTGCCAGCCGGCGAAGAACACCGCCAGCGCCTCGAGCCGGCCGAGCGAGCCGGGCGGCTTGGTCAGCTGCATCTGTCGTGCCTGCGCCATCGCGGCGGCATCGGCATCGGCTTCGGTCAGGGCCGACAGCGCCTGCGCGATGCACGAGGGAGACGAGAAGCTCATTCGGCGACATGTCCTTCCGGCGGCGAGCGCGTGATGAAATGGCCTTTCACGCCCTGCGGCCAGTCCCTGAAGGGCACGCGGCCGTGCTCGCTGGCCGCATAGTGGACGGCGTAATCCAGTATGGCGCGCGCGGCCTCCTCGTCGGGCGTGAAGCGGCCGAGCACGTAGCTGATCTTGCCGGGCGCGCGCAGATGGATCGTGCAGAACTCGGCGCAGGCGAATAGACACGGCATCTCCTGCACGGCTATGCCCGCATAGCGCCCGTCGGATGCCTTTACCGCGCGGAGGGCCTCGGCGAGCCGGGCGCCGCCGCGCACGCCGGCTTCATCCTCCTGCTCCTCCCGGCTCAGGCGACAGGTGGTGCAGGCGACCACCGCCGGGCCGGCCTCGACACGCTTCAGCATCGGCTTTCACTCCAGTTGGTCACGCAGGCCTGGCCGGCGCGCGGACGCGATCCACGGGTGTCCGGTCGGGCGACGAACATCCTCAGAGCCGCCCACGCATGCCGACATAGAGGCTGCGGCCGAGCGTGCCGTAGCGATAGGCGGTCATATACCCCTCGTCGAACAGGTTCTCGACGCGGGCGAACAGCCGCAATTGCGGGCTGACGGCGAACTCGCCGCGCAGGTCGACCAGCGTATAGCCGTCGAGGCGCTGCGCGTTGGACGCATTGTCGAAGCTGTGGCCGGACCAGCGCACGGCGGCACCCGTCGTCAGGCCGAACGGCCAGGCATAGCTGATCGAGCCGTTGGCGGTGTCGCGCGGCCGTCGCGGCAGCCACCTGCCGAAATTGGCGGCTCCGGCGGAGCTGTCCTCCGCCACCGTCCAGCTGTAGTTCCCGTCGATCGTGAACCCGTCGACGGGCCGCGCCGCCAGCTGCACCTCGACGCCGTGCGCCTCCGCGCGCGCGACGTTCTGATAGTAGCCGGAGCGGCGGATCGTCGTTCCGGGCTGGAAGCAGAGCGGCAAGGCGGCGCCCGCGCCGCAGCCGTTGAAGATGATCTGATCCGTGGCGGTCCGCCTGAAATAGGTCGCGCCGGCGCTGACGCGATCGCCGAGGATCCCCTGTTCTGCGCCCACCTCCCAGCCATGCGCCCGTTCGGGCCGGAGCGTGACGTTCCCGAACTCGGAGAACAGCTGGTAGAGGGTCGGCGCCTTGAAGCCCTCGCCGTAGCTTGCGCGGAGGATCGTGTGCGTCGGCAAGGACCAGATGCCGCCGGCGGAGAACAGGGTCCGGGCGCCGAAGCGACTATGATCGTCGCTGCGCACGCCGCCAATGAGCGTGAGGCCGCCGATCGGCCGCGCACTCAACTGCCCGTAGACGCTGGTGATGCCGGCGCTGCCGCGGGCGGGCGCCGGGACCGGCACGGCGAGCGAGGCCGGCGGCGAGACGCTGCGGAACCGGGATCTCTCCTTCTCCGCGCCGAACAGCGCCGTCAGCCCATCGACGATCGCCAGGCTGCCCTGATATTCGAGCCGCTCGTTGCGACCGGCGGCGTCGAACGTCCGGGCGCGCCTGTTTCGCGGATCGTAATTGTCGCGATCGGTATCCGTGTAGCCGTAGCCGAGGCGGTTGCGGAGGCGGCCGCCCATCAGGTCCACGTTCAGCCCCGCATAGCCGACGAACTCGCGGTTCAGGCCGAAGGCGGGGCTGTCCCCGGTCGTCGCGTCGAAATCGGTATGCCCGCGTGAGTAGTAGCCGCGCAACTCGGCCGATATCCGGTCGGTGAGCTTGACCTGCGTCCGGCCGGTCACGCTGCGATTGGTATAGCCGTCCTTCTCGCGACCGCCGGATGCCGGCGCGATGGCGGAGATGCCGTCGGTCGTGAACGTCTGGCCGCCGAGCCGCCACGTGAGCGGACCCGATTTGCCGCCAACCGCCGCGCGCGCGCTCACGGTCTGGCGGGAACCGGCCTCGACGTCGAAGCTGCCCTCCAGTGCTTTCTGCGGCAGCGCGGAGACGATGTTCACGACGCCGCCGATCGCCTGGCTGCCCCAGAGCGTCGACTGCGGGCCACGCAGCACTTCGATCCGGGATGCATCGCCGACCAGGAGGTTGGCGAAGTTGTAGCCGCCGCCGGCCGAGGAGGGATCGTTGAGCTTGACCCCATCGATGACCACGACGGTCTGGTCGGCCTCCGCGCCGCGGATGCGCAGCGAGGTCGCCGTGCCGTAGCCGCCGTTGCGGGAGAGGCTGACGCCCGGCGTGCGCAGCAGCAGATCGGCGACGCCGATATCCTGCGTGCGGTCGATGGCCGCCTTGTCGAGCACCGTGACCGATGCGGGCACCTGATCCGCCGGCGTGGCGACGCGGGTCGCCGTGACGATGATCGCACTCGCGGCGGCGTCGGCGGCCGCATCCGGCGGTGGCGCGGCCTGCGGTGCCTCCTCCGCATGGGCGGCGGCCGAGAGCAGGAGGGAAAACAGGCTGGCGAACTTCCACATCGAACGGGCACCCACGACAAAGGGCCGCGTCCGGGGCTGGGTCGATGCATTCGCACGCACGACACAGGCCCGCGAAAATCGCGGCCACGCCTGTCGTCGCTCGGGTTCACCCCCGTTCGCTCGGCACACCCTGTCCGCGCGAAGGACGACCGCGACGGGCAGGTCTCCTGGCTCGCGGGTCAGTGCCGGTTCGGACCGCCTTCTCAGGATCTCTCGATCCCAATGGCATGTGGCCCGATGGCTCGCCGCTCACAGTTGCAGGGGCAGCCGGGGTCTTGAACCCCGTTCCCGTTTTCATCCCCCCCTAGGGGGAACCTGTCGCAAGCGGGGCGATAGGGCAGCGGTGGAGAAGCGTCAATCGGAACCGCCGGGCGGCCCGCCGGGGGCGTGCCCGCGCTTGTGCCGGGGAATCGCGTCGATAAAGGTGCCGGGATGGCGCGACGAACCCGGAAACTGACGACGGCCGGCCTGTCGATGGCGGTAGTCTCTGCGCTCGCCGGAAGCGCGCTCGCCGGCGCCCCACTTCCGCCCGCGCACCGCGCTGCCGCGCCGAAGCGGATCGTCTCGCTGAACCTGTGCGCCGACCAGTATCTGCTCGCTCTCGCCGATCGGTCGCAGATCGCCGGCCTCACCCGGAACGCGACCAGCACGGAGATGTCCGCCGCGGCGGCGCAGGCGCGCGGCCTTCCCATCCTCAGGGGATCGGCCGAGGAAGTCCTCGCGATCGATCCCGACCTGATCGTCGGCGTGCCGGCGCGGCGCAGCGGCATGATGGCGGCGCTCTCGCGCGAGCATTACGCGATGGTCGATCTGAAGCCCGCGAGCACCTATGCCGACATCGTCGCGCAGATCCGCGCGGTCGCCGGCGCGATCGGCCATCCTCGCCGCGGCGAGGCGCTGATCGCGCGCATGGACCGCGCTCTCGCAACCCTGCCGCGTCCACACCGGGCCGGCGTCGCCGCTTACTACCAGCGGCGCGGCTATCTCACCGGCACGGGCACCCTGATCGACGAGCTGATGGTGCGGGTGGGGCTTGCGAACCTCGCCGGCAAGCTGGACAAGCCGGCCCTCTCGCAGCTCACGCTGGAGGAGCTGATGGTGGCACAGCCCGACTACCTCATCGTCGAGAGCGCGTCCGATCGCGTGGTCGATCAGGGCACCGAGATGCTGCACCATCCGCTGCTGAGGAATATCAGGCGCCTGCATATACCCCAGGCGTGGACCGTCTGCGGCGGCCCCGCTTATGTCGATGCGGCGCGCAGCCTCGCACGGCAGATCGCGGATGCGGGGGCGTGCGCCCCCGCGCCGGGCGGCCGCGTCAATATTCGATGCCCGGCTGCGCCTTGACGCCCTGTTCGCGGAACGGATGCCTGACGAGCGTCATCTCGGTGACGAGGTCGGCGGCCGCGATCAGCGCGTCCGGCGCATTGCGGCCGGTGACGATGACGTGCGTCATCTCGGGCCTGGCCTTCAGCACCTCAAGCACCTCGTCGAGCGGCAGATAGTCGTAGCGCAGCACGATGTTCAGCTCGTCCGCCAGCACCATGTCGTAGGCCGGGTCGGCGATCATGCGCCGCACCTCGTCCCACGCCCTTCTGGCCGATGCGATGTCCTGCGCGCGATCCTGCGTGTCCCACGTGAAGCCGTCGCCCATCGGAAGGAACTCGACCTGCTCCGGGAAGCGGGCGAAGACCGCCTTCTCGCCGGTCTCCATCGCGCCCTTGACGAACTGGACGACGCCCACCTTCCGGCCGTGGCCGATCGCACGCACCACCATGCCGAGTGCAGCGGTCGTCTTGCCCTTGCCCTTGCCGGTGTGGACGACGAGAAGGCCCTTCTCCACTGTCTTGCCGGCGACGATCCGGTCGTGGGCCGCCTGCTTCCTCTTCATCTTCTCGGCATGCTGCTCGTCGGTTCGCCCGGCCATCGTCATCCTCCCGCAAGCTCGGCGAGCAGGATGCCCGCGCTGTTCGATCTGGGCCGCCACAATCCGCGCTCCAGCGCCTCGGCCAGCCGCGCCGCAGTCTCGCGCAGGGCCGCCGGATTGGCCTCGGCCATGAAGGCGCGCACCGCCTCATCCTCGATGAAGGCGGCATGGACGGCGTCGAAATGATGATCCCGCACCGCGTGCGTCGTCGCGGCGAAGGCGAACAGATAGTCGACCGAGGCCGCGATCTCGAACGCGCCCTTGTAGCCGTGCCGCATCACGCCCGCGATCCACTTGGGATTGGTGACGCGGGCGCGCACGACGCGGCCGATCTCATCCTCCAACGTCCGGATCACGGGCCGTTCGGGGCGGCTGTGGTCGTTATGGTAGGCGCGCGGCCGCTTGCCGGAAAGATGCTCGACCGCCGCCGCGATGCCGCCCTCGAACTGGTAGTAGTCGTCGCTGTCGAGCAGGTCGTGCTCGCGATTGTCCTGGTTCTGGATCACGGCATCGGCCTGGACGAGCCGCGTGGCGAAGAGATCGCGCTCGGCATCGCCCTCCACGCCGGCGCCGTAGGCGTAGCTGCTCCAATCGAGATAGACGTCGGCCAGATCCGCGCGATCGTGCCAGATCCTCTCGTCGATCATCGCCTGCAGGCCGGCGCCATAGGCGCCCGGCTTCGATCCGAAGACGCGGAACCCGGCACGAAGGGCCGCCGCCTTCGCCTCGCCGCCGGCCTCGATCAATCGTGCGGTCTCGGCGCGGTGGCGTGCCGCGGCGGGATTGTCCTCCGCCGGCTCGTCCAGCGCCATCACCGCCCGTGCCGCCGAGTCGAGCAGGTCGATCTGTTCGGGAAAGGCATCGCGGAAGAAGCCCGAGACGCGGAACGTGACGTCGACGCGCGGATGGCCGACCTCCGCGACCTTCATGATCTCGAAGCCGATCACGCGGCCCGAGGTCCAGTCCCAGCGCGGCCTTACGCCCATCAGGGCGAGCGCCTGGGCGATATCGTCGCCGCCGGTGCGCATGTTGGCCGTACCCCAGGCGGACAGCGCCATCGCCTGCGGATAGCTCCCCTCGCGCTGAAGATAATCGTCCACCAGCAGTCGCGCGGAGCGCCGGCCAAGCTCCCACGCGGTGGCGGTCGGCACCGAACGCGTGTCGACCGAGTAGAAATTGCGCCTGGTCGGCAGTACGTCCGGCCGCCCGCGCGTCGGCGCACCGGAGGGGCCGGGAAGCACGAAGCGGCCGTCGAGCCCTGCCAGCAGCGCCGCCTTCTCCGCCGCGCCGCATTCATCGACGCGATGGGCAAGGTCGCCCAGCACCGATCGCATCACCGCGGCGGAGGCCGGCCCCGGCGCCGCGCCGCCCTCGACGAGCGCCGCCGCCAGCAGTTCCAGCCGCTCGATCGTGTCGCCGTGCGTGCGCCAGGGGTCGTCCGACACCGTCGCGAGCCGATCGGGCCGGGCGCCCGTCCAGGCGTCGCCCATCCTGCAGTCCAGCGGATCGAAGCCGAGCGCGAGATCGTCGGCCAGCGCGCGGAGCAGGGATGCCTGGCCGGCATCGTCATAGCCGCGCGGGGTGCGGGAGAGGGCGATCAGCAGATCGGCGCGAAGCCGCCCGGTCGGCGAGCGGGTGAAGACATGCAGCCCGTCACGGATCTGCATCTCCTTCAGCTCGCACAGATAATTGTCGAGCGCCGCCAGCGCGTCGTCACCGTCGCCGATCGCGCCGGCATCCGCATCTAGGCCCTGGGACCGGGCGAGATCGAGGATTTCGGCCTTCAGATGACTGATCCGGCGCGGATCCATGCCGGCGGCGAGATAATATTCGTCGACCAGCGCCTCCAGCGCCTTCAGCGGCCCGTAGCTCTCGGCGCGGGTCAGCGGCGGCGTCAGATGATCGATGATGGCCGCGCCGATGCGGCGCTTGGCCTGCGTCCCCTCGCCCGGATCGTTGACGATGAAGGGGTAGAGCTGCGGCACCGGGCCGGCGCAAACCTCCGGAAAGCAGGTGGCCGACAACGCCAGCGCCTTGCCGGGAAGCCATTCCAGATTGCCGTGCTTGCCGACATGGACGACCGCGTGCGCGCCAAAATCGCGGTTCAGCCAGACGTGGAAGGCGAGGTAATGATGCGGCGGCACCAGCGCCGGATCGTGATACGTCGTCTTCGGATCGACATCGTAGCCGCGGGCGGGCTGCACCGCGACCACCACATTGCCGAAGCGATGGGCGGGCAGGTGGAACGCACCGTCGCGGACGAACGGATCGTCCTCCGGCGCGCCCCATCGCGTCGTGATCGCTTCCCGCGTCTTCGCGGGCAGGGTTGCGAACGCCTCCCCGTAACGCTCCAGCGTGACGTGGATCTCGCGCGGGCGATCCACCGAGCATCGCGCATTGGTGATGCCCGCCAGCATGATCGCCATCAGTGCCGCCCCGTCCTCCGGCGCGCCGCCGGCATCGTAGCCCGCCTGACGCAGCGCCGCGAGGATGGCGGCCGCGCTGGCAGGCGTATCGAGGCCGACGCCGTTGCCCACCCGCCCGTCACGGTTGGGATAATTGGCCAGCACCAGCGCCACCCGGCGCTCGCGGGCAATCGTTCGCCGCAGCGTCGCCCAGTTGGCGGCGAGATCGGCGACGAAGGCGACGCGATCCGGCGCGACGCGCGGCACGACGATGCCGCACTGCGTCCGCGCATCGAAGCGTTCGGCCGCCTTGAAGGCGACGGCGCGGGTGAAGAGACGCCCGTCGACCTCCGGCAGCGCGACGTTCATCGCCAGGTCGCGCGGGCCGAGACCCCGCGGGCTCGCGGCCCAGCCGGCCTGGTCGACGCCGGCGAACACCGTCTGGAGGATCGGGCAGTCGGCCTCTTCGAGAATCGCGGGAGCGCGCTTCTCGCCGGGGGAGGAGGCGGCGAAGGACGTCGCGTTCAGTATGACGTCCGGCCGGGTCGAGGCGATCACTTCCCGCAGCCAGTCGATCGCGAAGGGCTCGCGCAGCGCCCGGACATGGACGACCACGACGTTCAGCCCCCGCTCCGCCAGCGCGGCGACGAGCGCGTCCACGGCATCCAGCGTCCCCGCCATCATCAGCGCGCGGTAGAAGCACAGCAGCGCCACGGGGCGCCCCGTGATCCAGCCCGCCCTCACGTCGTCGAGCGTGGGACGCTCGCTGCCGGCCAGGTAGAGGCCGGCATCGGCGACCGGGATCGGATCGTCAGGCGTGCCGATGTCCGCGCCGATCAGGCGCGCCGCGTGGCGCAGAAAGCCGATCGCGTTGGCGACGCCGCCCTGCCGCAGATAGTCGCGCAGGCGCTCGCCCGTCGCGCGGGGAATTGTGGAGGCGGCATCGAGCGAGAGATCGGGCTCCCGCCCGTCGGCGATGGCGGCGAAGGCGATGCCCTGCTCGCGCGAGACGCGGGCGATCTCGTCGACGCCATAGGGCCAGTAGGCCTTGCCGCCCAGCAGCACCACGCAGACGAAGCGCGCACGGGCGATCACCTTCTCGACATACAGGTCGACGGAGTAGGGGTGCTTCAGTTGCAGCAGATTGACGAGGCGGATCGAGGGTGCGCGCCCGCCCAGTTCGTCTTCCAGTTCCGCCGCCGCCTTCGCGAAGCAGGCGAGTTCGCTGTCGGCCACCGTCAGGAACACGATCTCGCCCGGCGACTGATCGAGGTCGATCGCCTCGTCGCCGTTCGAGACCGTGCCCGGGCTGGCGGCCAGGAGATGCATCAGGTGAGCGCGGCGGCGAGGGCCGCTTCGATCGCGGGCCGATCGAGACCCTTCTGGCCGATCACCACAAGCTGCGAGAGGCGGGCCTCCTCCGCCTGCCAGGCGCGATCGTAATGATGCTGGATGCGCGGCCCGACCGCCTGGAGCACGAGGCGGGCCGATCGCCCGGAGACGGCGATCAACCCCTTGATCCGCAGGATGTCGTGGGATCCGATCAGCGGCGCCAGCGCCGCGATCAGCGGCTCGATGCTGGCGATCTCGCCGGCCTTGACGACGAAGCTGTCGAAATCGTCGTGATCGTGGTCGGGCTCCGCATCGTGGTGCGAAGGCCGTGCCGCCAGATCGTCCTCGGCGCCGGCGAACAGGCCGAGCAGGACGCCGGCATCGACCGCGCCATGGGCCGCCCGCACGATCTTCACCCCGCCGCGCGTTTCGCCCGCGATATCGCTCTCGATCCGGGCGAGCGCATCGCCGTCGACGAGATCGGATTTGTTGAGGATGACGAGATCGGCGCAGGCAAGCTGATCCTCGTACAGCTCCTCGAGCGGGCTGTCGTGATCGAGCGAGGGATCGGCGGCGCGCGCCAGGGCCAGCGCCGCCTCGTCGGTGGCGAAGCGGCCTGCCGCTACGGCATCGGCATCGATCAGCGCCACGACGCCATCCACGGTCGCACGGGTGCGGATACCGGGCCACTGGAACGCCTTCACCAGCGGCTTGGGCAGCGCGAGGCCGGAGGTTTCGATGATGATGTGCTCGGGCGGATTGGGCCGGTCCAGAAGCTTCTGCATCGTGGGCAGGAAGTCGTCCGCGACGGTGCAGCAGATGCATCCGTTGGCCAGCTCGACGATATCGTCCTCTGGGCAGGCCTCGTCGTTGCAGCCGCGCAGCAGTTCGCCGTCCACGCCGACATCGCCGAACTCGTTGACGATCAGGGCGAGCCTGCGACCCTTGGCGTTCTGCAACAGGTGCCGGATCAGCGTGGTCTTGCCCGCTCCCAGGAACCCGGTGACGACGGTGGTCGGGATCTTGCTCACGCTTCTTCTCCTTCTTCGCTTTCCACCGGCGCGCGGTCGTGCAGGATCCGCCAGGGTTTCACGCGCCCGTCGCCGGCGGCCGCCAGCCGGCGCAGCAGGATGCGCGCCCTGGTCCGCCCGCGTCGGGTCGCCGGCCATCCGGCAAGCTCCGGGGCGGCGCGGCGCCGCAGCGCGTCGAGTAGGCCCGCATCCACCGCCGCATCGTCGGCCAAGCCGTAGCGTGCGAGCATTGGCGCGAAGGCGCGATCGGTCGCCGGATCATAGGGCTGCTTCTCGCCCAGCGGCGTGCGCCAGGGCGAGCGGGGATGCATCGAGAGCGCGGATTGCAGATCGTCGGGGATCGGCACGTTGGCCGAGTGCGGCCTGTCCGTGCCGATCAGCTTCGGCAGAAGGTGGGTGTGCGGCCCTGCGGGAGACTTGCCGCCCGGCGGCGGGATCGGCTGGAACACCTCTATGCGCCCGGCCGGGGAAAGGAGCACGCGGTGCGGCTGGGCGCGCAGCACCTCGCCCATCAGCGCGGGAACGGAGAGAAGCGGCACGCCTTCCGCCGCGATCATCGCCTCGGCCAGAGCCCGATCGGCGGTGCGCAGGCACATGCCGACCGCGCCCGATCCCACGCCGAGATCGAACAGCATGGCATCCCGATCGCTCTCGCGGATGGCGTCCCGATCGGCACCCAGACGGCGGATCGTCCGCCCGGCCGTCGCGGGCCGTGGGATGCAGAAGGCGAGGGTGTGGCTCCAGCCCTCGCCATCGGCGGCAAGCCCGTCCCAAGCGATCGGCCGCAGGGGCTCTACCGTCGAAATCCGCATCGCGCCGCGTGCCGTCGTGGTCTCGATGCGGCGGTCGCTCTCCTCGATGCTTGCGGGCTCGTCGGCGTCGCGGACGAACTCGCCGATCGCGCCGAAGCTGCCGATGCTCCAGCCATTGGCGGGATCCCGGACGAGGGTTCCGAGCAACTCCAGGCTCGCTGGCTCCATGACATGTCCCATCAGTCGGTGAACCGTATCGAGGCGCCGTCCTCGTCCCGTCGGATGCGGATCGTGACGTCGTAGAGCGAGCCGAGCAGGGCCTCGGTCATCACCTCGCTCGTCGAGCCACAGGCGCGGACGCGACCATCCCGCAGCGCCACCACGTCGTCGGCGAAGCGCAACGCGAGATCGAGATCGTGGATCGCCACGACGATCGTGCGCCCGGCATCCGCCCGCGCGCGCAGGCGGCGCATCGCATCCAGCGCGTGACGCGGATCGAGATCGGCGGTCGGTTCGTCGACGATCAGCAGCTCGGGATCGCCGACGATGGCGCGGGCGAGAAGGGCCCGCGCCCGTTCACCCCCGGACAGGCTGGTCGCCTGGCGAAGCCGCAACGCACCCAGGTCGCACGCCGCCAGCGCCTCCTCGATCGCCGGTTGCAGCGCATCCGGCAGCTCGCCGAAGGCCGGCAGCGACGGCGTCAGGCCGAGCGCGACGACGCGCTCCACGGTGATGGGCCACTCGACGTTGGATCGCTGCGGCAGATAGGCACGCCGGCGCGCCAGCGAGCGGCGCCCGAGCGAGGTCAGCGCCGTGCCGCCCAAGGTCACGGCCCCGGACTTGGGCTTGAGCAGACCGGCGGCGACATCGAGCAGCGTGCTCTTGCCCGCGCCGTTCGGGCCGATCACGGCCGTGAGGCGGCCGGGCGCGAAGCGTGCGTCGATCGCCGTCAGGATCGTGCGGCCGGCGCGCGCGGCGGTGACGTTCCGCAGGACCAGTTCGCTCATGGCGTGCGCTTCCGGACGTGGAGGACGAGCCAGAGGAAGAAGGGCGCGCCGATCATGCTGGTGAACACGCCCAGGTTGAGCGGCATGCCGCCGAGCACGATCGTGCGGGTCGCGATGTCGGCCAGCGTGACCAGGATCGCTCCCGTCAGCGCGGCGGGCAGCAGGATGCGGCCGGGTTGATGGCCGACCAGCGGGCGCATCAGATGGGGTGCGACAAGGCCGACGAAGCCGACGATGCCGGCTACCGCCGTGGCGGCGCCGACGCCCAGCGCCGTGCCCAGCAGGGCGAGCAGGCGGGTCTGCGCGACGTTGATGCCGAGGCTCTCCGCCTGCGCCTCCCCGAGCGCCAGGGCGTCGAGGGATCGCCGCGTCAGGAACAGGAGCGCGCCGCCGGCGGCCATGAACGGGGCCGTCAGCTTCACATGATCCCAGCTGCGGTCCACCAGCGAGCCCATCAGCCAGGTCATGATCTCGTAGGCGGCATAGGGATTGGGTGCCAGGTTGAGCGCGAGGACGACGCCGGCGCCCGCGATTGAGCTGAGCGCCGACCCTGCCAGGATCAGCGACAAGGTGCCTCCTCCGCGCGAGAGGATGAGCGCGACGGCGGCGGTCACGAACGCGCCGGCCAGCCCGAACAGCGGCGTCGCCAAGGTGAAGCCGGCGGCGAAACCGAAGTAGATCGCGATCACCGCGCCGAAGGATGCGCCCGCCGAGATGCCGAGCAGCCCCGGCTCGGCCAGCGGATTGCGCAGCAGGCCCTGCAGGCAGGCGCCGGTGAGGCCCAGCATGCCGCCGATCATCATGCCGAGGATGACGCGCGGCATGCGGATCTCGGTAACGATGAGCCCGGCGACCGACGGGCGGTCGCCGAAGACGGCGGCAAGCGCCTCTCCGGGCCGCAGCCAGACGGTGCCCGCCAGCAGCGACATCGCTGCGGCCGCGATCAGCAGCATGGCCAGGAGCGGCACGAGCCAGCGCTGCGGGCGCCCGGTCATCGGCGCCCCGCCGGCGCGAAGGGCAGGGGCGCGTGGATCTGCCTGGCCGCGTCGCGCAACTCCTGCCGCAGCCTGGCGATGGCCTTGCCGATCATCGGCGTGCCGCAGACATAATAGGCCTGCCGGATGGTCAGCGTCCGGGCGCCGTCCCAGTAGCGCCGGACCACCGGGTGGCGGTCCAGATTGTCGTGCATCCCCGGCGCGCGGCCCACGCCCGCGCCCTTGACCAGCAGGGCAGGCGCGGACAGCAGCAGGACCTCGGTATCGGGCTTCCCGTAACCGGACGCGGGCGGCTGGTTCGCCACGTTCACCGCGCCGGCCGCGCCCAGCACCGCATCGAACAGCGAGCCTTTCGTCGCGCTGAAGCCCGCCCCGTCCCACGCGGCGACACGAAGGGGCGGACCCGGATTGCGCGCAAGCTCCGCGAGATCGCGATCCATCCCCGCGATCAGCGCCTCGCCGCGCCTTTCCTCGCCGACGGCGGCGGCGATCTGGCGCGTGGCCGTGCGGATCGCCGCGAAGCTGCCGGTGTGATCGACCTCGATCATCGGATAACGCAGCCGCCGGAGGAGTCCGCGGGTCGCCGGCGTCGTGAAGCTGCCGGTAATGACCAGGTCCGGCTCCTGTCGGACCACCTCCTCGGCCAAACCGTGGTTGATGCCGACGCGGAGCGCCTGCCGGTACATCAGCGAGCCGCCGGCATCGCGGGCGAGCCACGTGACCGAGGCGATGCGCGCGGGCGGCAGCAGCGCCAGGACGATCTGATCGGTGCACTGGTTCATCGACATCACGCGCATCGGCCGGGCCGTCGCGGCCGCGCGGGCCGCGCCGCCGATCGGGATCGGCAGCGCGGTTGCGATCAGTCCGGCAAGGAGGACCGACGCGCGCATCAGAGGCGGACGCGCACGCCGCCATAGGCCGCGCGGCCCGGCGTTGCGAAGGTGAAGACCTCCTGATAATCCCTGTCGAACAGGTTCTCCACCCGACCGAACAGCTGGAGGGTCCGGCTGATGTCGTACGTCGCGTTGAGGTTCACCAGGGTGAAAGCTCTCAGGTCGACCAGCAGGCGCTGAAATCTCGAGTTGAACGCATAGTCGCGCTGCCTGCCATTGTACCGCACCGTCAGCGTCGCGGTGAACGGCGTGGCTTCAGGCGCGTAGCTCAGGTTGAAGCTGGCTATGCTCCTCGGACGCCGCACGGCCTGCGTCTCGACCGGAACGGCGGCCTGGAAGCCGCCGCCCGCCGGCGCGGGCGCGACGAGCGCCGCGACGACCTGCGGAGCCTTGAGGTAGGTGTAGCTGGCGTCGACCCGCCAGTCGCCGATCCGCGCGTTGGCATACGCCTCTACCCCTCGCTGCCTGGCGACCACGTCGTTGTTGATGCTGGTCGAGATGAACTGCCCGTTCGCGACCGTCCCGACCGTCTGGATCTGATCGAAGAAGCGGCTGCGGAAATAGGTCGCGCCGAACCGCAGGCCGCCATCCAGCAGCGACTGCTCGACGCCGGCCTCCCAGCCGCGCGACCGCTCCGGGCTTAGGGCGGGGTTGCCGATATACTGGCCGGTGGAATAGCCGAACAGCTCGCCCATCGTCGGCGCCTTCACGCCGTTGCCATAGGCGGCGTGGACCCGCGTGCCGGTGTCGAACAGGTAGCTTCCGTTGACGCGAACCGTGGTCGCGTCGCCGAACCGGTCATTGTCGTCGATCCGCGCCGATGCGCCGAGCGCGAGGCGATCGTCGACCGTCACATCATATTGGGCGACGAAGCCGATCGTATCGATGCGGTTGGTGCCGGTGAAGGCGAAGCCGCTCGGATCGATGTTGCGCGATTCCTCGCGTTCGGCGTCCACCGCGAAGGTGAAGCGGTTCCTCACCCGCTCGCTGCCGAAGCGCACCGTATTCTCGAAAGAGCCGCGATAGCGGCGCCCGCGATCGCCATAGCTGTAGCCGGACGCGTCGTAGGCGTCGCGGTTGGCATCGGTGATCTGGCCCGACAACGCCGTCGTGAGGGCATCGTCGAACAGGTTGAGTTCGGCGCGCACCAGCCCGTAGAGCGCCTTGTTGCGGTAGTCGGAGCCCGGCGTGTCGATCACCGTCTGCACCGGATAGCCGAGCACCCGCGGCGAGGACGCGTCGATGCCCTGGTCGTTGAGATCGGCTTTCGTGTAGCTGTAGCGGGCGACGGCGGTGATCTTGAGGTTGGGCGCCGGCGACCAGTTCAGCTTGGCCGATGTTCCGAGATTGTCGGAACCCAGGTCGCGGCTTCCGGCCGGTGCGGTGGCGTAGCCATCGGTCGTCAGATAGGTGCCGGACACGGCATAGTCGAGATCGTCGCCGACCGTTCCGGCAACCCGGCCTGCCGTCGAGAAGGTGCCGAAGGAGCCGCCTTCCGCCCGCGCGGTGATGCCGGGCGCCTCGCGCCCCGACAGGGTGGTGTAGGTGATGACGCCGCCGATCGCGTCGGAGCCGTAGAGCGAGCTCTGCTGCCCGCGCAGCACCTCGACGCGGGCATTCTCGTCGGCGATCAGGTTCCCGAAGTCATATTCGCCATAATAGGGATCGCTGGCCTTGATGCCGTCGATGAAGACGAGGACGTGATTGCCCTCAGAGCCGCGGATGCGGATCTGGGTGAGGCCGCCGACCGCGCCGGTGCGGTTGACCGCCACGCCCGGCACGTCGCGCAGGATGTCCGACAGAATGCGGGTCTGCCGGCTCTCCAGCGCCTGGCTGTCGAGGACCGTGACGGACGATCCGATGAGGTTGGCGGGAACGGCGTCGCCGGATCGCGACGCGGTCACGACGATCGTGTCGTCGGCCGCGCCGGTATCGCCCGTGGCGGCGGCCGATTGAGCAAACGCCGGCGTTGCCGCCAGAAGTGCGGTGAGGGAAACGAAAATCCTGATCATCGAACAGCCCTGCGCGCCTGAGCGACATCTCGGGCGGGGCCTGCCGTCATCGTATTGTGCCGGCGATGGCCGGCGCACGAACGAACGGTCGGCACGCGACGACGGACGGGCGCGTGTCGCCCGCTGTCGCGTGACCGTGCGGCCCCAGCCGCATGGTTCGTCGCTCAGACGGAGAGAGACCGTGCCTTGGCCATTCCCTGGACCACGGCAAAGAGCGACCGGTGCGCTGGCAGGTCTCCTGGCTCGCGGGTCGTCGCTCGGTTCACGGCCTTCCCGGGTCTCGCATGACTTAGCGTCCGACCCAGTGACTGTCCGTCATCCATCGGGATGGCGGACGATGTGCACCTCACTCACCGCTCACAGTTGCAGGGACAGCTTCGGATTCGGGCGGGTCGCCCCGTCCACACCGAATTCCCGTTTTAAGTCCTTTCGGACACCAGCGCGATCTTGAACCCGGCGGAGGCCGCCGGGCTCGACCGGAGCTCATAGAGAGCTTTGCCCGTCAGGCCAATCCCTCATCGCGCCGCGATGAGGGCGGTGCCTGGACGCACCCGCGCCGCGCCCGGCCACGCTTGCTCTGGGTGGACCGGCGGCTAGGAAAGCGCCTTCGCCTGCGCGAAGCGGACGAGGCTGCCGAAGCTCTCCAGCAGCTCGCCGTCCACCTCGTCATCCTCGATCACGATGCCCAGGCGATCCTCCAGCTCGGTCAGCAGGCCGGCGACCGCCATCGAATCGAGCTCGGGCAGCGAGCCGAACAGCGGCGTCGTCGCGGTCAAAGCATCGGCGCGGGCGCCGAGCCCCAGCACGTCGCGCAGCACCGCGCGGACCGCCGCCTCAACCGCCGCCGCGTCGCCCCGTGTCGCCATGCCCGATCCTCTTCGCCCCCGCCCAAGACGTGCGGACCTAGCGACTCGGCGGCGGATCGACAAGCCGGGCCACGCCGGCCGTTTACCGGGCGGTTCCACCTTGTCGGGCAAGAGGCTATCGGTGCCGATGAGGAGACGACGACGCGTGCCCGATCCCGACCAGTCATCCTGGCCAGCCGAGCGCCCGGCCGCCGGCCGCGTGCCGGCCGATCCCGCGCCGCGCCCGCTCGATCATCTGGCGCTGCGCGGCGCACGCGATGCGCCGGCGCTGGTCGACCGGACCGGCATCCTCGATCATGCCGGGCTGGATCGCGCCGTCGGCACGGTGGCGGCGGGGCTGCTGGGGCGCAGGCTGGCGTCGGGCGACCGCGTCGCCTCGTGGCTCAACAAGACGCGGCTCGCCTGCGTCCTGCCGCTCGCCTGCGCACGCGCGGGTCTCGTCCACGTGCCGGTCAACCCGCTGCTGAAGCGGGCGCAGGTCGCGCATATCCTGGCCGATAGCGGCGCGGCGCTGCTGATCGCCGGCGCCGGCCGCGCGACCACGCTGGAGGCGGGCGATCGGCCGGCCGGCACCGCCCTGCTGATCGAGGAGGACACGGCCGACCTGCTCGACCCGCCGGGCGGCGGCGATCCGCTGCCGCCATCCGCCGCTGCGGCCGACGCGATCGCCGCGATCCTCTACACGTCCGGTTCCACCGGCCGGCCGAAGGGGGTGGTGCTGAGCCACGCGAACCTGTGGCTCGGCGCGATCGCGGTCGCCCATTATCTGGCGCTCGCGCCCGACGACCGCACGCTGTGCGTGCTGCCGCTGAGCTTCGACTATGGCCAGAACCAGTTGCTCTCCGCCTGGGCGGCCGGCGGCTGCGCGGTGCCGCTCGACTATCTGACCGCGCGGGACGTGATCCGCGCCGTCGATCGGCACGCGATCACCACTTTGGCGGGCGTGCCGCCGCTGTGGGTGCAGCTTGCCGAGGGTGCCTGGCCGGCCGAGACGGCGGCGCGGCTGCGGCGGCTGACGAACAGCGGCGGGCGGCTGCCGGTGCCGCTGATCCGCCGCCTGCGCGGCCTGTTCCCGCAGGCGGACCTGTACCCGATGTACGGGCTGACGGAGGCGTTCCGCTCCACCTTCCTCGATCCCGCGCTGGTGGACACTCACCCCGACGCGATCGGCGACGCGATCCCCTTCGCCGAGATCATGGTGCTGCGGCCGGATGGCAGCGAGGCGGCGGCGGGCGAGGCGGGCGAGCTCGTCCATGCCGGGCCGCTGGTGGCGCAGGGCTATTGGCGCGATCCGGAACGCAGCGCCGTGCGGTTCCGCGCGGCGCCGGCGGCGGCGCGATCCGGCGGGATGGCGGTGTGGTCCGGCGATACGGTGATGCGCGGGGCGGACGGGCTGCTCCGCTTCGTCGGCCGCGACGACGAGATGATCAAGACCTCCGGCAACCGCGTGTCGCCGAACGAGGTGGAGGAGGCGGCGATCGCCAGCGGCGCCACGGCGGAGGCGGTGGCGCTCGGCGTGGCGGACGAACGGCTCGGCCAGGCGATCCTGCTCGTCGCGCGTGGCGATGGCGGCGCGGAACCGGCGCTGCTCGCCTATCTGAAGCGGGAGCTGCCGGGCTTCATGCAGCCGCAGCGGGTGGTGTGGCGGCAGGCGCTGCCGCGCAACGCCAACGGCAAGCTCGATCGCAGCGGGTTGCGCGCGGAGATGACGTCATGAAGCCGATGGGTCCGATCCCGCCCGATTTCGCCGCCGCCGGGCCGCTCGCCATCGGTGGCCGCAGCGCCGCCTCGCTGATCGCGGAGGCGGGCGATACGCCGCTGTTCGCCTATGACTTCGCCGCCGTGGCGCGGCGGATCGCCCGCTTTCGCGCGGTCTTTCCAGGTGTCGCGCTGCATTATGCGATCAAGGCCAATCCCTATGCGCCGCTGGTGGCCGCGATGGCGCCGCTGGTGGACGGCATCGACGTCGCGTCCGCCGGCGAGATGGCGCGGGCGATCGGCGGCGGCGTGGGTGCGGCCGACATCTCCTTCGCCGGCCCGGGCAAGCGCGATCGCGAGATCGAGGAGGCGATCCGCCTCGGCGTCACCCTAAACCTTGAGTCGGAGGCGGAGGGCGCGCGGGCGCTGGCGATCGGCGAGCGGACGGGCATCCGCCCGCGCCTGGCGGTGCGGGTGAACCCGGAGTTCGAGATTCGCGGATCCGGCATGCGGATGGGCGGCGGCGCGCGGCCGTTCGGCGTGGATGCGTCGCGCGCGGCGGCGCTGGTGCAAGCGATCGTGCGCGGCGGGGCGGAGTGGCGCGGCTTCCACATTTTCGCCGGATCGCAGGCGCTGGACGCCGCCGCCATCGCCGAGACGCAGGCGGCCACCGTCGCGCTCGCCGCCGCGCTGGCGGAGGAGGCGGGGGAGGTGCCGCCGCTGGTGAACCTCGGCGGCGGCTTCGGCATCCCCTATTTTCCCGGCGACACGGCGTTGGACGTGGAGGCGATCGGCACCGCGCTCGCCGCCACCCTGGCGGCGCGGCCGGCGGTGCTGGGCGAGACGCGCTTCGCCATCGAGCTCGGCCGCTGGCTGGTGGGGGAGGCGGGCGTCTACCTGACGCGGATCGTCGATCGCAAGACGAGCCATGGCGAGCTGTTCCTGGTGACGGACGGCGGCATGCACCACCAGCTGGCCGCCAGCGGCAATTTCGGCACGGTGGTGCGGCGCAACTATCCGGTCGCGGTGGCCGATCGGCTGGGCGACGCGGCAGAGGAGACGGCGAGCGTCGTCGGGTGCCTGTGCACGCCGCTGGACCGCCTGGCGGACAAGGTCGCGCTGCCGCGGGCGGAGGTGGGCGACGTGATCGCCGTGTTCCTGGCCGGCGCCTATGGGGCGACCGCCAGCCCGCAGGCGTTCCTCGGTCATCCGCCGGCGCGCGAGATCCTCGTCGGTGTCCCGGCGGGGGACGATCGCGCCGGGCAACTCGCCGGCCAGCCTCAATTCAGCTAGACTAAGATTATATTTACCTCGCTTGGGCACAGGGGACGCTGAAACGGTCTCCGTCCTCGCAGGGCGGGCCGGGTGTGCGCCGATCGAGGGGGTTCGCGATGACGATGTCGAAGGCCGGGTTGAAGGCCGGATCGGGGCTGATGCTGGCGCTGGCGGCGGGCGGGCTGCTGTCCGGCTGCGCATCGCAGACGGCGGCGACGGAGCTGCCACCGGCCCCGTTCGTTGAGAATCGCGAGCAGCCGGGCGAGGATTATCTGATCGGCCCGCTGGACCAGCTGACCGTGTTCGTCTGGCGCAATCCGGAGCTGGGCGGCAAGGTGCAGGTGCGGCCCGACGGGCGCATCACCACGCCGCTGATCCAGGACATGCCGGCCGTGGGCAAGACGCCGGCGCAGCTGGCGGCGGACATCAAGGCGGCGCTGGGCACCTACATCAAGGATCCGCTCGTCTCGGTGATCGTCGAGAATTTCTCCGGCACCTACTCGCAGCAGGTGCGCGTCGTCGGCGCGACCGAGAAGCCGGCCTCCGTACCGTATCGCGCGAACATGACCTTGCTGGACGCGATGATCGCCGTGGGCGGCCTCAACGAATATGCCGCCGGCAACCGCGCCCGCCTAGTCCGCTTCGACAAGGCCACCGGCAAGCAGAAGGAATATGCGATCCGCATCGACCGGCTGCTGAAGCGCGGCGACGCCACCGCCAACGTGCGGCTGGAGCCGGGCGACGTGATCATCATCCCCGAAAGCGTCTTCTGATCCGGTCGGGCGGAGGCGATGCGGTGAGGCAGGGGCACAGATGAACGGCATCTACGACGAGATCAGGATCGCGGTGCACACCGTCTGGCGGCAGCGGTGGCTGGCGCTGGCGGTGATGTGGGGCATCTGCCTGCTCGGCTGGCTGGTGATCGCGCTGATCCCGAACAGCTACGAGAGCGGGGCGCGGCTGTTCGTCTCGATGCAGTCGATCCTGCCGGAGAAGATCGGCATCAGCACCGGCGACCGCATGGCCGATATCGAGCGGGTGCGCCAGACGCTGACCTCCGCCGAGAATCTGGAGAAGGTCGTCCGCTCCACCGATCTGGTCACGCAGGCCAGCAGCGATCGCGACGTGGGCGACATGATCGCCCGGCTCCAGCGCAACATCACGGTGAAGAGTCCGCAGGACAACATGTTCCAGATCACCGCGCGCACCAGCGCGGGCGGGCTCACCGATGGCGAGAACGCCAGGCTGGCGATGACGGTGGTGCAGAAGCTGATCGACCTGTTCGTGGCCGAGAACCTGGCCGGCGACCGGGTGGAGACCAGCCAGACGATCCAGTTCCTCGACGGCGAGCTCGCCCGCCGCGAGAAGGGCCTGCAGGACGCCGAGGCCAAGCGCGCCGCCTTCGAACAGAAATATATGGGGATGCTGCCGGGCACCGGCTCCGTCGCGGAGCGGATGACGGCGGCGCGATCCGAGTTGCAGGATGTCGAATCCAATCTGGTCGCGGCGCAGAGCGCGCTCGCGGCGCTGAACGGGCAGATGGCCTCGACGCCCGCCACCGTGGCGGCGCCCAGCGTGGGCGGCGGCAGCGTGGGCGGCGCGCGCGGGCGCATCGCCGCGCTGGAGGCGCAGATCTCCGACGATCAGGCCAAGGGCTGGACGGAGCAGCACCCCGACGTGATCGCCACCCGCCAGCAGATCGCCCGGCTGCGCGGCCAGGCCGCGAGCGAGGGGCGCGGCGGCGGCACCGCCGGCACCACGCCGAACCCGATGTACATGACCTTGCGATCGATGCAGGCCGAGAAGCAGGCGACCGCCGCCGCGCTCTCCGCCCGCCGCGCGCAGCTGGCCAACGACATGGCGCAGTTCGCCGCCAAGCAGGTGGAGGAGCCCGGCGTCGCCGCCGAGCAGGCCCGGCTGAACCGCGACTATGACGTGCTGAAGCAGCAATATGACAAGCTGCTCGGCGATCGCGAGGATGTGCGCCTGCGCAACGACGTGGCGAACAAGACGGACGCGATCAGCTTCCGCGTGATCGATCCGCCCTATCTGCCGCGCGTGCCGGTGGCGCCCAACCGGCCGCTGCTGCTGGCGCTGGTGCTGGTGGCGGGCATCGCCGGCGGCATCGGCGCGGCCTTCGCCAAGGGCCAGCTGCGCACCACCTATCCCACCGCCGAGCGGCTGGCCCGGGCGAGCGGCCTGCCGGTGCTGGGTGCCGTGTCCGAGGTGCTGACCCCGGCCAACGTGGTCGATCGGCGCAAGCGGCTCGTGTGGTTCGCCAGCGGGGCGGGCGCGCTCGTCGGCTGCTTCCTGCTGCTGCTGGTCGTCGAATTCGTCCAGCGCGGACTGATGGCGTGAGGGGAAAGCGATGAACATGCAGCCCAAGCGCCCGTCGCTGCTGGAACGCGCGGCGCAGATCTACGATTTCAACGCGGCGCTGAAGGCGCGGCCGGCGCCTGCCGCCGCCGACGATCTGCCGCCGCCGTCGCCCGCCGGCTTCGCCGCGCCGGCGCCGGCCGAGCGACACCATGCCCGGCCCGGACGCACCGGCACGATCGACCGTGAGGAGCTGCGCGAGGCCGGCTACATCCTGCCCGACGCCCCCGTCAGCGCGCTTGCCGAGGAGTTCCGCATCGTCAAGCGCCAGCTGCTGCTGGCGGCGATGGACGGCGCGGACCCGCGCAGCCGCCGCATCCTGGTGGCGTCGGCCATGCCGGACGAGGGCAAGACCTTCTGCGCGGTGAACCTGGCCCTCTCCATGGCGAACGAGCGCGATATCGAGGTGCTGCTGGTCGACGCGGATGTCGCCAAGCCCTCGATCCTTTCTACCCTTGGGCTGGAGGCCGGGCCGGGCATCATGGACGCGGTGGAGGATGCCGCGATAGATCCCGAGAGCTGCGTGATCCGCACCGATCTCGCCAACCTCTCGGTGCTGCCGGCCGGCCGGCCGAGCAACGAGGCGACGGAGCTGATCGCCGCCGATCGCACCCGCGTGGTGATCGAGGCGCTGGGCCGCGTGCCCAACCGCATCACGATCTTCGATTCGCCGCCGGTGCTGGCGGCCTCGCCCGCATCGGTGCTGGCGCTGCACGTGGGCCAGACGATGATGGTCGTCCGTGCCGACCGCACGAGCGAGGCCGATCTGAAGGACGCGCTGCGCCTGCTGGAAGGCTGCGACGATATCCGCCTGCTGCTGAACGCCGCCTCCGCCGGCCTCGGCCGCCGGCGCTTCGGCACCTATTACGGATATGGCGCGTGATGCGGCGATCGACCGTTCTGCGCCACGCGCTGACGGGCGCCGCCTGCGCCGCGCTGGCGGCCGGGCCGGCCTATGCCGCGCGCAAGCAGATACTGCCCTATGTCGAGGTGCAGCAGGTCATCGACTTCGATATCGCCGGCAATGACGGGCGCGGCACCAACACCTACACCTCGGTCGCCGCCGGGGTGAACGCCTCGATCGACGCGCGCAACGCATCGGCCACGCTCGACTATCGCTACGAGCATCGCTTCGGCTGGGGCGACGGGCTGGACGATCAGGACATCCACACCGGGCTGGCGCGCGGGCGCGTGGCGTTGGTGCCGAACCTGATCTCGCTGGAAGGCGGCGCGCTCGCCACCCGCACCCGCACCGACATTCGCGGCGCGGCGCCAGAACTGCTGATCGGCGACCAGTCTAACCTGTCGCAGGTCTACGGCCTCTATGTCGGCCCGAGCCTCGCCACCACGATCGCGGACCTCGACGTCACCGCCGCCTACCGCTTCGGCTATGTGCGGGTGGAGAACAGCGCCGATTTCCGCATCGGGCCGAACCAGCCGCGGCTCGATTACTATGACAGCTCAACCAGCCACCTCGCCACCGCCAGCGTCGGCCAGACGCCGGGCCGGGCGCTGCCGTTCGGCTGGACGATCTCCGCCAGCTACGATCGCGAGGACGTCAACCAGCTCGACCAGCGATACGAGGGCAAGTTCGTCCGCCTGGACGTGACCCAGCCGATCACCCCCACGCTCGCCCTGCTGGGCGGCATCGGCTACGAGAATATCGAATCCAGCCAGCGGGCGCCGCTGCTGGACGCGAACGGCTTTCCCGTCGTCACCGGCGGCGGCCGCTTCGTCACCGATCCCGCCTCGCCGCGCCTGCTCTCCTACGATACGGACGGGCTGATCTACGATGGCGGCATCCTCTGGCGGCCGAGCCGGCGGACGACGCTGACGGCGCGGATCGGCCACCGCTACGGCGGCACCATCTTCAACGGATCGTTCGACTGGCAGATCGATCGCGACAGCGGCCTCCAGATCGTCGCCTACGATCAGATCGATACGTTCGGCCGCGGCCTCACCCGCGGTCTCGCCACGATCCCCACGCAGTTCGCCGTGGTGCGCAACCCGTTCGGCAACGCGTTCACCGGCTGCGTGTTCGGCACCACGCCGGGCGAGGGCGGGTGCCTGGACGGCGCCTTCCAGTCGATCAACACCGCCGCCTTCCGCAGCCGCGGCGTCTACGCCGTCTACTCGCACCGGCGCGGGCCGTGGAGCTTCGGCCTGGCCGGCGGCTATGCCCAGCGCAAGTATATCGCCCCGCGCATCGGCGACACCTTCTCGCTGGACGGCGTGAAGGACGAGAGCTGGTTCGTGCAGGCCAGCGTCGATCGCCGGCTGGACGCGCAATCCGGCATCAACCTGGCGGCCTATGGCGATCTGTACGAGAGCGGCATCCCCGGCGCGGGCGAAGTGCGCAGCGGCAGCGCCTTCGCCTCCTACTACCGCACCTTCGGCAACCGCCTGAGCGCGAACGCCGCGGTCGGCATCTACGCTTATGATACGGAGTTCTTCGAAACGGATGTTTCGGGTTCGCTGCTGCTCGGAATGCGCTACGCTTTCTAAACGGGTGCCGCGCCATAAGGCGAGCGGAGACGCATGATGTACACAGATCATTACGGACTGACGGGCCGGCCCTTCCAGCTGACGCCGGATCCGGCCTTCTACTTCGACAGCGCCACCCACCGGAAGGCGATGGCCTATCTGGGCTACGGCCTGGCGCAGGGCGAGGGCTTCATCGTCATCACCGGCGATATCGGCGCGGGCAAGACGACGCTGGTCGGCCACCTGATGGCGACGATCGATCGCGCCCGCCTGGCCGTCGTGCGGCTGGTTTCCACGCAGGTGGAGGGGGATGACATGCTGCGGCTGGCGGCGCAGGGGCTCGGCCTGGCGACGGAAGGCGTCGCCAAGGCGCAGCTGCTCGATCGCGTCGAACGCTTCCTCCACGCCCAGACGCGCGAGGGCAAGCGCACGCTGCTGATCGTCGACGAGGCGCAGAACCTGCCGGTTTCGGCGCTGGAGGAGCTGCGCATGCTCTCCAATTTCCAGTCGGGCGGGCAGTCGCTGCTGCAGATCTTCCTGCTGGGCCAGCCCGAGTTCCGCGAGAAGCTGCAGAAGGCCGAGAGCCTGGAGCAGCTGCGACAGCGCGTGATCGCCACCCACCATCTCGACCCGATGGACGCGGACGAGGTGCAGCCTTATCTCGAACATCGCCTGGCGCTGGTCGGCTGGAGCGGCAATCCGCGCTTCACGGCGGCGGCGTGCGCCGCGCTCTACGATCATTCGCGCGGCGTGCCGCGTACGCTCAACACGCTTGCCAACCGCCTGCTGCTGCACGGCGCGATGGAGGATCTGCGCATCATCGACGCGGACGCGGTGGAGGCGGTGGCGGACGACATGGGGCATGATGCGGAGGCCGGCCGCCCGGCGGCGCACGCCGCGCCGGCGGCCGATCACGCCGTGCTGGGCCGCATCGCCGCGCTGGAGGCGCGGGCGCAGGAGCCGGCGACCGATGCCGCCCTCGTCGCCCGCATCGCCGCGCTTGAGGCGCGCGTCGAGGAGCAGGATGCGGCGCTGCGCCGCGTGCTCACCCTGCTGATCGACTGGGCCGAGGACGACGGCACGCCGCAGCGCCCCGGCGCCTTCCGCCGCACCGGCCTCGCCTGATCCGCCCGTGCGCAACGCGCTGTCCGTCGATGTCGAGGACTGGTTCCAGGTCGGCGCGTTCGAGACGGTGATCGATCGCGCCGACTGGGCCGGCCTGCCCGCGCGGGTGGAGCGCAACAGCGACGCGGTGCTCCGCCTGTTCGCCGACGAGGGCGTGAAGGCGACCTTCTTCACGCTCGGCTGGGTGGCGGAGCGGCACCCCGCGCTGATCCGCCGCATCGTCGCCGCCGGGCACGAGATCGCCAGCCACGGCTGGGATCATGCCCGCGTCTTCACCCTGACGCCCGATCAGTTCCGCGCCGATCTGGCGCGGGCGCGCGCCGCGATCGAGGACGCGGGCGGCGTGCGCGTCACCGGCTATCGCGCGCCCAGCTTCTCCATCGACACCCGCACGCCCTGGGCGCACGCGATCCTGGCGGAGGAGGGCTATGCCTATTCGTCCAGCGTGGCGCCGGTGAAGCACGATCATTACGGCTGGCCGGAAGCGCCGCGCTTCGCCTTCCGCCCGGTCGCCGGATCGGCGATGATCGAGCTGCCGGTGACGACCGCGCGCTTCGCCGGGCGCACCCTGGCGGCGGGCGGCGGCGGCTTCTTCCGGCTGCTGCCCTACGCCTTTTCGCGCTGGGCGATCGGGCAGGTGAACCGCACGGAGCGGCGACCCGCCATCTTCTACTTCCACCCGTGGGAGATCGACCCCGGCCAGCCGCGCGTGGCGAACGCGCCGCTGCGCTCCCGCGTGCGCCACTACAGCCGACTGGGCGCGATGGAGGGCAAGCTGCGCCGGCTGATCCGCCGGTTCGACTGGGGCCGCGTCGACCAGGTCGCGGCGGCGCAGGCCGCCGGCCTGTGAACGCGATGACGCAGGTGCGGGCCGAGGGAATCGTGGTGGAACCCCTCGATTCGGCGGCCGCCGGGTCGGGCGAACAGGTTCTCTCCTGGCTGCGGGCGCGGCCCGACGCCACCCCGTTCCACCTGCCGGCGTGGAGCCTCGCCGTCGCGGTCGGGTGCGGCCAGCCGGCGCATTATCTGGTCGCCCGGCGCGGGGCGAGGATCGCCGGCGTGCTGCCGCTCAGCGCCATCCACTCGGCCCTGTTCGGCCGCGCGCTCGTCTCCAGCGGCTTCGCCATCGGCGGCGGCATTCTGGCTGAGGATGCGATCGCGGCCGAGGCCCTCTGCGCCGAGGCGTGGCGCCTCGCCGAACGGCTGAGCTGCCCCTCGCTGGAGCTGCGCGGCGGCTGGCTGCCGGAGGGGGAGGGCTGGCACGTGTCCGGCGGCAGCTATGCCGGCTTCGTCCGCCCGCTCGCCACCGACGACGCGGCCGAGCTGCTCGCCATCCCGCGCAAGCAGCGCGCCGAGGTGCGCCGCGCGCTTGGCTTCCCGCTGACGGTGGAGATCGGCCGGGGCGAGGCGGATCGCGCCGCCCACTATGCGGTCTACAGCGCCAGCGTGCGCAATCTCGGCACCCCGGTCTTTCCGCGCGCGCTGTTCGATGCGGTGCTGGAGGGGTTCGGCGAGGATGCCGACATCCTCACCGTGCGGCACGAGGGGCGGCCGATCGCCAGCGTGCTCAGCCTCTACTTCGCCGGCGCGGTGATGCCCTATTGGGGAGGCGGCACGGCCGAGGCGCGGACGTGGCGGGCCAACGACCTCATGTATTTCGCGCTGATGCGGGCCGCCCGCGAGCGCGGCTGCACACGCTTCGATTTCGGCCGGTCCAAGCCCGGCACCGGCGCCTTCGCGTTCAAGCGCAACTGGGGGTTCGATCCCGCGCCGCTGAGCTACGCGGTGCGCACCGCCGATGGCGTGCGCCCGCGCGAGGTGAACCCGCTGAACCCGAAATATCGCGCGCAGATCGCCCTGTGGCAAAGGCTGCCGCTGTGGCTCGCCAACCGGCTGGGGCCGCCGATCGCGCGCGGGCTCGGCTGATGGGGGACATGTTGTTCCTCGTCCACCGCGTGCCGTTTCCACCGGACCGGGGCGACAAGATCCGTTCCTATCACCTGCTGAAGGCGCTCACCGGGCTGGGCCGCGTCCACTTGGCCTGCTTCGCCGACGATGCCGCCGATCTCGCGCATGCCGAGGCGCTGCGCCCGCTCGTCGCCTCGCTGCATGTCGAGCGGCGGACGCGCTCGCGCGCGGCGGCGCTGCTGGCCGCCGGGCGGGCCGGCGGGCCGGTCTCGGTCGCCATGTTCGACAGCCGGACGATGCGCCGCTTCGTCGCGGAGAAGGTAGCCGGCGGGCGGATCGCCACGATCGTCGCCTTTTCCGGCCAGATGGCGCAGTTCGTGCCCGCCCGGCGCCACGGCGCGCGCTTCGTCATGGACTTCGTCGACGTCGATTCGGCCAAGTTCGCCGCTTATGCCGCCGATGCGCGCGGGCCGATGCGGCGGCTGCACGCGCGCGAGGCGCGGACCCTGGAAGCGTTCGAGATCGCCGTGGCGCGGGATGCGGATGCGAGCCTGTTCGTCAGCGAGGCGGAGGCGGCGCTGTTCCGCCGGGCGAGCGGTTTGGGCGCGGATCGGGTGCGCGCGCTGGGCAACGGCGTGGATCTCGCTTACTTTGATCCGACGGCGGATTTCGCGAAGGTGGCCGCGCCGCTGCCCAAGCCGCTTCTCGTGTTCACCGGGCAGATGGACTATCGGCCGAACGTCGCCGCCGTCACCCGCTTCGCCACGCGCAGCCTGCCGGCGATCCGCGCCCGCTTTCCCGCCGCCGCCTTCGCCATCGTCGGCCGCAACCCGGCGCCGGCGGTGCGCGCGCTGGACGGGCAAAGCGGCGTGATCGTCACCGGCGCCGTGGCGGACGTGCGCGGGTGGCTGGCCGCCGCCGACGTGGTGGTGGCCCCGCTCGATCTGGCGCGCGGCATCCAGAACAAGGTGCTAGAGGCGATGGCGATGGGCCGCCCGGTCGTCGCCTCGCCCGCCGCGTTCGAGGGGATCGCGGCGGAGCCGGGGCGCGAGCTGATCGTGGCGGACGCCGGCGGCGAGGCGGACGCCGTCGTCGCCCTGCTCGCCGCGCCCGACCGCGCCGCCGCGATCGGCGCCGCGGCGCGGGCGCGGCTGGTGGCGGACTATGCTTGGGCGCGGCAGCTGGCGCCGCTCGCCGCGCTGGTGATGCCCGAGGCCGCGGCGCTCGAAGCGGCGGCATGATGGCGCTGGAGCCGGCCCTGGCGGCCGCGATGCCCGACCGCACCCACGCCGATCCATGGCGCCTGCATCTGGCGCTGGTCGGCGGGGTGTGGCTCGCCATCCTGCTGATCTTCGCGCGCGATGCCGCGACGATGGCGGATATCTGGTGGAACAGCTCCACCTTCGGCCACTGCCTGTTCGTCGGCCCGATCATCGCCTGGCTGGTGTGGCAGCGCCGCGCCGAGCTCGCCCGGCTGGTGCCGCACGCGTGGGCGCCGGGCCTGTTGGTGGTGGCGGCGGGCGCGGCCGGCTGGCTGCTGGGCGCCGCCGCCGGCGTGGCGCTCGCCCGGCATCTGGGGCTGGTGGTGATGATGCAGGGCGCGGTCGTCGCCTGCCTTGGCCGCGACGTGGCGCGCGGCCTGCTGTTCCCGCTCTGCTATATGCTGTTCCTGGTGCCCGCGGGCGACACGCTGGTGCCGCCGCTGCAGACGCTGACGGCGCGGATGTGCATGGGGCTGCTCGGCGCGTTCGGCGTGCCGGCGCGGATCGAGGGCGTCTTCATCACCATCCCGAACGGCTATTACGAGGTGGCCGAGGCCTGTTCCGGCGTGAAGTTCCTGGTGGCGATGATCGCCTACGGCGCGCTGGTGGCCAACGTCTGCTTCCGATCGTGGACGCGGCGCGGACTGTTCATGCTGGCGGCGATCGTGGCGCCGGTGCTGGCCAACGGGGTGCGCGCGTTCGGCACCATCTATGTCGGCTATCTGACGGACGGCGACGTGGCGGGCACGTTCGATCATGTCGTCTACGGCTGGGTGTTCTTCGCCGTGGTGATCGCCGCGCTGATCGGCCTCGGCTGGCGCTTCTTCGATCGCGGGCCGAACGATCGCTGGTTCGACGCGGCCGATCTCCAGCCGGTGGCGCCGCTGCCGGACCGGCCGGGCCGCGCGCTGGCGATCGCGGTGGCGGCGATCGCGGTGGCGGTGGCGCCGATCCTGTGGTCGGCGGCTATCGCGGCGGGCGGCGCGGCGACGCTGCCGCGTCATATCGAGCCGCCGGTGGTGCCGGGCTGGACGCGCGTGGTGGACCGATCGCATCCGTGGACGCCGCGCTTCACGGGCGCGGATCACCGCATACAGGCCTATTATGGTGATGGGCGGGGGCATGTCGTGACGCTCGCCATCGCCGTCTACGGCGATCAGGCGGAGGGACGCGAGATCGTCGGTTACGGCCAGGGGGCGATCGATCCGGAGGGCGACTGGGCGTGGACCGACGATACGGTCGCGCCGCCCGCCGGCCGCGCCTTCCGCATCTCCGCGCCCGGCCCGCTGGTGCGCGAGGTCGCGACATTCTATCGGGTGGGCGGCATCGTGACGGGCAGCGAAGTGGGCGTGAAGCTGGAGACATTGCGGGTGCGCCTGCTGGGCGGACGGCGGCGGGCGGTGGCGGTGCTCGTCTCCGCCGTGCAGCCCGATCGCGCCACCAGCACGCGACCGGCGATCGACGCCTTTCTGAAGGCGCTCGGCCCGATCGACCGGCTGGCCGACGGCATGGCGGGCGGCTGACATGTGCGGCATCGCCGGCATCTTCCACATCGGCACGGCCAAGCCCGTGGATCCGCAGCGCGTGCGCGCGATGACGGACGCGCAGGCGCATCGCGGTCCGGACGGCGAGGGCGTGTGGACGGCGCCGGGCGTCGGCCTCGGCCACCGCCGCCTGGCGATCATCGACGTCGCCGGCAGCCCGCAGCCAATGGCGACGGAGGACGGCGCCCTCACCATCACCTTCAACGGCGAGATCTACAATTTCATGGAGGTGCGGCGGGAGCTGGAGGCGCTGGGCCACGCCTTCACCACCCACGGCGATACCGAGGTGATCCTGCGCGGCTGGCGGCAGTGGGGGCCGGCGGTGCTGCCGCGGCTGAACGGCATGTTCGCCTTCGCCATCCACGATGCGGCCGAGAACAGGCTGTTCCTGGCGCGCGACCGCTTCGGCGTGAAGCCGCTGCATTATGCCGAGCTTTCCGACGGCGCGGTGATCTTCGCCTCGGAACTGAAGGGCCTGCTCGCCCATCCGCTGCTGCGCCGCGCGCCCGATTTCACCGCCGTCGACGATTATCTCGGCCTCGGCTACGTGCCGGACGACGCCTGCATCCTGGCCGGCGTGCGCAAGCTGCCGGCCGGTCACTGGCTGGCGCTGCGGCGCGGCGAGCCGCTGGCGTGGCCGACCAAGTGGTGGGACATCAGCTTCGCCGATCGCGCGCGCGGATCGGTGGCGGCGCGCGAGGCGGAACTGCTCGATCTGCTGCGCCAGGGCGTGCGATCGCGCATGGTGGCGGACGTGCCGCTCGGCGCCTTCCTGTCGGGCGGGGTCGATTCCTCCGCCGTCGTGGCGATGATGGCGGAGGCGAGCCCGCACGCGGTGGAGACCTGCTCGATCGGCTTCGACGAGGCGAGCCACGACGAGACGCGCTACGCGAGGATCGTCGCCGATCGCTTCGCCACCAGCCACCGCACCCGGCACGTGGCGGCCGGCGATTTCGGGCTGATCGACACGCTGGCGCACGCCTTCGACGAGCCGTTCGCCGATGCCTCCGCCTTGCCCACCTATCGCGTGTGCGAGCTGGCGCGCGAGCGGGTGACGGTGGCGCTCTCCGGCGACGGGGCCGACGAGGCGTTCGCCGGCTACCGCCGCCACGCCTTCCACCTGGCCGAGGAGCGCGCCCGCGCGCTGCTGCTGGGCGGCGCGCGCGCGGCGATCGGCGCGCTGGGCGATCGCTTCCCGAAGCTCGACTGGGCACCGCAGCGGTTCCGCGCCAAGACGACCCTGCAGGCGCTCGGCCGCAGCGGCGAGGAGGCCTATGCGCTGAGCGTGGGGGTGACGCCGCCGGCGTTGCGCCACCGCCTCTACGCCCCGGCGGCGCTGGCGGCGCTGGCCGGCCACCGGGCGGAGGATCGCTACGTGGCGGCGATGCGCGCGGCGCCGGCGCGCGACGCGCTCGACCGCGCGCAATATGCCGACCTCAAGATCTGGCTGCCGGGCGACATCCTGACGAAGGTGGATCGGACGAGCATGGCCGTATCGCTGGAGGCGCGGGAGCCGCTGCTCGACCATCGCCTCGTCGAGTTCGCCGCGCGGCTGCCCGTATCGATGCGGGTGCGCGGCGGCAGCGGCAAGTGGCTGATGAAGCGCGCGCTGGGCCGTTATCTGCCGGACGAGATCCTGCACCGCCGCAAGATGGGCTTCGTCACCCCGATCGGCGCGTGGTTCCGCGGGCCGCTGGCGGGCGCGGCGGACGCGATCGCCCACGGATCGGCGCTGGCCGAGACCGGCTGGTTCGACGCGGGCGCGATCGCCGCGCTGGCGGCCGATCATCGCGCCGGCCGCAGCGACCATGGCCGGCTGCTGTGGCAGCTGCTGATGCTGGACAAGGCGCTCGGCCGGCTGTTCGGGCTGGGGCAGGCGCGCGCGGCGTAGCGGCCTTTGCGTAACGAAATGTGGCCGGGGGCGGCACGGCTGGACGCGGCCGTGCGGCTGCGGCACAGGCGCGCGCGATGCGCCACCCCGCCTTCCTGATCGCCGCCGGCCTCGCCGCGACGGCCGCCCCGGCGGCGGCGGAGACGGTGACGGACGAGCAGGTCTGGCTGAACGCAACCGTGATCGGCACCGTGCCCGGCAGCAGGCTGGCCTATTTCCTGGAGGCGCAGCCGCGCTTCGTGGACGGCGCCGGGCGGCTCGGCCAGCTGATTCTGCGGCCGGCGATCGGCTGGAAGGCGTCCGACCGGGTGACGGCCTATGCCGGCTACGCCCATGTCGTGCTGCCAGTGGAGAGGGCGCGCGACCGCAATGAGGACCGCTTGTTCCTCCAGCTGAGCTGGACGCTACCCAAGTCGGGCGCCGGCACGCTCTCGTCCCGCACGCGGCTGGAGCATCGGCGGCTGTCGACCGGCTCCGACACCGGCTGGCGGGTGCGCGAGATGATCCGCTACGTCCACCCGCTCGGCCGGCCGCAGCGCACGCGGGCGCTCGTCTCGGCGGAGGCGTTCGTGGCGCTGAACGACACGGACTGGGGCGCCCGCGCCGGCTTCGACCAGCTGCGCGGCTTCGCCGGCGTGGAAATCCCGCTGGCGGGCAGGACGACGATCGAGGCGGGCTATCTGAACCAGCTGATCAACGATCCGGGCGGGCGCAGGCGGATGAACCACGTGGCGTCGCTGAGCCTGTTCGTCCGGCCGTGAACGGGCGAGGTCTGGCTTTGGTGGAAAGCGGACGAACGACGGATCGCCGCAAACTCTAACGCAAGCGACACTTCCTGTTCTCGCGACTTAGTTCCGTTGGCTCGGCGGCGGATCGGAAGGTAATCTCAACCCGGCGGTTCCACCTAATGTCTTCACCAGCCTCAGGCGTAAACAGCGGTCTCTGCTCGCCGAAGCTCACTAGGTCTATACGATCAGAGTTAAATCCGTATCTAATGAATTCTGCTGCGACTAGGCGCGCGTAGCGGCAACCGCGATTTAGATTGGCAGATATAGATTGTCCGGCCTCGGTAAATCCCGATATTGTGAGCCAGACATTCTCACGGTCTCTCAACTTTGAAACCCATTCAATGATAGATAGTTTGTGCCGATTCTCAAGCTTACCTTGAGGAATTACTATGATCGGAGGCCCCTGGGGGATTTCAGCACTAGCTGGAAAGATCACAAAAGCCGCTGAGGCGGCTACAGCGGTCAAGGCGTCTTTCATAATCGGTGCTTATCATCGTCGAATGTTCAAGCCAAACCGGCTCTGAAGCGTCCGTTTCTGCGCGACATCCGCTATCCCCGCGCCGCTACCCCGCCATCCATCCCGCCAGCGCCTGCCGCGCGCGTGCCGCCATGGCCGGCTTGCGCTCCTTCTTCCTCGCTTCGGGCATTGGCGGGAACAGGCCGAAATTGACGTTCATCGGCTGGTACGTCTCCGCCTTCGCGCCGCCGGTGATGTGGCCCAGCAGCGCGCCGAGCGCCGTCTCCACAGGCGGCGGGGGCAGCGCGCGGCCGGCCAGTTCGGCGGCGGCGAAGCGGCCGGCGAGGAGGCCGATGGCGGCGCTCTCGATATAGCCCTCGCAGCCCGTGATCTGGCCGGCGAAGCGGATGTGCGGCGCGCTGCGCAGCCGCAGCTCGCCATCCAGCAGGCGCGGCGCGTTGAGGAAGGTGTTGCGGTGAAGGCCGCCGAGCCGGGCGAACTCCGCTTTCTCCAGCCCCGCTATGGTGCGGAACAGGCGCACCTGCTCGGCATGTTTCAGCTTCGTCTGGAAGCCGACGATGTTCCACAGCGTGCCCAGCGCATTGTCCTGCCGCAGCTGCACCACGGCATAGGGCCAGCGGCCGGTGCGCGGATCGTCCAGGCCCACCCCCTTCATCGGGCCGTAGCGCAGGGTCTCAACGCCGCGCTCCGCCATCACCTCGATCGGCATGCAGCCGTCGAAATAGGGGGTGTCCGCCTCCCATTCCTTGAAGGCGGTCTTCTCGCCGGCGATCAGGGCGGCCTGGAAGGCGAGATATTCGTCCTTCGTCAGCGCGCAGTTGATGTAATCCTTGCCGTCTCCCTTATTCCAGCGCGACTGATACCACGCGACATCCATGTCGATCGTCTCGAAATGGACGATCGGCGCCAGCGCATCGAAGAAGGCGAGCGCCTCCTCCCCCGTCTCGCCGGCGATCGCTGAGGCGAGGGAGGCCGCGGTGAGCGGGCCGGTGGCGACGATCGCCGGCCCGTCCGGCAGCGCATCCACCCGCTCGCGCACCAGCTCGATCAGCGGGTGATCGGCGATGGCCTGCGTGACGGCGGCCGAGAAGCCGTCGCGGTCCACCGCCAGCGCGGAGCCGGCGGGCACGCGGTGCGCGTCCGCCTCGCGCAATATCAGCGAGCCGAGCGTGCGCATCTCGGCATGCAGCACGCCCACGGCGTTGCGCTCCGGATCGTCGGAGCGGAAGCTGTTCGAGCAGACGAGCTCGGCGAGGTCGCTGGTCTTGTGCGCGGGCGTGCCTTCCACCCCGCGCATCTCCGACAGGCGGACCGGGATGCCGGCCTCCGCCAGCTGCCAGGCCGCCTCGGAACCGGCGAGGCCGCCGCCGACGATGTGGATACGATGCGTCATCAGGCGAGGCGATAGGCGAGCGGTGCGAGCGGGGAAAGCCCGGCCTTGCCCGGCGCCGCCGCACCGGCCGCAAATCGGTTCCACCCGCCTAGCAATCGCTCTAGGTCAAACCAACCGACGGGAGGGGCGGATGACGGACGAACTGCTGTGCGAGAGCGAGGACGGGGTCGCCCTCGTCACCCTGAACCGGCCGGACACGCGCAATCCGATCTCCGATCAGCCGATGATCGACGCGCTGGTCGCGCTGATGCAGCGGCTGGACGCGGACGAGGCGGTGCGCGCGATCGTGCTCACCGGCGCCGGCAGCGCCTTTTCCACCGGCGGCAACCTGCGCGAGATGGCGGCCGGCACCGGCCTGCACGATCCGCTGCCGGCGCGCACGCGGAGCAATTACCGGCACGGCATACAGCGCATCCCGCTGGCCTTCGAGGCGCTGGAGACGCCGGTGATCGCGGCGGTGAACGGGCCGGCGGTGGGCGCCGGCTGCGATCTTGCCTGCATGTGCGACATCCGCATCGCGGGCACCGCCGCCCGCTTTGCCGAGAGCTTCGTCAAGGTGGGCCTGGTGCCGGGCGACGGCGGCGCCTGGCTGCTGCCGCGCATCGTCGGCTTCGCCAAGGCATGCGAGCTGGCGCTGACCGGCGACACGATCGATGCGGCCGCCGCGCTCGCGTGCGGGCTCGTGTCGGAAGTGGTGCCGGACGCGGCGCTGATCGGCCACGCCCGCGCACTCGCCGGCCGCATCGCCGCCAACCCGCCGCACGCGGTGCGGATGACGAAGCGGCTGCTGCGGCAGGGCCGCACCGTCGATCTCGCGACCGCGCTGGAGGCGGCGGCCGCGATGCAGGCGCTCTGCCACGCGACGGACGAGCATCGCGACGCCGTCGCCGCCTTCCTCTCGCGCGGCAAGGCGGGCTAGATCACGCCGCCAGCCACGTTCCGACCAGCGCGGCGGCGGCGAGGAAGGTGACGAGCGTGGTGACGCCGCCGAGCAGGTTGGTGAGCCAGCCGTTCGTGCGCTTGCCCATCACCGCGCGATCGTTCGTCATCAGCATCATCATGAACAGCAGCGGCGGCACGGAGAAGCCCTGCACGATGCCGGACCAGACCAGCGCCCGCATCGGGTTGAAGCCCAGGAAGTTCAGCCCCACCGCCACGGCCGTGACGACCGCGATCGTCGCGTAGAACAGCGGCGCGTCGGCCGCGCGCGCGTTCAGGCTGCCCTCGCGGCCGATGCCCTGCACCAGATCGTAGGCCGCGCCCGTCGTCATCACCGGCACGGCGAGGAAGCCGACGCCCACCACGCCCAGCGCGAACAGATATTTGGCGGCCGGGCCGGCCAGCGGCTCCAGCGCGGCGGCGGCGTGGGCCGCGCTGTCGATGCTGGTCTGCCCGCCGGCGTGGAGCGTGGCGCCGGTGGAGAGGATGATGAAGTAGAGGATCACGTTGGAGAACAGCATGCCGACTATCACGTCGCGCCGCGTGCGGGCGAGTTCGGCGCGGGTGGCGCCGCGCCGCTGCCACCAGTGCCGCCGCCCGTCGGCGATCTGCTCCTCCACCTCCTGATTGGACTGCCAGGTGTAGATATAGGCCGAGAGCGAGGTGCCGATGCAGGCGACGACCATCGCGAGGAACTCCGCATCCGGGCGGATGCGCGGGGTGACGGTGCTCGTCAGCACCTCCCGCCAGTCCGGCCGGGCCAGGAAGGCGGCGGCGACATAGGCGAACAGCGCCAGCGTGAGCCACTGGAAAATGGAGCGGAGCAGCTGGTACGAGCCGAGGAACTGCAGCGCCAGCAGCATGGCGGCGCTGCCGATAACGATCAGCGGGATCGGCACAGGCACGATCAGGTTCAGGGCGGCGCCGATGCCGCCGAGATTGGCCGCGGCCTCGATCACGTTGCCGGTGAACGCGCCCACCATCAGCGGGTAGAGCAGCCCGCGCGGGTAGCGATCGCGGATGATCGCGAACAGCCCCTTGCCGTAGACCTGCCCCAGCTTGGCCGAGAGATAGACCACCGCATACATCATCGGCAGCAGGACGGGCGCGATCCACAGGAAGCCCAGGCCGAAGCGGGCGCCGGCGCTGGCATAGGTGCCGATCGCCGAGGGATCGTCGTCCGCCGCGCCGGTGATGATGCCGGTGCCGATGACGCGCAGCACGCCGCCCTTGCGTCGCGGCGGCGCGGCCTCGCTCATCGTGGGCCGGCGCGCATGGCGTCAGCCGCCCGCCGCATAGATGCGGTCGAGCATGTCGGCGACCGTCACCAGCCGTTCCGCCGCGGGATCGAAGCGGGCGCCGGCGGCCAGCTGTACCGCCCAGTCCGCCGCCGCGCGGCCGCCCCAGTCGTCGGGCGGGGTGGCGATCGTCTCGCTGGCGGTGCCGGAGAAGCGTTCGGCGGTGAAATCGTAGAAGGAGCCGCCCACGTTGCGCAGCGCCGCGCCCCCGTCCGTGCCGTAGAAGGCGGCCGCGATCTCCGCATCGCGGCCGGCGTGCAGCCGCCACGAGCAAGCGAGCCGCACCACGGGCCCGTCGGCCAAGGCGAAGCTGGCGATGGCATGATCCTCCACCGCGTCGCCCGCCAGCGGCGCGCCACCCGCCGACAGGCTGGCGCACACCGGCCCGCGCGTGTCCGGAAAGCCCATCGTCCAGAGCGCGAGATCGACGAGGTGGACGCCCAGATCCATGACGCAGCCGCCGCCGGAGAGCGCGCGATCGTAGAACCACGGCTTGTCCGGCCCGTAGGCGTTGTGGAAGACGAGATCGATCGCGTAGATCCGCCCGAGCGCGCCGGAGCGGACGAGCGGCGCGATCGCGCCCACGCCGGCGGTGAAGCGGTAGGAGAGGTCGACCGCGAGCAGGCGATCGGCGGCTCGCGCGGCATCTACCACGCCGCGCGCCTCCGCCGCCGAGCGGCCAAGCGGTTTCTGGCAGAACACCGCCGCACCCGCCGCCAGCGCGCGGATCGACTGTTCGGCGTGCAGCGCGCTGGGGCTGGCGACGACGACGCCGTCGAGGCCGAGCGCCAGCATCTCATCCAGCGAGGTGACGATCGTGGCGCCGGGTGCCAGCGCGGCGGCCTCGGCGATCATTCCGGCGGACGGATCGGCGATCGCCGCCGGCTCGATCGCGCCGGTGGCGATCATCGCCGCCATGCGGTGCCGCCCGATCCAGCCGACGCCGAGAAAGCCGATCCTCGGCCTAGCCACAGGTGACGAGCGCCTTGACGAACCCGTCCGGCTTGTCCCGCGTGTCGTCCAGCGCGTCGCCGAGCCGGTCGAGCGGATAGACGTGGGTGTAGAGCGGCGCGGGATCGAAGCGGCCGGAGGCGACCGCCGCCACCGCCTCCCGCACGCCGCGCAGGCGTACCGCCAGGTCGCGCTCGTGCGCGTTCACCACGTCGATGCCTTTCCAGTTCCAGTTCTGCATGTTCACCTGGCGCGGGCCATCCTGATGGTAGCCCGCCACGATCAGCTTGCCGCCGAAGCCGACGAGCTCGCCCGCCAGATCGAGCGGCCACTGCTTGCCGACGGCCTCGATCACACGCGCGCACATCGCGTCGCCGGTCAGCCGCTTCACCTGATCGATGATCGCCCAGTGATCGTCCATCGCGATCGTCTCGGCGGCGCCATAGCGACGGGCGAGATCGAGCGAGGACTGCCGGCGCGAGATGGCGATCACGCGCGCGCCGGCATCACTCGCCAGCTGCGTCAGGATCGCGCCGAGAAAGCCGATGCCGATGATCGCCACCGTCTGGCCGGGCGCGATATCGCTGCGGCGGAAGATGTTGAACGCGCAGCCGAGCGGCTCGCCGGGGAACGGCCGGCCGGCCAGCGCCTCTGGCAGCGCCACCACCTCCGCCGCATCGGCCACGTCGTAGCCGGCGAAGCTGCGGCCGGAGAGGGTGGCGACGCGGTCTCCAAGGGCGAGGCCGCGCACGCCGGCGCCGATCGCATCGACAATACCCCAGCCCTCGTGGCCGGGGCCGCCGGCCTCGCCGGGGTAGGTCAGCCATTCCAGCCCGGCCCACGGCTCCAGATTGGAGGCGCAGACGCCGCAGCCTTCCAGCCGGATGCGGACCTGGCCGGGGCCGGGCTCCGGCAGCGGCACCTCGGCGAAGCGGATCTCGCCCGGCGCGGCGAGGATCGCGGCGCGCATCGTGGTCGCGTCCGGTGCGGCCACCGGGGCCTCCGCGTCTACGCGCATTGGGTCGCCCGGGCGCTGAGCGCGGCGGTGGCGCCTATCTCCTCGGCAAACCAGGCGGCGGTGCGGGCGAGGCCGGTTTCCAGCGGCACCTGCGGCGCCCAGCCGAGCAGCGCCTGGGCGCGGCCGATATCCGGCCGCCGCCGGCGCGGATCGTCCTGCGGCATCGGCTTGTGGACGACCGGCGCCTCCGTGTCGACGATCGCGAGGATGCGGTCGAGCAGCTCGTTCACCGTCATCTCCGCCGGATTGCCGAGATTGACCGGCTCGGTGCCGTCGATGTCGCTCTCCATCAGGCGGATCAGCCCCTCCACCATGTCGCTGACGTAGCAGAAGCTGCGCGTCTGGCTGCCGTCACCATGCACGGTGATCTCACGGCCGGACAGCGCCTGGCAGAGCAGGTTCGAGACGACGCGGCCGTCGTCCGGATGCATGTTGGGGCCGTAGGTGTTGAAGATCCGCGCCACCCGCACGGCGGCGCGGCCCAGGCGGGCATAGTCGAAGGTCAGCGCCTCGGCCGCGCGCTTGCCCTCGTCATAGCAGGCGCGCGGGCCGGTGCAGCTCACCCAGCCGCGATACGCCTCCACCTGCGGGTGCATCTCCGGATCGCCATACACCTCGCTGGTGGAGGTGAGGAGGAAGCGCGCGCCGGCCTGCTCGGCCAGCCGCAGCAGATGGTGCGTGCCGAGCACGTTGGTGAGCATCGTGTGCTCGGGATCGGCCTGATATTGCGGCGGCGAGGCGGCACAGGCGAGATTGTAGACGCGCGTGATCTCGCCCGCACGGGCGGCGACGGCGGCGGGCAGCGGGTTCACCACGTCCGCCTCGATGAACGAAAAGCCGGGCAGCGCCTCCAGCAGCCGCAGGTTGGACGGGCGGGCCGTCTGCAGATTGTCGAGGCAGAGCACCTCGTGGCCGCGTTCCGTCAGCGCGCGGCACAGGTGCGAGCCGATGAAGCCGGCACCCCCGGCGACGATTGCGAGCCCGCGATTGCCTGCTGCCATGTCCTGCTCCTTAGCCAGTCTCTCATGTCGTTCGGTCATGTCGTTCAGGCCGCTCCCGCCAAAGTCGCGCGGCCGCGCGCCGTGGCGGCGGCGGCCAGATAGGCTTCCAGTTCGGCCGCGCGATGGGCGGCCGTGTGGGCGGCCAGCACCCGCTCCCGCGCGGCCGCGCCGATCGCGTCGGCATCGCCCGCGCCCAGCGCCGCGATCACCGTCTCGGCGTCGGCGGCAAGCAGGATCTCGCGGCCGGGCGTGAACAGCGTCTCGATCCCGTCCCATATGTCCGACACGATCGGCGTGCCGCACGCGCCCGCCTCGAACAGGCGCACGGAGGGGGACCAGCCGGCGGCGATCATGTCGCCGCGCGTCACGTTCAGGGTGAAGCGGGAGGCGGAGTAGAAGTCGGCGTGGTCGGCCGGCGGCAGGTGCTCGATCCGCTCGACATTGGCCGGCCAGTCGATCTCCGCCGGATATTGCGGCCCGGCGACGACGAAGCGGCGATCGGGCAAAGCGCGCGCCGGCACCAGCAGCAGCCGGTCCAGCGTCGGCTGGCGATCGGGGCTGTAGGTGCCGAGATAGGAGAGATCCCACCGCTTGGCGGCGCCCGTGGGCGCGTAGAGCGCGGGATCGACCGAGCAGTAGAGCGCGCGGGCGGCGGGCGAGCCGAACGCCTGCTCCAGCCGGTCCAGCGTCGGCCCGCCGGTGAAGGAGAGGTAGACGTCGTAGCCGGGGATGATCTCCGGCGAGAGATATTCGAAGTCGCCGCGCGCCAGCTTGGCGAGCGTCACGGGGGTGTCGATATCGTAGAAGGCGGTGGTGCCGTCCGCCGTCTCCTGCACGAAGCGGCCGACGGCGACGCCTTCCGGCACGTAGGAGCCGACGATCACCGCGTCCGCCTGCGCGATCTCGGCCGTCCAGCGGCGCAGGTCGGCTAGGTCGGCGTAGAAGGCCAGGCGGCAGTAATCGGGATCGGCGATGTCGCGCGCGGCGGCATACCAGGGCACGTCGCGTTCCAGGAACAGGATCTCGTGCCCGCGCGCGGCGAACGCCTTCAGCAGCGCGCGGAACGTGGTGGCATGGCCGTTGCCCCAGGCGGAGGAGAGGCTAAGGCCGAGGACGACGAGCTTCATGCCGCCACCCGCTGCCTGTCCGCATGCGCCTTGAACAGCGCGTCCACCTGCGCGCCGCGCAGCGTGTAGGTGTGGTCGGCCAGCACGCGCGCCAGCGCCGCGCGGCCGATCGCCTGCGCCCGATCGGGCGTGAGGGCGGCGAGGTGATCGGCCACGTCCTGCCCGTCACGCGCCACCAGCACCTCGTAGTCGGGCTTCAGGAACTGCTCGATCCCCTCCCACGCATCGGTGATGAGGCAGGCGGCGGCGCCGGCCGCCTCGAACACGCGGGTGGCGGGCGAGAAGCCGACATGGGCCATGCTGTCCCGCGCCACGTTCAGCACCGCTTTGGGCGTGCAGTTGAAGGCGTTGTGCTCGGCCGTGTAGACGTGGCCGCGATGGCGCACATTGGCCGGCATCTCCTTGGTTTCCCAGCCATTGCCGCCGATCAGGAACTGCCGTTCGGGCAAAGCGGCGGCGGGCTTCAGGAAGAACTCCTCCACCCGCGCCTCCCGATCCGGCAGGCGGTTGCCCAGGAAGGCGAGATCGCAGGCGAAGCGCGGATCGGGCGCGACCGGGAAGTGCGTCGTGGGATCGAGCGCGTTGTAGACGGGCACGCACTCCGCCGCGCCGAAGCCGCGATAGGCGTCGATCACCGGCGGGCCGCCGCCGTAGGTGAGCACCATGTCCAGATCGGGCAGGGCGGCGCGCACCGGATGGTCCGCGTCGCCGCGCATCTCGTCCAGCGTGGCGGCGGCGTCGACATCCCAGAAGATGCGCAGCGCGCCCGGCCGGGCCTGCGCGATCACGCCCTCCAGCAGCTCGCGATCGAACACGCCGACGCCGTTCGCCTTGACGACGATGTCGGCCCCGCCGGCTTCCGCCAGCACGCCGCGCATCGCCGCCTCGGTCGCGGGATAGACCACGGAGCGCGCCCATTCCGGCGGATCGATGTCGCGATGCTGCTGCCGGTCGAAGGCGTCCGGCTCGTAGAAGGTGATGGCATGGCCGCGCGCGGCGAGATCGCGCAGGATGCCGCGATAATAGGTCGCGGCGCCGTTCCAGTAGGAGGAGAGCAGGCTGGATCCGTAGAAGGCGATCTTCACGCGACGTTCCTCGCGGTTGCGGGATGGGTGGCGGCGCCGAGCGCGTCGACGATCGCGAGCAGCTCGTCGACGCGGTGGGCGCAGGTGTGACGGGCGCGGACGGTTTCCAGCCCGTGCGCGGCCAGGGACGCGCGCAGGGCGGAATCGCCGTGCAGATCCTGCAGGTGGCGGGTCATCGCCGCGCCGTTCGGAGCGACGAGATAGTCGATGCCCGGGCGGAACAGATGCTCGGCATCGTCCCACGGCGCCGAGACCAGCGGGATGCCGCAGGCCAGCGCCTCGAACATGCGGATCGTGGGGATGCCGGGCAGCACGGTGGCGTAGTAGCGGCGCGGCACGTGCACGGTGGCGAGGTGGCGGGCGAAGATCTCCGGCGCGCGCGCGTTCGGCGCCCACCCGCGATAGTGCGCACCGTGCGTGGCGAGCAGCGCGCGGGCGGCATCCGGATAGCGCACGCCGAATATGTCCAGCGGCAGGCCGGCGGCCTCGGCGGGGCGCAGCAGATACTCCTCTATCTCCTGCGTCCGCTCGCCCTCGCCCCAGTTGCCGATCCAGACGAGGCCGGACCGTTCCAGCTCCTCGGCCGGCGGGTGGAACAGGCGGGTGTCGGCGGCCTCGTGCCACGTCCACACGCGGTTCCCCCAGCCCCAGCGGCGGTAGACGGCGGCCAGCGTCTCGCCGAACGCCAGCACGCCGTCATAGCCGGAGAGGTCGAAGGCGTGGATCGCCTCCGGATCGCTGACGGCGCGGTGGTGGGTATCGTGAAACAGCAGGGTGAAGCGGCCGCCGGCCTTGCGCAGCGCGCCGATCGCCGCGACGAGCGGCGGATCGTTCCACTCGTGCACGATCACCAGATCGGCGTCGCCCACCAGCGCGGCCGGATCCGCGTCGGCGGCGAAGCTCTCCGACGAAAGCTCCGGATAGGCGGCGCGGTAGGGCGACAGGCCGTCCTCGCCGGCATCGGCCAGCAGGTTCGCCAGGCTCCAGTTGCCGGCCGGCTCCAGCGCCCGCACGGCGTGGCCTCGCGCGATCAGCTCGCTCAGCACGCCGCGCAGGAAATGGGCGTTGCCATGGTTCCAGCAGGAGGCGAGCGAGTGGGTGAAGTAGGCGACCCTCACGCCGCCACGCCCCGCTTCGCCGATCGTGCGAGCAGGCGGGCATAGACCCCGTCCATCGCCGCTGCCATGCGTGCGGGCGAGAAGTGCGCGGCGTGCCGGCGGGCGAGATCGCCGCGCGCCAGCCGCACCGGCACGTCGCCGACCAGCGTCTCGATCGCGCGGGCGAAGCCGGCATGGTCGCCGGGCTCGACGAACAGGGCCGCGCCGTCCCACAGCTCGCGGAAGGTGGGGATGTCGGACAGGACGAGCGGGCAGCCGGCGAGCGCCGCCTCCAGCACGGCCAGCCCGAACGGCTCGTAGCGCGCGGCCGAGACGAACACCGGACGGGCGGAGATACAGCCGGCGATCACGCGCTCCTCCACCCGGCCCAGCGCGTGGAGATGGTCGAGGCGGATCTGCTGCCCGTTCGGCCCCACCGTCGGCCCGGCGGCCTTAAACGGGATGCCGAGCCGGGCGGCGGCGCGATCGAGCGTCGCCACATCCTTGCCTTCGTCCCACAGGCGGCCGGCGGTATAGGCGAAATCGTGCAGCGCGCCCGCCGGCGCCGCCAGCGGCGTGCGGCCGTTGTGCACGACATCCGGCAGCGCCGGCAGCGCGTAGCGCCGGTGCAGCGCGGCGGCATAGGCGTGGCTGGGCGCGACGATCGCGTCGGCGGCGGCCAGGCCGCGCTGCATCAGCGCCGATTGCCAGGCGAAATCGGCCGGCTCCGGCGCGTCGCCGCGCACCGCCTGCCACCATGTCGCGACGCAGCTGTGCGCCATTGCCACCACCGGCACGCCGAACCGCGTGTCGGCGGCGAGCGCCGGCTGGTTGACCTGCACGATATCCGCGCCGCAATCCGCCGCCAGCCGCGCCAGCGCCGCGCCCGCCGCGGCGACGGCACCGGCATCCGGCGCCAGCCAGTCGAGCGGCAGGCCGGTCTCGACCAGCTCGATATCGGCCACCGCGCCGCGCTGCCCCTCCGACGGCGCGGGGCCGAGCAGCGCCAGCACGACGTCATAGTCCAGCGGGGCGAGCGCGCGGGCGAGTTCGGTGGCATATTGCCACACCCCGCCGACCGTATCGGCCGTCAGCAGCAGGCGGCGCCGGCTCATGCCGCCGCCTCTATCCGCCGGGCGGGCAGAGCGAGGCCGCGTGCCTCCGACAGCCAGTTGGCGAGCGCGGCGACGCCGCTGCGCCAGTCCACCCTGCCGGAAAGGCCGAGGGCGGTCTCGGCGGCGCGGGTGTCCGCCACGAAGTAGCGCTGGTCGCCGGCCCGCCAGTCCGAATAGTCCACGTCCACCGCGCGGCCGGTGAGGGCGCCGATATGGCCCAGCAGCTGGCGCAGGCTCACCGCGTTGGCGGGGCCGCCACCCAGGTTGAAGGCGCGACCGGCGATCGTGTCGATCCGCTGCCACGCGGCGAGATAAGCGTCCACCGCGTCCGCTACGTCGAGGATGTCGCGCACCTGGTGGCCGTCGCCGTAGAGCGTGATCGGCTTGCCCTCCAGCGCGCGGATCAGGAAGTGGGCGACCCAGCCCTGATCCTCCGTGCCCATCTGCCGCCGGCCGTAGATGCAGCTCATCCGCAGCACGGCGGTGCGCAGGCCGAAGCTGCGCGCGTAATCGAGCACATATTGGTCGGCCGCGCCCTTGGAGCAGCCGTAGGGCGTGTGAAAATCGAGCGGCCGCGCCTCGCCGATGCCATGCGCGCGGATCGCCGGATCGGCCGGGCGATAGGCCTGATCCTCCAGCACGAAATCCACGTCGGCCAGATCGCCATACACCTTGTTGGTGGAGGCGAAGATCAGCGGCGTCTGCGGCGCGCGGGCACGCAGCGCCTCCAGCAAAGCCAGGGTGCTGGCGATGTTGATCGCGAAATCCTCGCGCGGGTCGACGAGGCTGGTGGTGACGGCGACCTGCGCCGCCATGTGGAACACGGCCTTGGCGCCCGCCGCCGCCTCGACCAGACGCGCCTCGTCGCGGATGTCGGCGACGATCGGGCGGATGCGGTCGCCATGGCTGCGCACCAGCCAGTCCAGGTTCGTCTCGACGCCCGCGCGCGATAGGGCATCGTAGACGATCACGTCATGCCCGGCGCCGGCGAGCCGATCGGCGAGGTTGCAGCCGATGAAGCCGGCGCCGCCGGTGACGAGGATCGGGCGGCGATCGTCCGCCGCGCTCATGCGACGAGGCCCCGCGTTTCGAGCTCGGCGCGCATCTGCTCGACGCGGTCCTTCGCGGTCTGCCGCGCGACCCACTCGGCGAGTTCGCCGAGCCCCTGCTGGAAGTCCTGCCGGGCGGTGAAGCCCAGCCGGTCGGCGGCGAAGGAGGTGTCGCAGAAGCAGTGGCGGATGTCGCCGATGCGCGCCTTGCCGACGATCTGCGGCGCGATGTCGTTCTTGCCCATCGCGCGGGCCAGCTCGGTCGCCACCTCGGTGACGGAGCGATCCTTGCCGGAGCCGATGTTGAAGGTGCCGCCCGCCGCCTGCGGCAGCACCAGCGCGTCGGCGAAGGCGCGCGCCACGTCCGTCACGTGGACGAAGTCGCGCCGCTGCTCGCCATCCTCGAAGATCATCGGCTGCTGGCCGTTCAGCAGCCGCGAGGCGAAGATCGCGAGCACGCCGGTATAGGGATTGGAGAGCGCCTGGCCCGGGCCGTAGACGTTGAACAGGCGCAGGCACACGCCTTCCATGCCGTAGGGCGCCGCCATGATGTGGGTCGTGCGCTCCTGCACATATTTGTTGAGCGCGTAGATCGACGAGAGCGCCGGCCGCTTCCACTCGGGCGTGGCCATCGGCACGAGCGGGCGGCCCTGCGCGTCCACCGGCTCCCAGTTGGCGAGGCCGTCGCGCAGGTTCCTGCGTTCGGCATCCTCCACGGTATTGCCGTCCGCGTCGCGGTACAGGCCCTCGCCGTAGATGCTCATCGAGGAGGCGGTGACGACGCGGCGCACCGGTCGGTCGATCAGCGCCTCGAACAGCACGGCGGTGCCGACGTCGTTGGTGGAGGTGTAGCGTTCGACCTCGTACATCGACTGGCCGACGCCCACCTCGGCGGCGAGGTGGATCACGCTGTCCACGCCTTCCAGCGCCTTTGCCACCGCCGCCTTGTCGCGCACGTCGGCCCGGATCAGTTCGGCCTCGGGGTTCAGCATGGCCGACCCGTCGGTCTCGCCGTGCACCTGATCGATCAGCGCATCGAGCACGCGGACCTGATTGCCGCGGGCGAGAAGCTCCTCCGCCACGAAACGCCCGATGAAGCCGGCGCCGCCGGTGACGAGAATCTTTTCCATCCGCCCTCCACGGGGCGCACGCTCCGCGCTTGACCGCGCAGCCGAACACGCCCCAGATGATGCCCCACCCACGACAAAGCATCATCATCATCTTTGTTCCACCTAACCTATGATAAGTGGTGCTTTTTACCTCCGCGGCGGAACAGACGGGAGGCTGGCCGGTTGACCAGCTATGTTGATCCTGACACCGCTCCCGCGCCGGTGAGCGCGACTATTTTTCTCGCGCGTCACGCCAGCCATGACGAGGTGGGCCGGGTGTTGAGCGGCCGATCCGAGATCGCGCTGAGCGCCGCCGGCCGGGCCGAGGCGGCGGCCCTCGCGGACATGCTGGCGGGCGTGCCGATCGCCGCCGTCCACAGCAGCCCGCGCCGCCGCGCGCGGGAGACGGCGGAGGCGGTGTCATCCGCCCGCGCCCTGCCGGTGCTGGAGGCGGACGCGCTGGACGAGGTGGATTTCGGCGACTGGGCGGGGCGATCGTTCGACGCACTGGCCGGCGATCCGGACTGGCATCGCTGGAACGCCGCCCGCGCCACCGCGCCGACCCCCGGCGGCGAGACGATGCGCGCCGCGACGATGCGCGCCGTAGCCCATCTCGGCGCGATCGTCGGCCCGGGGGCCGATGGCGCGCCGGTGCTGTGCGTCAGCCACTGCGACATCATCCGCGGCGTGGTGGCGCATTATCTGGGGCTTGATCTGGACAGGCTGCTGGGCTTCGACATCGACCCGGCATCGCTGACGACGGTGGAACTCGATGGGGATCGGGGACGTATCGTGGCGCTGAACGAGCGGCCACGTGGGCAACGGGGAGTGACGGCGTGATCGAAGCGGCGATGATCTGGAACGAGCCGAACAACAAGTCCCACTGGGATCCCGCGCTCGATCCGGACTGGTCGATCTATGCGGACACGGTGGTCCGCGCCGGCGCCGCGATCCGCACCGCCAACCCGGCCGTGTCTCGCGTGCTGGGGGGCATGAGCCCGATCGATCCCTCGTGGCTGCAGCGCATGGAGGGGCATGGCGCGCTGGACGCGGTGGACGTGATCGCGGTGCACGGCTTTCCGCTCGACTGGAATCTGTGGCCGATCCACGCCTGGCCCGACAAGGTGGCCGAGATCGAGGCCGTGACGACCAAGCCGGTGTGGGTGACGGAGGTGGGCGTGGGATCGTTCGGCGCCGAGGAGGTGCAGGTGTTCGGCCTGAACCGCACCGCCGAGCTGCTGGTGGGCCGCGTGCCCCGCATCTTCTGGTATTCCCTGTTCGATCTGCCGATGGCGTGGGGCGCCGAGACGCGGCACCGCGAGGCTGAGGGATCCTCTTACTATCGCCACTTCTACATGGGCCTGATCCGAGAGGACGGCACGCCGAAGCCGGCGCTCGACGATTATGCGCGGGTCGCGGGCGAGATGGGGCTGATGCAGTGGTTCCACTTCCACGATCCCCGGCTGGACGATGCGGTGGCGTGGATGAAGCGGCTGGGCACCCGATCGCTGCGCACCGGCCTCAGTTGGGCGGACAGCTTCCGCCCGAACGCGCTCGACTGGTTCGACCGGCAGATGGAGGCGCTGGCGGACTTCGACGTGACGCTCACCTTCTGCTTCACGCCCGAGCATCTGGGCATGGCGCCGCATCATACGAGCCCGGCGGTCGATCCGCAGCAATTCGCCGATTTCTGCGGCGCCATGATCGATCGCTACGCGCCCGCGCAGGTGAGCCGGCAGCTGGCGGTGAGCGCCTGATGCTGCGCCCGCCCGCCCGCCCGATCCGCGTCGCCCTGATCGGCGTCGGCAATTGCGCGAGTTCGCTCGTGCAGGGCCTCAACCATTATCGTCAGGGGGCGAACGACCTCGCCGGCCTGCTGCATGCCGAGATCGGCGGCTATCGCCCCGGTGACATCCAGATCGCCGCCGCGTGGGACGTCGATTCGCGCAAGGTGGGCCAGGATGTGGCGCAGGCCATCTTCGCCAAGCCGAACTGCACCGCCGTGTTCTGCCCCGAGGTGGAGACCACGGGCGCGGTGGTGCGGATGGGGCCGGTGCTGGATGGCGTGGCGGAGCACATGCTCGACTATCCGCAGGAGGACCGCACCTTCCTGGTGGCCGACGCGGCCGAGCCGGACCGAGCGGCGGTGGTGGCAGCGCTGCGTGAGGCGGATGTCGACGTGGTGATGAACTACCTGCCCGTCGGCAGCCAGCAGGCGACCGAGTTCTACGCCGAGTGCGCGCTGGAGGCGGGCGTCGCCTTCGTCAACAACATCCCCGTGTTCATCGCTAGCGACCCCGCCTGGGCGGAGCGGTTCCGCGTCGCCGGCGTGCCGATCGTGGGGGACGACATCAAGGCGCAGATCGGCGCCACGATCGTCCACCGCGTGCTGACCGATCTGTTCGCCAAGCGCGGCGCCGTGCTGGACCGGACGTACCAGCTGAACACCGGCGGCAATACCGACTTCCTCAACATGTCGAACCGCACGCGCCTCGCCTCCAAGAAGATCTCGAAGACGGAAGCGGTGCAGGCCGTGGCCGAGCATCGGCTGGCGGACGAGAACATCCACGTCGGCCCGTCCGACTATGTGGCGTGGCAGAACGACAACAAGGTCTGCTTCCTGCGGATGGAGGGGCGGCTGTTCGGCGGCGTGCCGATGAACCTGGAACTGCGCCTGTCGGTGGAGGACAGCCCGAACTCGGCGGGCGTGGCGATCGACATGGTGCGCTGCGCCCAGCTCGCCCGCGACCGCGGCATCGGCGGCCCGATCGAGCCCGCCGCCGCCTTCTTCTGCAAGCACCCGCCCAAGCAGATGACCGACGACGCCGCCTACGACGCGCTGGAGCGGTTCATCTTCGGCGACAAGCCGGCCGGCTAGGCGGGATCGAGTCCGCTTCGTGAGGGTGGCGTCTGCTGCTTCGTCACCCGGGAGGTGTTCCGGGATGAGGGAATCTGCGGCATCGGGAGTACAGAGGCGAGGTTCCGGTCGGCGAGGACGTGCGCGCGACCGGATCGCTTGTATTCCACCGCCCTGATCGGGCACGGAACGATCGTGGCCCCGCCCCGCGCGGCCGCGAGGGTGGCGAGGGAGGGTGTGTGGCGAGCTTCGATCTGTCCGGCAAGGTGGCGGTCGTCACCGGCTCGTCACGCGGCATCGGCCGCGCCATCGCCGAGGCGCTGGCCGGGCAGGGCGCCCGCGTCGTCGTCTCCAGCCGCAAGCAGGATGCGTGCGAGGCGGTGGCGGCGGAGATCAACCAGCGTCATCGCGACACGCGCGCCATCGCGATCGCCGCCAGCATCGCCGCCCGGGACGATCTCGTCCGGTTGACGGAGCAGACGATCGCACAGTGGGGGCGCATCGACATTCTCGTCTGCAACGCCGCCAGCAATCCCTATTACGGGCCGATGTCCGGCATCTCGGACGATCAGTTCCGCAAGATCCTGGAGAACAACGTCATCGCCAACCACTGGCTGGTGCAGCTGGCGGCGCCGGGCATGGTGGAGCGCGGCGAGGGATCGATCATCATCATCTCGTCGATCGGCGGCCTGCAGGCGTCGACCACGATCGGCGCGTACAACGTGTCGAAGGCCGCCGACTTCCAGCTGGCGCGCAACCTGGCGGCGGAGCTTGGGCCAGACGGGGTGCGGGTGAACTGCATCGCGCCGGGGCTGATCCGCACCGATTTCGCCAAGGCGCTGTGGGACGATCCGAAGATCGCCGCCAATATCGAGCGGGCGACGCCGCTGCGGCGGATCGGCGACCCGGCCGACATAGCGGGCGGCGCCGTGTTCCTGGCGTCGCCCGCCTCGCGCTACATGACCGGACAGGTGCTGGTGATCGACGGCGGCGCGACGATCATGAGCCCGGCCTTCTGACCGGGCGCTACGCCGCCTGATCGACCTGATCGAGATAGGCGCCATAGCCCTGCGCCGCCATCTCCTCGCGCGGCACGAAGCGCAACGAGGCGGAGTTGATGCAGTAGCGCAGGCCGCCGCGATCGCGCGGACCGTCCGAGAATACGTGGCCGAGATGGCTGTCGCCGTGGGCCGAGCGGACCTCCGTGCGGACCATGCCGTGGCTGGCGTCGCGCAGTTCGGCGACGTTGGCCGGCTCGATCGGGCGGGTGAAGCTCGGCCAGCCGCAGCCGGATTCATACTTGTCGGCCGAGGCGAACAGCGGCTCGCCGGACACGATGTCCACGTAGATGCCGGCCTTCTTGTTGGCGAGATACGCGCCGGTGCCCGGCCGCTCGGTGCCGCTCTCCTGCGTGACGCGATACTGTTCCGGCGTGAGCGCGGCGACGGCTTCCGGGGTCTTGCGATAGTCTGTCATGGGGGCTCCTTGTCGGCGGCCAAGATGGGGATGCGGCGGCCTTGCGCCAAGCGGTGATCAGACTTCACCGATCGGCCGCCGCCGGCGATCAGGGCTTGGCGAGCGGCTCCGCCTTCCAGCCCTCATTCTCGTGATCGGTGGTGAATTGCCCGGCGTCGGAGGTGTCGTCCGCATCGTTCGGCAGGCAGGCGGCGACGGGCCGCACCTCATCCAGCGGATCGGGTGCCACGACCTGCTCCGCGGGTTCGACCAGCGGGCGATCGGTGCTCTCGTCGATCGGGGCGTCGGGCTTCGGCGTGTCCATGGTCATGGTGGCCTCCTGTTGATCCGTCACCCCGGCGTAACGATCGATCGGGGCCATGGTGCCATCAGGCGGAGCGGCGGCGGCGGCCGAACGGCCAGTCCATGACGCCGCCGGCGAACAGCGCCCACCAGACGATCACCGGCTGGAAGGCCAGGCGCGGGCCGTGATACCACCAGCCCAGCCGGGTGCCGCCGATCGCTATATGCTCCACCGCGTGGCGGATGTTGGCGGGGAACACGCAGACGGCATAGGCCGCCAGCATGATTCCGGCGATACGCCGCAGCCGCCGGTTCAGCAGCGCCAGCGCGCCGGCGATCTCGCACACGCCGGTGGCGAAGATCACCTCGCGCGGCCATGGCACCCACGGCGGCGTGATCGCCAGGAAGCCGCCCGGCGAACGGATGTGGGCGATGCCGACGAAGAAGAAGGCCGCGGCCAGCAGCCAGCGCAGCGCTGTGCGCGCGCGCTCCAGCCGGCGCGCCTCAGCCATCGGCGCCGAGCGAGCGGAACATCACCAGCGCATCGACATAGCCGTGCTGCGGATGATCGAACGCGTCGGGCAGCCGCCCGACGACATCGAAGCCCAGCGCCGCCCACAGCCGCACCGCCCGCGCATTGGTGCTGACGACGAAGTTGAACTGCATCGCCCGGTAGCCGCGCGCCTCCGCATGATCGAGCGAGTGCTGGCACATCCGGCGGGCAACGCCGCGCCCCATCTCCGCCGTGTTCGTCATGTAGCCGCAATTGGCGACGTGGCGGCCACCGCCCGGCTGGTTCGGCCGCAGATAGTAGGTGCCCAGCACCACGCCGTCCTCCTCCGCCACGAACGTCTCGCCATCGGGCGAGAGCCAGTAGGCGATCGCATCCTCCCGGCTCATGTCGCGATCGAGCGCATAGGTCTCGCCGGCGCGGATCGTCGGGCCGATGATCGACCAGATGTCGGCGGCATCGGCGGGCAGCGCGGGGCGGATCAGCATGGCGCGAGCCTTAGATCGCCGCCGGCCCGCCGACAATTGACCTTTGCGCAGTCGTCCGCCCGCCCGCGCGGTCGCTCCGCTGTCTCACGCAGAGACGGGATCGATGATTAACCAATCATTCACGTTGTTGCCTTTGCCGTGAAATCCCGCATCCTCACCCGAGGGGAGGACGGGCGATGGGCTGGCAGGTGGGCATGGTGGTTGTGGGCGGCGCGGTCACGGCGGGGGCCGTGTTCGCGCGGCGTGTGTATCTGGGCTTCATCGATCGCTGCCGCGGCTACTGAGCCGGCGGCCGCAGATCCCAGCCGCACAGGCGCGCGACGCCCGCCTCCACGGCGATCTCGCCCCAGGCGCCGGTGCGGATCTTCAGCGATGGCAGCGCCCGCGCCTCGGCATGGAGCGCCACCTGCGCCATCAGGGCGAAGCGCGCCGATCCGTTGCTGGTGACGATCAGCAGCGTCCCGCCCATCCCCTCGGCCGCGTCGTACAGCGCGCGCCAGGCGGCGAGGCGGCTCTCCTTATCCACCAGCCAGCCGGGCGGCGGCACCGCCCGCTCGTCCCATTGCGCGAGGGCATCGGCGCCGATGCGCGCGACGACGGCCGCGTCGGTGCGGCCCTCGTCAGGGCCATGATCGATCTCGGCGAGCCACCCGGCCGGCTCGATCGCGGGCGGATCGGGCTGGTCGTCCAGGATCAGCGCCGCCGTCTCCTGCGTGCGGCGCAGCGGCGACACGAAGGCGCGGTCGAAGCGGATGCCGGCGCCTGCGAACCAGCCGCCGAGCGCGCGCGCCTGCGCGATGCCGCCCGGCACCAGCGGCAGATCGGTGCGTGCGCCGATCCGCAACGGCGTCTCGCCCGGCGCGAAGGTGTTGCCGTGGCGGACGATCACCAGCGTCGTCACAGCGGCACGAACGGATCGCCGGCCGCGTGGATCGCCGCCTCCGCCAGCGCGACATCCGCGCGCGTGTCGATGCCGGACATGGCGTGGGGCGGCGGCGGGATGTCGATCGCCATCACGTCCAGCCCCAGCTCCAGGAAGCGCAACTGCTCCAGCCCCTCCAGCGCCTCGTAGCGGGAGGGGGGGGCGTCCTCGAACCGGCGCAGCGCATCGAGCCGGTAGGCGTAGAGGCCGAGGTGGCGCAGCACCGGCGAGAGCGGCGTGGATGCCCGCAGCGCCGGCTCGTCGCGGATGGCCGGAATGATCGCCTTGGAGAACCACAGGGCGCGGCCGTCCTGCGCCCGGATGCAGGTGGTGCCGCTGAACGGCGTATCGCCCTTGTGCCGTCGCATCGCGTCCAGCTCGTCCCAGCCGAGCCGGACGACCGGCGTGGCGACGGCCGCGCGCGACTCGCGGGCGGCGCGCAGCAGCGCGACGATCGCAGACGGCGGCACGAACGGCGCGTCCCCCTGAAGGTTCACCACGATCTCCGGCGCGATCGCCCGCGCGAGCGCCGCCGCCAGCGCGCGGCCGGTGCCGGAGGTGATGGTAGCCGCCGTCATCACCGCCTCGACACCCAGGGTCGCGGCGTGGGCGCGGATGCGATCGTCGTCGGTCGCGACGACGATGTCGATCCCGTCGGCCAGCCGCGCCGCCTGCCGCGCCACGTTCACCACCCGCTCCAGCAGGGTGCGCCCGGCGATCGGGATCAGCGGCTTGCCGGGCAGCCGCTTCGATCCGAAGCGCGCCGGGATGACGATGAGGTCGCCCATGGCCGGGCGGTCAGGCGATGCCGGCGCGCAGCACGTCGTGCACGTGGACGGCGCCGATCAGCCGATCGTCGTCGCACACGAACAGCAGGGAGACGGCATTCTCGTTCATCACCCGCAGCGCCTCCGACGCCAGCATCGACGAGCCGACCGCCAGCGGCCGCGTCGTCATGTGGCGGGCGATATTGTCGTCCAGGCTGCCGGTGGTGATGCTGCGCCGCAGATCGCCATCGGTGAAGGCGCCGACCAGCCTGCCCTCGGCATCCACCACGGCGGTGCTGCCGTAGCGCTTGCGGCTCATCTCGATCGTCGCGTCGGTCAGCGAGGCGTCGAGGCCGATCACCGGCAGCGCATCGCCCCGGCCCATCAGGTCCGCCACCGTCAGCAGCTGCGCGCCCAGCTTGCCGCCCGGGTGGAAGACGCGGAACTCGCTGGCGGAAAAGCCGCGCCGCTCGACCAGCGCCACCGCCAGCGCATCGCCCAGGATCACCTGGATCGTGGTGGAGGTGGTGGGCGCCAGCTGGTTGGGGCACGCTTCCGGCACCCGCGGCAAAGTGAGGCAGATGTCGGCCGCGCGCCCGGCCGTGCTGTTGCGATGCGAGGTGATTACGGCGAGCACCACGTCGAAGCGGCGGCAGTAGGTGATGATGTCGGTCAGTTCGGTCGTCTCGCCGGACCAGGTGAGCGCCAGCACCATGTCATCCGAGGTGATCATGCCGAGGTCGCCGTGGCTCGCCTCCGCCGGGTGGATGTAGAGCGAGGGCGTGCCGGTGGAGGCCATGGTCGCCGCGATCTTGCGGCCGATCAGCCCGCTCTTGCCCATGCCGGTCACGATCAGGCGGCCCTTGGCGCTGCCGATCGCCGCCACCGCCGCCTCGAAAGCCTGCGACAGCTCCGGCCCGGCCAGCGCCTCCGCCAGCGCCTCCACCCCGACCATCTGGGTGCGGACGGAGCGGACCGCGGACGATATCGTGGTTTCGACCACCATGTTCATACGCACCACACCCTTTGCACGACCTTTTTACCTTTCGGGCGGTCGCTGTTGGCCGAAGCGAGAGCCGGCGAAGCAGCCGTAAGCCCTATCACCTCTGGGTGCAAATGCCAGCCGCGCGTGGCCGGGGCGGATTGGCTTGGCCCGCCGGCGCGGCTACGGAGCGTCGCCGGGCATGTCGTACCGGGCGGAATCGCGTCCGATCGGCGCGGCGGACAGAGGGTGCGCGATGCTGTTGTGCGGTCGGGAAGTCGGGCTGGATCGCCAGCTGTTCGTGATCGCCGGTCCGTGCGTGATCGAGGACGAGGCGATGATCCTCGCCACCGCCGAGACGCTGCGCGACATCGCCGAGCGGCTGGGCGTGCTGCTGATCTTCAAAAGCTCGTTCGACAAGGCGAACCGCAGTTCCGGCACGTCGTTCCGCGGGCCGGGCATGGACGAGGGGCTGCGCATCCTGGAAAAGGTGCGCGCCGAGACCGGCCTGCCGGTGCTGACCGACGTGCACACCGCCGAGCAGGTGCCGGCGGTGGCGCAGGCGGTGGACGTGCTGCAGACGCCCGCCTTCCTGGCGCGGCAGACCGACTTCATCGAGGCGGTGGCCGTCTGCGGCAAGCCGGTGAACATCAAGAAGGCGCAGTTCATGGCGCCGGGGGACATGAAGCACGTCGTCGCCAAGGCGCGCGCCGCCGCCACGCAGGCCGGGCGCGATCCGCACGCCTTCCTGGTGACGGAGCGGGGCGCCTCGTTCGGCTACAACAATCTCGTGTCCGACATGCGCAGCCTGGCGATCATGCGCGAGACGGGTTGCCCCGTGGTGTTCGATGCGACCCATTCGGTGCAGCTGCCGGGCGGGCAGGGCGAGCGATCCGGCGGCCAGCGCGAGTTCGTGCCGGTGCTGGCGCAGGCGGCCGTCGCCGTCGGCATCGCGGGGGTGTTCATGGAAACGCATCCCGATCCGGACAGGGCGCTTTCCGACGGGCCGAACGCGTGGCCGCTGGCCGAGGCGGAGTCGCTGCTGCGCCGGCTGCTGGCGATCGACGCGGTGGTGAAGGGGCTGTAGGCGGAGCCGATGATCTATCCATTATGGATAAGTCTTGCCGCCGCTCAGTCCTTTCGCGGGATGAATATATCTCGATAACGGACTAGGTTCGTCGCTCACCCCCAAAGGAGGAGCGATTGCCCGAGTTTGTCCGGTCCGAAGGCGGCGCGGTGCGCATCCGCGCCCATGCCGGCGTCCACCTGCGGCGCCTGCCGAACGGCACCCTCATCACCACGCCGGACGGGACGAGCGCCCGCGTGACGGCACCCTATGAGGTGGTGCGCACGGCGCTCTGCCCCGTGTGCAACGGCACCGGCGAGACGCTGGAGCCGGACCTCGCCACCTCCATGTGCATACCGGACGCACGCCCGGCGGCGTGCCGGGCGTGCAGAACGCCCCTGTCCTGAACCGCGCCCGCCGGCGCGCGGGCGATCACGGATTGCCGTGGCCGCCATTGGCGCCGAAGGCGGTGCCGCTGGTGTAGCTTGCCTCGTCCGACGCCAGCGTGACGTAGAGCGGGGCAAGTTCGGCCGGCTGGCCGGCGCGCCCGAGTGGCGCCTCCCGGCCGAACTGGCCGAGCTGACCGGGCAACTGGCCGCCGGCCACCTGCAGCGGCGTCCAGATCGGGCCGGGCGCGACCATGTTCACGCGGATGCCCTTCTTCGCCAGCTGCTTGGCCAGGCCCTTGGTGAAAATCAGGATCGATCCCTTGGTGGAGGCATAATCGAGCAGCTCCTCGCCCGGATCGTAGGAGTTCACCGAGCCGGTGTTGATGATGACCGATCCCGGCTTCATGTACGGGATGGCCGCCTTGCTGATGCGGAAGGGGGCGAAGATGTTCGTCTCGAACGTGCGGACGAACTGCTCGTCGGTGATCTCGCTGATGTCCGCCTTGCTCTGCTGGTAGGCGGCGTTGTTGACGAGGATGTCGAGCCCGCCGAGACCCTTGACCGCATCGCGCACCAGCTTCTCGCAGGCGCTTTGGGTGCGGATGTCGGCCGGCAGCAGCACCGCCTTGCGACCTGCCTGGCGGATCAGCGCCTCCACTTCCTTGGCGTCCGGCTCCTCGGTCGGATAATAGTTGATCGCGACGTCCGCGCCCTCGCGCGCATAGGCTATGGCGGCGGCGCGGCCGATGCCGCTGTCACCGCCCGTCAGCAGCGCCTTGCGCCCGGCGAGGCGCCCCGATCCCTTGTAGCTCGTCTCGCCATGATCGGGGCGCGGGTTCATCTTCGAGGCGAGCGCCGGCCAGGGCTGACGCTGCTCGGGAAAGGGCTGGCTGGTATATTTGGTGCGGGGATCCCGCAGCGGCACCGCCTCAGCGGACGCTCCGGCGGCGCCCGTCTGCGCCAAGCCCGGAGAGGCCGCCGCCGCGAGGCCGATCGCCGCGCCGCCCAGTATCGCCCGCCGCGATGCGCCTTCGTCCGTCATGCTCTGTCTCCCGATCGTGAGATGGATCGGCGGGTGAACGGATGGCGCGCGCGATGGTTCTCCGGGCCCGTCATGGATTGTCGTTACGGTGGCGTGGCTTAGCCGCGCCTCAGGCGAGCACGCGGCGGATGAACGCTTCGCCGGCCTTCAACCCGTCCATGTCGACGCTATGCTCCAGCCCCGGCGAGAGATGCTCCGTCACCGGGAAGCCGAGCCGGTGCAGTTCGCGCTTCGCCTCGTGGAAGCCGGCGACGGGAACGACCGGATCCGCGTCGCCGTGCACCAGCAGCACCGGCGGGCGCGACACGGCGGCGGCGGCGAAGCCGGCCGGATCGGCGATCATGCCCGAATAGGCGAGGATGCCGGCCAGCGGCCTGGCGCGGCGCGGGCCGACGTGGAGCGCCATCATCGTGCCCTGGCTGAAGCCGACGATCGCCAGCCGGTCCTCGGCCAGGCCGTGCGCCGCGAGCAGATCGTCGATATGGCCGTCCAGCACGGGCGCGGCGCGGGCGGCGCCCGCCGCCATCGCGGCGCGGGTGAAGGTGGTGAGCGCCCACCACTGGTAGCCGCCCGGCATGCCGGGGCAGCGTTCCGGCGCGTTCGGCGCGGTGAACAGCGTATCGGGCAGGGCACCGCGCCAGTGCGGCGCCAGCGAGAGCAGGTCCGCGCCGTTCGAGCCGTAGCCGTGCAGCAGCAGCACGATGCGCTTCACCTTGCCCGAGGCGGGCGCGAGGCTGGGTCCGTTCAGGGTCATCGATCCTCCGTCGCTGCGGCGCTGAACGCCCGCGACCGGCCCAGGGTTCAGCAGGCCGGGTTCAGAGCGCCGCCAGCATCCCGTCCGCCGCCTCGCGCAGCGGCGGGCGCGCGGCGGCCAGCGCGATCGTCAGGAAGCTGCGCTGGCGTACCGCCGCCAGATCGCCGTCGGCGATGCGGCCTGCGCCCCAATCCTTGATGCTGGCCCATTCCAGGTTGGCGAAGCCGGTCTCGACGGCGGCGGTGTCGGTATCCCGCAGCAGATCGTCGCGCGCCGCCGTCCACAGCCAGTGCGACAGGATCTGGAGGGGCATGCCGCGGATCACGGCGTACAGACCCGGCGCCAGCGAGCGCGAGAAATAGAGATCGGCGAGGGCCAGCGAATAGCTCCGGTTCTCGATCACGATGGCGGTGGTGTCGGCGATCGCGCGGCAGAAGCCGGCTAGGTTCGCGCCGCTGGCGGGCAGCACCAGGCGGATGCCGGCGTGGAACTCGCGCAGCGCATGCGCGATCACGCCCTCCTTGTCGCCAAAGATATTGTAGACGGTGGTGACGGACACGCCGGCCCGCTCCCCCAGATCGCGCAGGGTGAAGCCTTCCAAGCCCACCTCGCCGATCAGGCGCTTCGTCTCGTCCAGGATGCGCTGGCGCCGCTCGGCGATCAGCGGGCTGGCGTAGCGGCGGGAGGCGGGGGCGGCGCGGGCGAGACGTTCAGGCAAAGGGATCCTCCGCGATGCGGACGAGCTTGCGGCCGGCGGCCCGCCCCTCGAACTGGGCGAGCGCCGCGTCGGGCACGGCGGCGAAGCCCTCGGCGATGTCCAGCGCCTCGCGGATGCGGCCCTCCGCCAGCCATTCGCCCAGCCGGCGGCGGCCTTCCGCCCAGCGCGCGACGTGATCGAAGTAGAAGAAGCCCGCCATCGTCGCCCCGCGCATCGCCAGCATCAGGTGGTTGGTGACGGGCGTCGGGCCGTCATAATGCGCCGTCGCGCCGCACACCACCACGCGCGCGCCATGCGCCAGGTTGAGGAGCGCGGCATCGAGCATCGGCCCGCCGACATTGTCGAAGAACACGTCCACGCCGTCCGGCGCCGTAGCGGCGATTTGCCCGGCCAGATCGCCCTCGCTCGCGTCGATCACCGCATCGAAGCCGAGGCTTGCGATGAGATCGCACTTGGCGCGGCCGCGGGCGATACCGATCGCGCGGGCGCCGGCGATGCGGGCGATCTGGCCGGCGATCGAGCCGATCGCGCCCGACGCGCCGGAGACCAGCACCACGTCCCCCGGCTGCGGGCGGCCGATGTCCGTGAGGCCCAGCCACGCGCACAGGCCGGTCATGCCGAGCGTCGCGAGCCCGCTCTCCAGCGGCACGCCCGACGGCACGCGCTGCAGCGGCGCGCCGAGCCGGTCGGTGCCGTCGCTGACGGTATAGTCCTGCCATTCGAGGAAGCCGGTGACGCCGTCCCCCTCGTTCCAGTCCGGGTGGTTGGAGGCGAGGACGCGGCCGGCGACGCCACCTTTCATCGGCTGGCCGATGGCGATGGGATCGAACTTGCCGGGCATGCCGCGCACCCAGGCATGGTTCATCGGATCGGGCGAGAACCAGCAGGCGCGGATCAACACCTCGCCGGCGCCCGGTTCCGGCACATCCACTTCACCCTGGCCAAACACGTCGGCCGAGAGCTTCAGCCCGCCGCCGGTGAGGCCGCCGCTGTCGGGCAGCCGCGCGACCTGCCACTGCCGGTTGGTCCGCGCGTTTGCCCTCGCCTGCATCCTCGTCATCCCCTCGCCCCACCGCCCAAGGAAGACGCGGAGCATGCCGCCTGTCACTGGAAAATGTAATAGGATCCAGTTTTTCGATTGCCTCCGCTCCGGCTTCGGGAGGATGCTCGCCGGCGATGCGCGACGACGGCGCCGGAGGACGAGCGATGAACGAGATGGTCGGAACCCTGGCACCCGCCGCCGAGCAGCCGGACCGGGAGGTGGCACGGGCGCCCAGCGCCTCCACGCAGGAGCTTATCCACCGCGACGGTCGCCCCGTGCCGCCGGTGTTCGAGGAGAGCCCCTACCGCTTCCTCGGCGACGGCGACATCGCCTATGACCGCTACACCTCCCAGGCCTTCTTCGATCTGGAGATGGAGCGGATGTGGTCCCGCACGTGGCAGTGGGCCTGCCGCGAGGAGCATATTCCGGAGCCGGGCGACTGGATCGTCTACGATATCGGCGACAAATCGGTGCTGGTGGTGCGCGGCGACGATGGCGAGGTGCGCGCCTTCATCAACTCCTGCATGCATCGCGGCACCAAGCTGCGCCGATCGGCCACGTCCGGCCACTCCAGCGAGCTGCGCTGCCCGTTCCACGGCTGGACGTGGAGCCTGGAAGGCGATCTGAAGCGCCTGCCGTGCCGCTGGGATGCGCCGCACGTCAGCGAGCAGACGCACGGCCTGGATCCGGTGCGGATCGGCCTGTGGGGCGGGCTGGTGTTCATCAACCTGGATCGGGATGCGCCGCCGCTGGACGATTATCTCCAGCCGCTGCAGCGGCACTTCGCGCCCTACGGGCTGGAGAAGCGCTATATCGAGATGCATATCGAGAAGGAGCTGTTCTGCAACTGGAAGGCCGGCATCGAGGCCTTCATCGAGAATTACCACACGCAGGAGACGCATCCGCAGCTGCTGACCGCCAATGCCGACGAGGGCACGCAATATGATCTGTTCACGCCGATCGTGACGCGCTTCGTTTCGGCCAACGGCATGTCCAGCCCGCATCTGGAAGAGGCGCTGGGCGAGAACGAGCTGATCGAATCGATGCTGATCGGCGCGCGATCTATGGTGGACGACGATCTGCTGAAGGTGGGCGAAGGGGAGAGCGCCCGGATCGTGCTGGCGCGGGTGATGCGCGACGTGCTCGGCCGCGTCTATCGCACCGATCTGTCGCGCTACACCGATACCGAGATCATCGACGTCGCCCAGTATAGCGTGTTCCCGAACATGATCCTGTTTCCCGGCCTCACCCTGCCGGCGCTCTACCGCTTCCGGCCGATCGGCAACGATCCGGACCGCTGCCTTTTCGAGCTGTTGATCCTGCGCGAACCCCCGGCGGACGGGCCGACACCCGAGCCGGCCGAGCCGATCCGCCTGACCGAGGAGCAATCCTATGCGGAGGCGGGGCTCGATCCGTTCCTGGCGCACATCTACGATCAGGATACCGGCAACCTGCGCGCGCAGCAGGAGGGGTTCAAGGCATCGCGCAAGCAGGGCCAGACGCTGCTCAACTATCAGGAGGCGCGGGTGCGGCTGCTGCACCAGACGCTGGACGCCTATCTGGACGGCGAGACGCCGCTGCGCTTCGCCGACTGAGGCGGAGCACCGCTCGGCAGGCCAAGGCCCAGGTCAGGGTAGGCCCGAGTCAGGGCAGGCCCGGCTTCCACGCGAAGCCGTCGCCCTTCGCCACCACCGTGCCGACCCCGGGAAAGGGGAAATGCGGCGCGAAGACCGGCTCGTGGCTGGCGGCCAGGCGGGTCAGGATCGCGCGCCGCTGCGCCTTGCCGGCCGCGCTGTCGGTATCGTAGGTGATCGTCCAATCCGGCTCGGCCAGCGAGACGATCGCGCTGTGGGCGCTGTCGCCGATGTCGATCAGGCGGCTGGCGCCGGACGCGATCTCGTAGCCGCTATGGCCGGGCGTGTGGCCCGGCAGCGCGACGGCGCGGATGCCCGGCATCAGCTGCGCACCGGGCGCGAACGGCTGCACCTTGTCGCGGATGGCCGCCGCGATCGCCTTGCCCCGATCCTGCGACTGCATGAACGCCCATTCCGGCGCGCTCATCCGGATCGTGGCGTTGGGGAAGGCGGGCGTGCCGTCCGCCGCCAGCAGGCCGCCGACATGATCGAAATGGCTGTGGGTGATGAGGACATCGGTGACGGCGCCGGGCCGCACGCCGGCGACGGCGAGGCTCGCCAGCAGCGCGCCGCCCGCCTTCGGCCCGAGCCCGGTATCGATCAGCACCACCCTTCCCGGCAGCGTGACCAGCAGGCAGTCCACCGAGAGCGCGATCGTGTCCGTCGCGGCGCCCGCCGCCTTCAGCACGCCGGCGACGGCGGCCGGCCCCTGATCCTTGCCGAAGACGCTGCCGTCGTTCGGAACCGGGTTGCTCGCATCGCGCAATGCGACGAGCCGCAGCGCGCCCAGGCGGAACGGCGTGGCGGCCGCAGGGGCGACGGCGGGTGCGGCGACACCCGGTGCGGCGGCCGCCATCATCAGCGCCAGAGCGCCCGCAACCATGCTTCTCATCGCCATCCTCCAGCGCCGCGCCCTGCCGCGGCGCCTTGCTTATAAGCCAGCCGGCGCGCCGTGCCAGCCGCCGATCGTCACGCCCGAGATTACAATGCTGCGCTGCAAGAAAACTGACGCGGGAGGGTCATCAGAGAGCCATCGCCGCCGCCCATGAGCCCCACAGCGCGCGGCAAACCGCGCCGACCAAGGGGATCGATCATGCTTCGTCGCACCTGCCGGCTGCTCGCCGGAACCGCTCTGCTCGCCTGCCTGGCTTCGGCCGCCCACGCGGCCGACAGCGCCGCCACCGCCGGGGAGAGCGCGGCCGATGCCGCCGCCGCCACCACCGCCGAGGAGAGCGTGGCCGATGCCGGCACGACCGCCGACGAGGACAGCGAGATCGTCGTGCTCGGCTTCGGCCAGGCGCGGCAGGTGCAGACGATCAGTGCGGCCGACATCAACCGGCTGACCCCCGGCACCACGCCGATCAAGGCGATCAGCAAGCTGCCCGGCGTCAACTACCAGGCCGCCGACGCGTTCGGCGCCTACGAATGGTCCTCGCGCATCACCCTGCGCGGCTTCAACCAGAACCAGCTGGGCTTCACCCTGGACGGCGTGCCGCTGGGCGACATGAGCTACGGCAATTCGAACGGCCTGCACATCAGCCGCGCGATCATCTCGGAGAATCTCGGCAGCGCCGCCGTGGCGCAGGGATCGGGCGCGCTCGGCACCGCGTCCACCAGCAATCTCGGCGGCACGATCGAGTTCAGCTCGCTCGCACCGTCCGATCGCTTCGACATCGTCGGCTCCGCCACCTACGGCAGCAACGACACCTATCGCGGCTTCATCCGGGTGGAGAGCGGCGACATCACCGGCAACGGCCTGAAGGGCTATCTGAGCTATGGCTATCTGAAGACGGACAAGTGGAAGGGCTATGGCGAGCAGAAGCAGCATCAGGTGAACGCCAAGATCGTCCAGGATTTCGGCGATCGCGGTTCCATCACCGGCTTCTTCAACTTCTCCGACCGGCGCGAGCAGGACTATCAGGATCTCAGCCTCGATCTGATCAACCGGCTGGGCTACAATGTCGACAACATCTCGAACAACTTCCCGCTCGCGCTGCAACTCGCCAAGATCTACGCGAACCAGAATGCCGGTGCCGGGCGCCAGCCTTATCCCGGCCTCGGCACCGTCTTCCCGGCGCCCTACCAGACGGTGGACGACGTGTATTTCGACGCGGGCGGCCTGCGGCGGGACTATCTGGCCGGCGCCACCTTCGCCGCGAACCTGACGGACCGGCTGTCGGTGAAGCTGACCGGCTATTATCACGACAATCACGGCCAGGGCGTGTGGTATCTGCCCTATGTGCCGACGCCGGGCGGCGCCGCCATCTCGGTGCGGACCACCGAATATGACATCCATCGCGGCGGCGCCCTGGGCCATGTCGCCTACGAGGCCGGCCCGAACCGGATCGAGATCGGTGGCTGGTACGAGTCGAACGATTTCCAGAACGCCCGCCGCTTCTACGGCCTGGCCGACCAGCAGACGCCGTCGCTGCCCACGCTGGAGTTCAAGAAGAACCCGTTCTTCACCCAGTTCGACGTGAAGTTCGATACCCAGACGATGCTCTACTACGTCGCCGACCGGCTTGAGCTGGGCAACCTGACCCTCTCCGGCGGGTGGAAGGGCTACAAGGTGCGCAACGATGCGCGGCGGATCGTCGGCACGCTGGCGGCCGGGCGGATCGAGGCGAGGGACTGGTTCCTGCCGCAGGCGGGCGCCCTCTACAAGATCGGCGACTCGACGGAGGTGTTCGCCAGCTTCACCCAGAACATGCGCGCCTTCACCTCGGCGGCGGTCGGCGGATCGCCGTTCGCCACCACCCAGGCGGGCCTGAACCTTATCCGCGGCACGCTGAAGCCGGAACGGTCCGACACTTACGAGGCCGGCGCCCGCTTCCGCATGGACGGCTTCCAGGCGTCGATCGCGGGCTACTACGTCGATTTCTCGAACCGCCTGCTCTCGCTGCCGAACGGCACCGGCGGCGCCGGCAACCCGACGACGCTGCAGAATGTCGGCTCCGTGCGCAATTACGGCGTGGAGCTGACCGCGCTCTACCGGCCGTTCGCGCCGCTCTCGCTGCTCGGCTCCTACTCGTACAACCGCTCCGAATATCGCGACGACGTGATCAGCACCGCCTTCGGCAGCGTCGGCCAGGTGGCGATCGCGACCAAGGGCAAGACTGTGCCGGATGCGCCCAAGCACCTGCTGAAGGGCGAGATCGCCTATGATGACGGCATGTTCCTGGGCCGCGTGGGCGCCGACTACATGTCCAAGCGGTTCTTCAACTATCTGAACGATCGCTCGGTGAAGGGCCGCGTCATCATGGACGCCTCGATCGGCTTCCGCTTCCCGGGCGAGGGCGCGCTCAAGGGCTTCTCGATCGAGGGCAGCGTGACGAACCTGACGGACAAGAAGTACGTCTCGACGATCGGATCGAACGGCTTCACCGCCACCGGCGACAACCAGACGCTGCTGGCCGGCGCGCCGCGCCAGTTCTTCGTGACGGTGAAGCGCGGCCTGTAGGCGATAGCACCGCTAGCGGAGCGGCTCGGACCCCGGCGGTTCGGGTCGCTCCCGTTTTCAGGCGAACGGATCGTAATCGCCGAACGCCCACGCATTGCCCTCTGGATCGCGGGCGCTGTAGCCGCGCCCGCCATAATCCTTGTTCTCGGGCTCCATGTAGATGTCCGCACCGGCGGCGCGGGCGCGCGCGGCATGGCGGTCGACATCGTCGACCACGACATAGAGCGACTGGGTGTTCCCGCCCGCCTGCCGCACCGTGCGCAGGGGCGCCGCGCGGCTATACTCGGTGTCGACGGCGGAGGAGAGCATGATCATCTGCCCTTCGTAGAGCAGTTGCGCGTGCAGGATGGTGGCGTCGTCGTCCGGATCGGCGTGGATCGCCTTCTCGGTGAAGCCGAAGGCGGCGCAGAGGAAGGCGATGGCGCCGCGCGCATCCGCGTAGCGCAGGTTGGGGATGATGGCGTGTCTGCTGGTCATGACAGGCTCCTGCTCGCATCAGGTGCGGCCAGCCTATCAGGACCGCCGCCGGCTTGACAGCATGCCCGGCACGCATAGTTTGCCGAGGGGTGAACCGACGGAGCCGTGCCCGATGCCGCCGATCCTCTACGCCCACCTTTTCTCGTCCTATTGCTGGAAGGTGCTGATCGCGCTGTGGGAGAACGACGTCGCGTTCGACTATCGGCGGATCGACGATGCCGCGCATGCGGCGGCGTGGCGGCAGGCATCGCCGACCGGCAAGATGCCGCTGCTGGTGGATGGCGCCGCGACCGTGCCGGAGGCGACGATCATCGTCGAGCATCTCCACCTGCATCGTCGCGGCCCGGTGCCGATGCTGCCGGACGATCCGGCGGCGGCGCTGCGCGTGCGGCTGCTCGATCGCCTCTCCGACAATTATCTGATGCCCGGGATGCAGACGATCGTCTTCGATCGGCTGCGGGCGGAGGCGGATCGCGACGCGACGGGCGTCGCCGGCGCGCGCGCGGTGCTGGATGCCGCCTATGGCTGGTGGAACGGGCACATGGCGGCGCAAGAGCAAGCGGGGCGGGCGTGGGCGGCGGACGATTTCGGCCTGGCCGATTGCGCGACGGCGCCCGCCCTGTTCTATGCCGACTGGGTGCACCCGATTTCGCCGGACAAGGCGGCGCTGCGCGCCTATCGCGCGCGGCTGCTGGCGCGGCCCAGCGTGGCGCGCGCGGTGGACGAGGCGCGGCCGTTCCGTTCCGGCTTCCCGTTCGGCGATCCCGGACGCGACTGATCCGGCCGGCGGCGCCGGTCAACTAACCTATTGGGCGGTGCACGCCGTGGCCCGCCGGGCGCATGCGGAGATGCCGCATTTGCCCCGAACCGAGGGCGAGGCGCCAGGGGAGGCCCGCTTGACGCCCGAACGCTTTACCGCGCGACAGACCGCCAGCATCGTGGCGATCGCCGTGATCGCCGGCTGCGTGCCCGCCCTCCAGCCCATCCTGCTCGGCGGGCTGCTGGCCGAGGCCCGGCTGACGGCGGAGCAGATCGGCCTGGCGGCGACGGTGGAGGCGCTGGGCATGGCGATCGCCGCGACGGTGGCGGGCGCCTTCTTCAAGCCGGTGCGGCTGCGCGCGATCGGCACGGCCGGCGCGCTGGTGGTGGCGGCGGCCAATGCCGTATCGGTGGTGGCCGACGCGACGGGTGTGATCGCCGCGCGCGGCGTGAACGGCTTCGCCTCCGGCATCCTGCTGTGGCTGCTGGTGGGCATGGTCACGCGGGTCGCCGCGCCGGGGCGGCTGTTCGCGATCTACGTCACCCTGCAGGCGACCGCCGGCTTCCTGCTCTCGACCCTCTACGCCGCCTATGTCGTGCCGCGCTTCGGCGTCTCCGCAAGCTACGGCGTGCTCGCCGCGCTCGGCCTGCTGCTGCTGGCGCCGGTGGCGATGATCCCGCGCGCCTACGCACCGAACCCGGCCGCCGAGAGCGGCGGGCAGTGGCCGACGCCGGGCGGCGCGATCGGCCTGCTGGCGGTGGCGTGCTACCTCGCCGGGATCATGGCGGTGTGGGTCTATCTGGTGCCGCTGGGAGGCGAGCTGGGCCGCGACGCCGCGACGGTGGGCTATGCGATCAGCGCCGCCATCGGCGTGCAGATCATCGGCGGCCTGGCCGCGACGGCGCTGGCGACCAGGCTGACGGGCGTGCAGGCGAACGTGGCGGGTGCGGTGGGCTGCGTGGCGGCGCTCGCCCTGCTGCTGGGTGGCGACAGCGATGCCACCTTCTTCGCCGGGGCCGGCCTGTTCGCCTTCTTCTGGATGTTCGTGCCGCCGTTCCACCTGCCGCTGCTGATGGGGTTCGATCCCACGCACCGATCGGCGATGTTCATCGGCACGGCGCAGCTGATCGGCGTCTCGGCCGGGCCGATGATAGCCTCCACGGTGGTGGGCGAGGGCGCGTTCGGATCGGCTGCCACTGTGGCGATCGCGCTGTTCGCGGCGAGCGCCGCCATAACCCTGTTCGGCGCCTTCGCCAGCGCCCGTCGCACCGTCGCCCCGGCCTGATCCGCGCCCGGCGGGGCGAGGCGCGTCAGGGCAGGCTAGCCACCTCGTCGGCATGCACCTTGAAGCCGGTCAGCCAGGCGGGGCCGAAGGCGGTGGTGAGGGCGGTATCGGTCGCGTCGCGGCCGCGCGCCATCACGATGCGGCCGATACGCGGCACGTTGTGGCGCGCATCGAAGGCGTGCCACGCGCCGCCCAGATACACCTCGAACCAGGCGTGGAAATCCATCGCCACGTCTACCGGCGGCACGCCGATGTCGCCCAGATAGCCGCTGCAGTAGCGCGCCGGTATGTTCATGCAGCGGCACAGCGTGACGGCGAGGTGGGCGAAGTCGCGGCACACGCCCACCTGTTCCTGATGCCCCTCGTAGGCGGTGCGGGTGGCGCGGGCATATTGGTAGCCGTAGGTCAGCTGGCGGTGGGCGTAGCCGACGATCGCTTCCACCCGGCTCCAGCCCGGCGGCATCGCGCCGAACAGATCCCAGGCCGTGGCGGTCAGCCGATCGACCTCGCAGTAGCGGCTGGCGAGCAGGTAGACGATGATGTCGTCCGGCAGGTCCGCCACGGCGTGCTGCACCGCGTCGGGCGACTGGCGATCGGGCTCGCCGCTATCCTCCACCACGAAATCGCAGGAGATCGTCGTGTCGCCGGCGGGTGCGGTGAGGCGCGTGCAGATGTTGCCGAACGCATCCTCATAATCGTAGATCGGCAGCGGCCGGCTGGTGACGAGCCGGTGCGGCGTCCGCAGATCCCGCTTGCGCGAGGGGTGAACGCTCAGCATCGCGATCATCGGCGTGTCGATATCGGCGTGGAAGGTGAGATCGTATCCGGCGCGGATCAGCATGCGGCAACCCCATCCGTTTGCATTGCGCTGCGGGCATCTTCCGCACGCATCCGGCCGATGGCAACCTCTCCAGTACGTTAAAGCCGCCACGCCGCTTTCGGTTGCGTTTTCATGACGGCAGATGGCGCGCGCGTCGCAGAAATTAACCTGCTGTCATGGCGGACCCAAAGCGGAGGTGCCTCGTTTCACGGCCGCCCTCTCCGCGTGCTGCGGTGCGCAAGACATTGTGAGACGCCGGATGCCCAGAGACGACGTCATGCTCCGCTCGGGGGTGCTGCTGCGGCCGGATCCGGCACGCACCGTGATCCGCCCCTTTTCGTTCGAGGATCCGGACGCCTTCAAGGTGGAGGGTCATCCGCGGCCGCAGCGCGTGGTCGATCGCATCCGCGGGCTGGAGGGCGACTGGCTCGACCTCATGTACTCGGGCACCGTTGCCGCGCTGACCGAGCGGCACCGCGATCCGGAGGCGGTGCTGATGCGCCGCTTCGAAGAGATCAACGCCTCCGCGGTGGACACGTCCGGCGTGTGCGAGAAGCAGGCGCTGCTGATCGGCGCCTATTTCAGCGAGGAATATTCTTTCGAGGCGGCCGCCCTGTTCAACCCGAGCATGGTGCCGCACCCGGACCAGTCCGGCGTGGCGGACGGGCGCGTGCGCTTCGTGATGTCGCTGCGCTGCATCGGCGAGGGGCACGTCTCCTCGCTCACCTTCCGCACCGGCACGTGGGGCGCGGATACCGAGATCGAGCTTGACCCGCTGAGCGACTGGGCGGTCGCGCCGCGCATCGATCCGAAGGATCCGCAGGACGACGAGGTGACGGTGCACCTCCACTGCGGCGGCAGCCAGGCGATATCGGAGACGGTGATCTATCCGCTGATCCCGTCGCAGCATCAGGGCATCGAGGATGTGCGGCTGGTGCGCTTCGTCGAGGATGACGGCGGGATCGTCTACTACGGCACCTACACCGCGTTCAGCGGCAGTTCCGTGCGGCAGGAGATGCTGCGCACCACCGACTTCATCAATTTCGACATGAAGGCGGTCAGCGGTTCCGTGTCCAGCAGCAAGGGCCTGGCGCTGTTCCCGCGGCGGATCGACGGCCGGTACATGGCGCTGGGCCGGCAGGACAGCGAGAATCTATGGCTGCTGTCCTCCGACGATCTCTACCACTGGGACGGCGGCACCAAGATCGTGACGCCGAAATGGCCGTGGGAGTTCGTGCAGATCGGCAATTGCGGATCGCCGATGGAGCTGGACGAGGGCTGGCTGGTGCTGACCCATGGCGTCGGCACCGTGCGCACCTACTGCATCGGCGCCTGCCTGCTGGACAAGGCGGATCCTTCCAAGCTGCTGGCCCGCACCGAGATTCCGCTGATGCGGCCGCGCCCGGATCAGCGCGACGGCTATGTGCCGAACGTCGTCTACAGCTGCGGGGCGATGGTGCACAATCGCACCCTGCTGCTGCCTTACGGCGTGGCTGACGACTTCACCGCCTTCGCCACCGCGCCGATCGACGACGTGCTGGCGGCGATGGACTGATGACCGCGCCGGCCGATCGCGACGCGCAGAAGCGGGCGGCGGCGCTGGCGGCCGTGGCGGAGATCGCGCCCGGCATGTGCGTTGGGCTGGGCACGGGCACCACGGCGGCCCACGCGGTCGCGGCGCTGGGCGCGCGGTGCCGCGAGGGATTGCGGATCACCGCCGTCGCCACTTCTCTGGCGACGGAGGCGGCGGCGCGCGCGGCCGGCGTGCCGCTGCGCGACTTCGCCGGGGTGGCCGCAGTCGATCTGTGCATCGACGGCGTGGACGAGATCGACGCCGCTTTCCGCGCGATCAAGGGTGGCGGCGGCGCGATGCTGCGCGAGAAGATCGTCGCCACCGCGGCCACGCGGATGATCGCGATCGCCGACGCATCCAAGCAGGTGCGGCGCATCGGCGCGGCGCCGGTGCCGGTGGAGATACTGCCCTTCGCCCGCGCCTTCTGCATCGCCGCGATCGAGCGGCTGGGGGCGGACGTGGCGGTGCGCGGCGGTACGGGCGCGGCGTTCGCGACCGATCAGGGCAATCCGATCCTGGACTGCCGGTTCGGCGTCATCGCCGATCCGGTCGGGCTCGCCGCGCACCTATGCGCGATCCCCGGCGTGCTCGGCCACGGCCTGTTCCTCGACGAGATCGACATGCTCTACGTGGGCACTGCCGACGGCGTCGTGAAAGCGGCCAGACCACCGGCCGGACGGGACGATCGGAGCGCGGGCGGCGGCTCGATGACGGAACTCGATCGTTCCACCATCGTACCGGCAGTTGGCATGCCGGCAGGTGCACATATCGCTAGATGAGGCGGGTTGAGATGAGCGAGCAGGCAGAGGTGGACGCAGGGGTGGATACGGTGCGCGAGGATGGATCGCCCGACCGGCTGGCGATCGACACGATCCGCACGCTGGCGATGGACGCCGTGGAGAAGGCCAATTCCGGTCACCCAGGCACGCCGATGGCGCTGGCGCCGGTGGGCTACACATTGTGGCGAAACTATCTGCGCTACGATCCCGCGACGCCCGACTGGCCGAACCGCGACCGTTTCGTCCTGTCGGTCGGCCACGCCTCGATGCTGCTCTACGCGCTGCTGCATCTGGCCGGGGTGGAGGAGATCGACGCCGACGGGCGGAAGACGGGCAAGGAGGCGGTGAGCCTCGACGACATCCGCCAGTTCCGCCAGCTGGGATCGAAGACGCCGGGCCATCCCGAATATCGCATGACGACCGGGGTGGAGACGACGACCGGGCCGCTTGGCCAGGGCTGCGGCAATTCCGTGGGCATGGCGGTGGCGGAGCGGGCGCTGGCGGCACGCTTCAACCGCGACGGCTTCACCCTGTTCGATCACGACGTCTATGTGCTCTGCGGCGACGGCGACATGATGGAAGGCGTCTCCGGCGAGGCGGCGTCGGTGGCCGGGCATCTGGCGCTGTCGAACCTCTGCTGGATCTACGACAGCAACCACATCTCGATCGAGGGATCGACCGAGCTGGCCTTCACCGAGGATGTCGGCAAGAGGTTCGAGGGGTATGGCTGGAACGTGATCCACGTCGACGACGCCAACGACACGGCGAAGGTGGCGGCGGCGCTCGACACGTTCAAGGCGACCGACGATCGCCCGACCTTCATCGTCGTCCACTCGGTGATCGGCTGGGGATCGCCCCGCGCCGGCAGCGAGAAGGCGCATGGCGAGGCGCTGGGCGAGGAGAATGTGCGCAAGACCAAGGAGGCCTATGGCTGGCCGGCGGACGCGCAGTTCCTGGTGCCGGACGGCGTGGCGCAGGCGTTCAACGGCGCCGTCGCCGGCCGTGGCGCGGCGGCGCGCGAGGCATGGGAGGCCGATTTCGCGCGCTATCGCGAGACCTTCCCGACCGAGGCGGCGGAGCTGGACCTGCTGCGCCAGGGCAAGCTGCCCGACGGCTGGGACAAGGATGTGCCGACCTTTCCGGCCGACGCCAAGGGCCTCGCCACGCGCGACTCCGGCGGCAAGGTGCTGAACGCCATCGCGCCGCACGTGCCGATGCTGATCGGCGGCGCGGCCGATCTGGCGCCCTCCACCAAGACGAACCTGACCTTCCAGGGCGCCGGCGCGTTCGAGCCGGGCAGCTATGGCGGGCGCAACATGCATTTCGGCGTGCGCGAACATGCGATGGGATCGATCGCCAACGGCATGGCGCTGAGCTACCTGCGCAGCTACACCGGCACCTTTCTGGTGTTCGCCGACTATATGCGCCCGCCGATCCGCCTCGCCGCGATCATGGAGGTGCCGACGATCTTCGTCTTCACCCATGACAGCATCGGCGTGGGCGAGGATGGGCCGACCCACCAGCCAATCGAGCATCTCGCCACGCTGCGTGCGATCCCCGGGCTGGATACGATCCGCCCGGCCGACGCGAACGAGGTGGCCGAGGCGTGGAAGGTGGCGCTGAGCCATACGAGCGAGCCGACAGCGCTGATCTTCTCGCGTCAGGCGCTGCCGACGATCGATCGCGAGACATATGCCGCCGCCTCCGGGCTGGAGAAGGGCGCGTACATCCTGGCCGACGCGCAGGAGGGCGAGCCCGCCATCATCCTGATCGCCACCGGCAGCGAGGTGTCGCTGGTGATCGCGGCGCACGAGCAGCTGGCGGGCGAGGGCATCGCCTCGCGCGTGGTGTCGATGCCGAGCTGGTATCTGTTCGAGAAGCAGGACGCCGCCTATCGCGACTCCGTCTTCCCGCCGGCGGTGAAGGCGCGGCTGGCGGTGGAGCAGGCCGGGTCGCTCGGCTGGGATCGCTATGTCGGGCATGACGGGGCGACCATCACCATGTCCACCTTCGGCGCCTCCGCGCCAATCGCCAAGCTGCAGGAGAAGTTCGGCTTCACCCGCGACAATGTCTGCAAGGTCGCGCGCGACCTGATTGGAAAGACCAGCAAATGACGAGCAAGCTGCAACAGCTGCACGACGCCGGACAGGCGGTGTGGCTCGACTTCGTCGACCGCAAGTTCCTGAGCGAAGGCGGCCTGAAGACGCTGGTGGCGGAGGATGGGCTGACCGGCGTCACCTCCAACCCGTCCATCTTCGAGAAGGCAATGGGGTCCGGCGACACCTATGACCAGGGGTTCGACGCCTTCCTGAAGCAGGCCGACGCCAGCGTGGTCGACACCTACGAGCATGAGGCGATCGCCGACATCAAGGCCGCGGCGGACGATCTGCGCCCGGCCTATGACAAGCTGGACGGCAGAGACGGCTATGTGAGCCTGGAGGTCTCGCCCTATCTGGCGCTGAGGACCGAGGAGACGGTGGCCGAGGCGCAGCGCCTGTGGGCGGCGGTGGACCGGCCGAACCTGATGGTGAAGGTGCCCGGCACCGAGGCGGGCGTACCCGCGATCCGCCGGCTGATCGGGGACGGGCTGAACATCAACGTCACCCTGCTCTTCTCGCTATCGGCCTATGAGGCGGTGGCGGAGGCCTATCTCGCCGGGCTGGAGGCGCGGGTGAAGCAGGGGGCGCCGATCGACCGGATAGCGAGCGTGGCGAGCTTCTTCGTCAGCCGCATCGACGCGCAGATCGACAAGGCGATCGACGAGCGGGTGAAGGCCGGCGATCCGCAGGCCGATGCGCTGAAGGCGCTGCGCGGCAAGGTGGCGATCGCCAACGCCAAGCTCGCCTACGTCCACTATCAGCAGCTGATCGCGAGCGACCGGTGGCACGCGCTGGCGGCCAAAGGCGCGATGCCGCAGCGGCTGCTGTGGGCCTCCACCGGCACCAAAGATCCGGCCTATCCGGACACGCTCTACATCGATACGCTGATCGGGCCGGACACGGTGAACACCATGCCGCCCAAGACGATGGACGCCTTCCGCGATCACGGCACCGTGCACGAGACGCTGACCGAGGATGTCGAGGGCGCCCGGCACATTCTGGCGGAGGCCGACCGGCTGGGGCTGGACCTGGCCGGCGTGACGGCAAAGCTGGTCGACAATGGCGTGACCCTGTTCGCCGATGCCGCCGATACCCTGCTGGGCGCGGTGGCGGGCAAGCGCGAGACGTTTCTCGGCGATCGGCTGAACCGCCTCTCGGCCGACCTGCCGGCCTCGCTTGAGGAGGCGGTGAAGGCACGGCTGGAGACGGCCCGCGCCGAGGCCTGGTCGCGCCGGCTGTGGGCGGCCGACGCCACGCTCTGGACGGGCGGGGACGAGGCGAAGTGGCTCGGCTGGCTGGCGGCGGGGAAGGGCGAGCAGGTGGACTCCGGCGAGCTGGCCGGCATCGGCGAGGAGGCACGGGCGTTCAAGGATGCCGTGCTGCTGGGCATGGGCGGATCGAGCCTGGGGCCGGAGGTGCTGTCGCTGATCCTGGGCAGTCGCGCGGGGCAGCCGAAGCTGCACGTACTGGACACGACCGATCCGGGCCAGATCGGCACCGTGCTGGCGGCGATCGACCCGGCGGAGACCCTGTTCATCGTCTCCTCGAAGTCCGGATCGACGATGGAGCCGGAGCTGCTGCGCGCCTTCTTCTTCGACAAGGCGGGCAAGCGGGGCGATCACTTCATCGCCGTGACCGATCCGGGATCGAACCTGGAGAAGACGGCCAAGGCGGACGGCTTCGCCCATGTCGTGGCCGGCGATCCGGCGATCGGCGGCCGCTATTCGGTGCTGTCCGCCTTCGGCATGGTGCCGGCGGCGGTGATCGGGGTGGATGTGCCGGCGTTCTTCGCGGCGAGCGCGCCGATGGTCTTCTCCTGCGGGCCGGACGTGCCGCCCGGCGCCAACTCCGGCGTGCATCTGGGCGCCATATTGGGCGAGGCGGCGGTGGCCGGGCGCGACAAGCTGACGATCGTCACCTCGCCGGCGCTGCGGCCGTTCGGCGCCTGGCTGGAGCAGCTGCTGGCGGAATCGACCGGCAAGCAGGGCAAGGGCATCGTGCCGGTGGATCTGGAGCCGCTGGGCGCGGCCGAGAGCTACGGCACCGACCGCCTGTTCGCCTGCCTGACCCTGGCCGGTGACGAGGATGCGGATACGACGGCGAAGCTGAAGGCGCTCGCCGATGCCGGCCAGCCGATCGTCTCGATCGAGATCGCCCGGCGCGAGCTGATCGGTCAGGAGTTCTTCCGCTGGGAGATCGCCACCGCGGTGGCCGGCGCGGTGATCGGCATCGATCCGTTCGACCAGCCCGACGTGGAGGACGCCAAGGTCGCCACGCGCAAGCTGGTGGACGCCTATGAGGCGTCGGGCGCGCTCGATCCGGAGACCGCTCTGGTCGACGACGGCACGATCGCGCTCTACGCGCCAGGCGATCCGGAGTTCGCCGCGACCGACGCCAGGGCGGTGCTGGCCACCCATCTCGCGAGCCTAAGGCCCGGCGACTATCTGGGCCTGCTCGCCTATATCGAGCGGGACGGTGAGCATGAGGCGGCCATCGCCCGGATGCGGGTGGCTATACGCGATGCCAAGGCGGTGGCGACGGTCGCCGGCTTCGGCCCGCGCTTCCTGCACTCGACCGGGCAGGCCTATAAGGGCGGGCCGGCGACCGGCGTGTTCATCGAGATCACGCGCGACGCCGATCCCGATCTGGCCATACCCGGCCATCGCGCCACCTTCGGCACGGTGCAGCTGGCCCAAGCGCGCGGCGACCTGGACGTGCTCGCCACGCGCGGCCAGCGGGTGCTGCGCGTTCACCTGAAGACCGGCGACGTGGCCGCGCTGGAAGCCCTGCTGGCCGCAGCCCTTTCCGCCTGACGTTCGGAGACACAGATGCGCCTCGCAATGATCGGCCTCGGCCGGATGGGAGCCAATATCGCGCGCCGGCTGATGAAGGCCGGGCACGAGATCGTCGCCTACGATCGCGACGAGAAGGCGGTGGCCGGGCTGGCGGGGGACGGCGCCGTCGCCGCCGCCGCGCTGGAGGATGTGGCTGCCAAGCTGGAGGCGCCGCGCATCTTCTGGGTGATGCTGCCGGCTGGCCCGCCAACGGAAGACACGATCGCGACGCTGACCAAGATCGCCTCGCCCGGCGACATCATCATCGACGGCGGCAACACCTTCTACAAGGACGATATCCGCCGGGCGCAATCGTGCGCGATGAAGGATCTACACTATGTCGACGTCGGCACCTCCGGCGGCGTGTGGGGGCTGGAGCGCGGCTACTGCATGATGATCGGCGGCGAGACGGAGATCGTGCGCCTGCTCGATCCGATCTTCGACGCGCTGGCGCCGGGCTACGGCACGATCCCCCGCACCGTCGGCCGCGACGGGCCGGACGACCGGGCCGAGCGCGGCTACATCCACGCCGGGCCGGCGGGCGCGGGCCACTTCGTCAAGATGGTCCACAACGGTATCGAGTACGGGCTGATGCAGGCCTATGCCGAGGGCTTCGACGTGCTGAAGGGCAAGGCATCCGAGCATCTGCCGGAGGACCAGCGGTTCGAGCTGAACCTGCCGGACATCGCCGAGGTGTGGCGGCGCGGCAGCGTCATCTCGTCCTGGCTGCTCGATCTGGCGGCGATCGGCCTCGCCAAGGACCATACGCTCGAACATTATAGCGGCAGGGTCGCCGATTCCGGCGAGGGGCAGTGGACGATCGACGCGGCGATGGAGGAGGCGGTGCCGGTGAACGTGCTCTCCACCGCCCTGTTCGCGCGCTACCGATCGCGGGTGGACAGCACGTTCGGCGACAAGCTCCTCTCCGCCATGCGCTTCGGCTTCGGCGGCCATGTCGAGATGCCGCAGTGACGGGAGCCGCGCCGGCGCCCGCCGCCACCCTGGTGATCTTCGGCGCGATGGGCGATCTCGCCAAGCGGCTGCTGGTGCCCTCGCTGCTGAACCTGGTGCGGGACGGGCTGCTCGGCGACGACTTCCGCATCATCGGCGTGAGCCACCATGATGTCGACGATGCCGGCTTGCGCGACGGCTTGGACGACTTCGTCGGCAAGGAGGATGATGCGGGCGAGGCATGGGCCAGCCTGCGCGAGCGGATCAGCTACCTGCGCGGCAGCTTCGACGAGGATGCGCCCTATGCCGCGCTGAAGGCGCGGGTGACGGGCAATGCCGCCTTCTACCTGGCGACGGCGCCCGGCTTCTTCGGCACGATCGTGGACAGGCTGGCGGATGCCGGGCTGACCGACGAGGCGGACGGGTTCCGCCGGGTGCTGATCGAGAAGCCGTTCGGCCACAATCTCCCCTCCGCGCAGGCGCTCAACCGGCAGATCCTGGCGCGGATCGGGGAGGGGCAAGTCTACCGCATCGATCATTTCCTGGGCAAGGAGACGGTGCAGAACATCATGATCGCGCGCTTCGCCAACGCGCTGCTGGAGGCGGTGTGGAACAGCCGCTACATCGATCACGTGCAGATCACCGCCGCCGAGACGGTGAGCGTGGGCACGCGCGGCAAGTTCTACGACGCGACCGGCGCGCTGCGCGACATGATCCCCAACCATCTGTTCCAGCTGCTGGCGATGGTGGGGATGGAGCCGCCCAATTCATTCGACGCCGAGGCGATCCGCAACGAGAAGGCCAAGCTGCTGGCGGCGGTGCGCGGGCCGAAGGCGGGCGAGGTGGCGCGCGATGCCGTGCGCGGCCAGTATCGCGCCGGCCGGGCGGGCGACGCCGACGTGCCCGACTACCATGCCGAGGATCTGATCGCCGCCGACAGCCGCACGGAGACCTACGCGGCGATCAGGGTGGAGGTGGAGACGTGGCGCTGGGCCGGCGTGCCCTTCTACCTCCGCACCGGCAAGGCGCTATCGGCGCGCGATACGGAGATCGTGGTGGTGTTCAAGCCGGTGCCGTTCGCCCTGTTCCGCGACACCGACGTCACCCGCCTGCCGCCGAACGAGCTGGTGCTGCAGGTGCAGCCGCACGAGGGCATCAGCCTGGACTTCATCGTAAAGAAGCCCGGGCCGGTGGTGGATACGGGCGAGGCGAGCCTGGACTTCCGCTATGCCGACCATTTCCCGCTGGGCCACCGCACCGGCTACGAGACCCTGCTGTACGACGCGCTGATCGGCGACCAGACCCTGTTCCAGCGCGCCGACATGATCGAGGCCGGGTGGGCGGCGGTGCAGCCGATCCTGGATGCGTGGGGCGAGGGCGGGGAGCCGGAGCCCTATGCCGCCGGCAGCGCCGGCCCGGCCGGGGCGGCGACGATGCTGGCGCGCGAGGGCCGCCACTGGCACGCGCTCGGATGAGCGGCGGATCGCGCCCGCGCCTCGTCATCTCGGACGTGGACGGCACCCTCGTGCGAAGCGACAAGAGCCTCGCCGAGGCGACCGTGGAGGCGGTGGAGCGGCTGACCGCCGCCGGCGTGCCGATGACCCTCATCAGCGCGCGCCCGCCATCCGGCATGTACTGGCTGGCAGAGCGGCTGCAGCTGGCCGGCCCGTTCGGCGCGTTCAACGGCGGCGTGCTGTTCAAGGCGGACGGCACCGTAATCGAGCGGCATTGCCTGGACCGCGACGTTTCCGAACGGGTACTGGCGCTGCTGGTGGAGGCGGGGATCACCCGCTGGGCATTCGCCGACGGCGACTGGCTGGCGAGCGACGATCGCAATCCGCACACCGGCAACGAGGTGAAGGCGGCGAATGTCGATCCGATCGTGACGACCGATTTCTCCGGCCGGCTCGATCGCCTCGACAAGATCGTCGGCATCAGCGACGATCACGGCCTGCTGCTGCGGCTGGAGAAGGATGCCAGGGCGATCGTCGGCCCGCGCGCCACCATCGCCCGTTCCCAGCCTTATTATCTGGACGTGACGGCGCCGGTGGCGAACAAGGGAGACGGTATCGCCTTCCTGGCGCGCGCGTTCGGCGTCGATCTGGCCGATGTGCTGGTGCTCGGCGATCAGGCGAACGACCTGCCGATGTTCGCCCGCGCCGGCCGGTCGATCGCGATGGGGCAGGCACCCGACGATGTGCGCGCCGCCGCCGACGAGGTGAGCGAGAGCAACGACCGCGACGGCGTGGCGGTGGCGCTGGACCGGCTGACGCAGGCGGCGGTGTGAGCCGGCCGCTGAAGATCTCCGCATCGGTGCTGGCGGCCGATTTCACCCGGCTGGGCGAGGAGGTGGCGGCCGTCGATCGCGCGGGATCGGACTGGATCCACGTCGACATCATGGACGGCCGCTTCGTGCCCGACATCTCGTTCGGGCCGAGCGTGGTGAAGGCGATCCGCCGCAGCACGCGCAAGCCGCTGAACCTGCACCTGATGATCGTGGAGCCGGAGCGCTCGCTGCAACGCTATCGCGATGCCGGCGCCGATCACCTGCTGGTGCAGGCCGAGCCCGGATCCACCGTGCATCTGCACCGCGTGCTCAGCCAGGTGCGCGAGCTTGGCTGCCGGCCCGGCGTGGTGATCGATCCGGCGACGCCGATCATGTGGATCGAGCATGTGCTCCACCTCGTCGATATCGTGCTGGTGATGACGGTGAACCCCGGCTTCGGCGGCCAGGCGTTCCTGCCGGAGATGCTGCCCAAGATCGCGGCGCTGCGCACGCTGGCCCGCGAGCGCGGGCTGGACTTCCACATCGAGGTGGACGGCGGGCAGGACGCCGACACGATCCGCCGATCGACCGAGGCCGGCGCGGACGTGATCGTGGCCGGCACCGCCATCTTCGGCGCACTGGATTATGCCGGCAAGATCGCCGAGATGCGGGCCTGCGCCCACACCTCCACTTCTCCCACGAAAGGATAGACCTTGGCCAAGACCCTGATCGCGTTCGACCTGGACGGCACGCTTGCCGAGAGCAAGCAGGCGGTGGACGACGAGATGGCGAAGCTGCTCGCCCGCCTCTCCGCCGTGGCCACGGTGGCGATCATGTCCGGCGGCGACTGGCCGCAGTTCGAGCAGCAGCTGGTCGGCAACCTGCCGGCCGCCTCCCACTTCGACAAATTCTACCTGCTGCCGACATCTGGCACGAAGCTGTACCAGTATGACGGCAGCTGGAAGCGCATCTACGCCGACATCTTCAGCGACGACGAGCGCCAGGAGATCGAGCAGGCGCTGACCGACGCGGTGCAGGAAGCGGGCTTCGCCGGCGACAAGAGCTGGGGCGAGAAGATCGAGGATCGCGGCAGCCAGATCACCTTCTCCGGCCTAGGGCAGGAGGCGCCGCTGGACGCCAAGCATGCGTGGGATCCGGATTTCGCCAAGCGCAAGCTGCTGCAGAAGATCCTGACGCCGCGCCTGCCGGGCTTCGCCGTGCGCGTGGGCGGATCCACCTCGATCGACATTACCCGTGCCGGCGTGGACAAGGGCACCGGCATGCAGAAGCTCGCCGGCATCGTGGGCATTCCGCCCGAGCAGATCATCTTCATGGGCGACGCCGTCTATCCCGGCGGCAACGACTATCCCGTGCGCGAGGTGGGCATCTACACGATCGCCGTCGCCAATATCGGCGAGACGAAGCGGGCGATCGAGGCGGTGCTGTTCTGCCTGGGCGGGTGAGCGCGCCCGACGCGCCCTGAGCCGCGCCGGCGGTTTCGCTACGCGATGCCGCGCGCGGCGAGATGCCCTTCGCGGATCGCGGTCTGCAGAAAGCGGGGGCTGCGCACGTCGCCGACCGGGATGACGCGCACGGCCGGATCGTCCACCGTGTCCAGCAGCTCGCGGTTGGGCGCGTTGTGCGAGACGAACACCACCGTATCCGCCTCCACCGCGCGCGATGGCCCGCCATAGCGGCGCTCGACCGTGACGGCGGCCTCGTCCACGGCGGTGAGGCGGCCGTAGGTGATGAGCTCGAAATCGCCCTTCGCCAGCCGTTCCAGCGCGGGATCGGCGGAGAGGCTCGGCTCCAGCGCCGGGGCGAAGCTGGAGCGGCCGGTGACGAAGGTGACGGCGGTGCCGCGCTCGATCAGGAACTCGGCGGCGGCGACGCCCTCATAGTGGCCGACATCGTCGTAGACGACGGCGCGGGCGCCCCAGTCGCGGTTGCTGTGCTCCAGCAGCAGATCGTGGCTGGAGACGACGTGGCGCCGCTCCATGCCCGCCGCGATCCGGCCGGGCGACAGATATTGCGTGCCGTCCATCCGCGGCAGCGATCCGGTGGCGACGATCAGCACGTCTGGCGCGATCTCCGCCACGTCGTCGGCCTGCACATAGGTGCTCAGCCGCACGTCGACGCCGAGACGGAAGATCTCCCGCTCCAGCCAGTCGACGATGTCGCCGATGCCGGCGCGGCGTGGCGCCCGGCGGGCGATGGCGACCGCGCCGCCGAGATGGGCCGCCGCCTCCGCCAGGATCACCTCGTGCCCGCGCAGCGCCGCGACGCGCGCCGCCTCCAGCCCCGCAGGGCCGCCGCCGACGACGAGGACGCGCCGGCTCTCCGCCGCGGGCGCGATCAGCGCCTCGTCCAGCGTCGCCTCGGCGCCCACCGCCACGTTCACGGTGCAGCCGATCCGCCCGACGGTGAGCAGCCCGCCGATGCAGCCATGGTTGCAGCCGATGCAGGGGCGCACGTCGTCCGCCTGGCCCTCCATCGTCTTGCGCACGATATCGGGATCGGCGATGTGCGCGCGCGTCATGGCGACGAGGTCCGCCTCGCCGTGGGCGATCACCTGCTCCGCCTCCTCCAGCGTGCGGAAGCGGCCGGTGACGAGGACGGGCACGGAGACGGCGCGGCGCGGCGGCTGGCCGGCCTCGATCTCGTAGCCGGCAGGCTCGTGCATCGCGCCGATCACCTTGTGCGGGTTGTAATCGGTGCCGAGCGTGAGGTTGAGGAAATCGATCAGCCCGCGCGCCTGGAACAGCGCCGCCACGGTGGCCACGTCGTCGGGCGTCATGCCGCCTGGCAGCCCTTCCGAACTCAGCCGCACGCCAAGCGCCATGTGCGCCGGCAGCATCGCCCGCACCGCCTCCAGCAGGCGCAGCGGCAGGCGCATGCGATTGTCGAAGCTGCCGCCATATTCGTCGGTGCGGCGATTGTGCAGCGGCGACATGAACTGCTGGACGAGGTAGCCGTGCGCCATGTGCAGCTCGACGCCGTCCAGTCCTCCGTCGATGCAGCCCTGCGCCGCCGCGCGATAGGCCGCGACCAGCCCGTCTATCTGCGCGATCGACATCGCCTCCGCCGGGATGCCGACGAGCGCGCCGATACTGTCCGACGAGGACCAGGGCGGGCTGCCGTCCGCCTCCGGGATCTCGTTGCCGAGATGGCCGATCTGCTGGAACACGCGCATGCCGTGCGGCCGCACCGCCGCCATCAGCGCGCGATAGCCTGCGATCAGGTCCATGCCGTCCGCCCGCAGGAACGGGTAGGCCGAGCTGCCGACCGCCAGCAGCTCCAGGATCGTCAGGCCGACGCCGCCGCGCGCCCGCGCGGCATGATAGTCGATGAGGGTGGCGCTCATCGTGCCGCCGCCCAGGCCGGTGCCGTGGCCGGTCCGCGCCACGCGGTTGGGCACGGTGACGGGGCCGATGGCGATCGGTGACAAGACATGCTTCAGCATCGGTCGCTTCACCCTCTCCATCGGCGGGCCTGTGCCCGCGCCCGCAGGAGGATAGGGCAAAGCGCCGGCCGCGCGGCCTAGCATTAGGCCGAGCCCGCGTTCGGTCGGAACGTTCGACAATCTCGAATAGTGCGTGCGATCTTATTCCGGTGTTTGGGGTGTCACCGACTTCCTAGATGGGTCCGCGTTCGGGTGCGCGCACCCGGCCGCAGCCAAGGAGACCTGTGATGTCCGACCGTTCGACCGACACCGCCCTCGACCCCCTGTTCCTCTCGCGGTGGAGCCCGCGCGCGTTCGACGGATCGGCCATGCCGGAAGCCGATCTGCGCACGATCCTGGATGCCGCGCGCTGGGCGCCCTCGGCCTACAACTACCAGCCGTGGACTTTGCTCTACGCGCGGCGCGACGATGCGAACTGGGAGCGCTTCCTGGGCGGGCTGGTGCCGTTCAACCGGAGCTGGGCGAAGGACAGCGCGATGCTGATCTACATCGTCTCCGACACGCTGATGTTCGGCGACGATCCGGCCAAGGCGGCGCCCTCGCACAGCCACAGCTTCGATGCCGGCGCGGCGTGGGCGCAGCTGGCGTTGCAGGCGACGATGCTCGGCTACCATTCGCACGGCATGGTCGGCGTGGATTTCGACGCTGTCCGCACCGAACTGGGCGTGCCGGACCGCTACCGCATCGAGGCGGCGGTGGCGATCGGCACGCGCGGCGATCCGTCGTCGCTGCCCGAGGGCCTGCGCGAGCGCGAGGTGCCGAGCCTGCGCAAGCCGATCGAGCAGATCGCCTTCGCCGGCAACTTCCCGTCCTGACGGCGGAGACGGGGTGCCGCCGGCAGGTCCGGCGGCACCCGCTCCGCGTCCGCCAAGGATGCCGCGCCCCCGTCGCGGCGCACGGACGCGCAAAGGCCGCCGGAACCCTCGCGGGATCCGGCGGCCTCGCTTGCTGCGGCAGGGTCAGGCGGCGTCGACCAGCACGATCTCGCTATCCTCGATCGCGGTGACGCGCAGCGTCTCCAGGTCGCTGATCGCGGCACCGTCGCGGGCGTTCACGCGCACGCCGTCTATCTCCACCGCGCCCTTGGCCGGCACCAGATAGGCGCGGCGGGTCGCGCCCAGCGGATAGTCGACCGTCTCGCCCGCCTTCAGCGTCGCGGCGACCACCCGCGCATCGGTGCGGATCGGCAGCGCGTCGTCGTCGTCGGCGAAGCCCGAGGCGAGCACCACGAAGCGGCCGGCGCGATCGCCGGCGGGGAAGGGGCGGGCGCCCCAGCCGGGCTGCTCGCCGGTGCGGGTCGGCAGGATCCAGATCTGGAACAGCCGCGTCGTCACATCCTCCATATTATATTCGGAGTGACGGATGCCGGTGCCGGCGGACATCACCTGCACGTCGCCCGCCTCCGTGCGGCCGACATTGCCCAGGCTGTCGCGATGGGTGATCGCGCCCTCGCGCACGTAGGTGACGATCTCCATGTCGCGGTGCGGGTGCGGCGGAAAGCCGGTCTTCGGCGCGATCGCGTCGTCGTTCCACACGCGCAAATTGCCCCAGCTGGTGCGGGCCGCATCGTGGTAGTTGGCGAAGCTGAAATGATGCCTGGCATCCAGCCAGCCATGATTCTCGCCGCCGAGCGTGGCGAAGGGGCGCAATTCGATCATCCCGTTTCTCCTTGGACCGGGGTTGATGTCTGATGCGACGGAGATAGGATGCGCGACCATTTCCGTTCAGGGCGATAATATCGAGCCGTCCGTTCGACAAAGTCGAAAGATCGGTGACGGTGACGGCCCCGCAGGTTGGCGCTTTGCTCCGGCGGCGGAACCGGATACACGGCGGGCATGACGAAGAAGCCGACGATCCTGGAACGCGCCTACGAACTGGCCCGCGCCGGCAAGATCACCGATCTGCAGGATCTCGCCCGTCAGCTGAAGGCGGAAGGGTTCGAGGCGGTGGACGCGCATCTCGCCGGCCCGTCGCTGCGCGCCGACCTGCGCCGGCTCACCTCCTCCGCCAGGCGCCCGGCCGCCTGATCCGCACTTCGGCCGGCGAACGGACGCCGGGTGCCCGAATGACGTAGGCGCGCCGTATAGCGCTTGACCGGCGGCGGTCGAGGAATAGCCTCTGGCATCGGGAGATCGTGGCGGATCGGGGCGCGGGGGCATGCCCGGCCGGCACGGTGGATGGCTGAACGTCCGACGCGCTTTTTCGGGGGAACCACGATGTCCGTCTCACGCCGCAGCTTCCTGTCCGCCGTCGCCCGCAGCGGCGGTTACGGCGCCACCTTCGCGACGATGCAGGCGCTGGGGCTGCTCGCCGCCGGCGAGGCATCGGCGCTGCCGCCGCTGCCGGCCGATCAGGGCAGCGGCAAGACGGTCGTCATCATCGGCGCGGGCGCCGCCGGCCTCACCGCCGCCTACGAACTGCGCAAGGCGGGCTTCGCCGTGACGGTGCTGGAGGCGAACGGCCGCGTCGGCGGCCGCGCCTGGGCGGCCAAGAGCGGCACGAAGGTGACGTTCCTCGACGGCACGAGCCAGACCTGCGGCTTCGACGAGGGCCAGTGGTTCAACATGGGGCCGGCGCGCATCCCCTCGATCCACCGCAACCTGCTGGGCTATTGCGGCCAGCTGGGCGTGCCGCTGGAGGTGGAGATCAACACCTCCCGATCGGCGATGATGCAGGCGGACGCGCTGAACGGCGGCAAGCCCGTCACCCAGCGCCGCGTGGTGCACGATACGCGCGGCTACATCGCCGAACTGCTGGCCAAGGCGATCGACCAGCGCGCGCTGGACCAGATGATGACGCGCGACGATGCGGACCGGATGCGCGCCTTCCTGACCGGCTTCGGCGATCTCGACAGGAGCGGCAAATATGCGGGCGGCGAGCGCGGCGGCTTCCTCGTCGATCGCGGGGCGGGGCCGGTCACGTCCAAGTACAACCCGCCGCTCGCCCTGCACGAATTGCTGCTGGCCGATCTCTCCAAGGGCGAATTCTACGAGGAGCATATCGACTGGCAGGCGACCATGTTCCAGCCGGTGGGCGGCATGGACCAGATCTGGTTCGCCTTCGCCCGCTCGCTGGGCGACATCGTGCGGCTGAACGCGCCCGTGACCGAGATCAGCAACACGCCGCGCGGCGTGCGCGTGGCCTACAAACAGGGCGGCAGGGCGCAGGCGATCGAGGCCGACTTCTGCATCTGCACGCTGCCGGCCACGCAGCTGAAGAAGATGCCCGGCAACCTGGCGAAGAAGACGAAGGATGCGGCCGCCGCGCTGCGGATGGTGCCGCTCTACAAGATCGGCTGGCAGGCGCCGCGTTTCTGGGAATCAGAAGCGAACATCTATGGTGGCATCAGCTTCCTGAAGCAGCCGGTCGATCTCGTCTGGTATCCGAGCTACGGATTGTTCAGCGGCAAGGGCGTGGTCGTCGCCGGCTTCAACAGCGAGGCGGACGATGACGGCCAGCTTAACGCGTTCGGCAAGCTGGGCATGGCGGCCAAGATCGCCGAATCGCGGCGGTCGGTGGAGCTGCTGCATCCCGGCCGCGGCGGGATGCTGGAACATCCGCTGTTCATGAGCTGGCGGCAGATCCCCTATTTCGAGGGCGCGATCGCGGTGAACGACGGCGACGGGCCGCTGCCTTACTATACCCTGCTGAACGAGCCGGACGGCAACGTCTGGTTCGCCGGCGACTATCTCTCGCGGCTGGTGGGCTGGCAGGAGGGCGCGATCCTCTCCGCCCACCGCGCGATCCTCGGCATGACGACGCGGATGAAGGCGGCGGCCTAGACCGGACCGACATCCAGCTTTTTGCCTGTCCGCTCATCCCGAGGAGGGGTTGAGCGGAGGCGAAGCCCCGTCTCGAAGGACCGTCCATGTCCTTCGAGACGCCATTTCGACACGCTCAATGGCTCCTCTGGATGAGCGGTCCGCACAAGCGCCGAGTCAATCGGCTCATTCGCTAAATGTCGTTCGGCCCTAGACCCGCTTCCTTCGCGATGGCCGGCACCGTCGCGCGCCGGAGGGATCAGGCGAGTTCCTTCGCGCGGGCGCCGGCGGCTCTCAGGTCGGCCACGAAGCGGGCATATTCCTCCTCCGCCTTCTCGCGTTCGGGGATGCGCAGCAGGTAGCTGGGGTGGACCGTCACCCACGCCTCGCCGCCATCCTGCAGCACGTGCGGGCGGCCCCGCGCGCCGCTGATCGTCACCACCTTGCCCAGCAGCGAGCGGGCGGCCGTGGCGCCCAGCGCCACCGTGAGCGGCGGTCGGATCAGCACGCGTTCCTGCTCGATCCACCAGCGGCACGCCTCGATCTCCGGCCCCTGCGGCTTGGCGTGGATGCGGCGCTTGCCCCGCTGCTCGAACTTGAAATGCTTGACCGCGTTGGTGACGTAGACGGTGCCGCGATCGACCCCGGCCTGGGCCAGCGCGCGATCGAACATCTGCCCGGCGGGACCGACGAACGGCTTGCCGGCGAGATCCTCCTGATCGCCCGGCTGCTCGCCGACGAACATCAGTGTGGCATCGATCGGCCCTTCGCCGAACACCGTCTGCGTGGCGTGCTTGTAGAGGTGGCAGCGGGTGCAGGCGGCCGCCTCCTCGCGCAGCGCCTCCCATGCGAGGCGGCTGTTGCCACCCACATCGGCGGGCGGTTCAGCCGCCACGGCATCCGCCACCTTGAGGTCCGACTTCGCGATCATGCCGCTCTCCCGCGCCTGCGCGCCTGCTATCAGTTGCGGGACCAACGCCGTTTCCGGCATGTTTTTCCAGTATTTCTTCGGCATCTCCTTCAGCATCGCGCCGATCTTCACGCGTGCCGGGTTGAAGATGGAGGCGTAGTAGGTCTTCCACGTCTCCTCCAGCGGGTCGCCGGCCGGCGCATCGGCCTTGCTGGCGCCCGGCGCCTCGCTCAGCGTCGCGCCGTCCCAGTGCAGCGACAGTTCGGGCGTCAGGATCGACCAGCGCATCGTGGCGAAGCGGCGGACGAAGAAGGCGGCGTTGATGCGGACGATATGATGCTCGGGCTCGAACCAGGCGACGAAGCGCGGCTGGTCGCCCTCTTCCAGCTCGCGGAAGCGGAGGAAGGCGCGCATCTTGTGCACGTCGCGGCGCACCGCCTTCGCCAGCTCCTCGATGCGGCGGAGCAGTGGATCGGCATGATCCTCGATCAGGCGCGGCTGATCGCGCAGCCGCAGCAGCATCGCGTAGAGCAGAGCGAACCGCTCCGCATCGGCATGGCACACGGCATCGCGCGCGAGGGCGACGAAGGCGCGCGGCACGGAGAAGGCGCCCTCCACCGCGGTGTCGAGCACCGCCTCGTCGGCGAACAGGTCCGGCGCGCCGTCGCCCGCGTGCCAGACGATCTCCTCCGGCGGCACGCGCGCGAGGGCGAGGGCGCGGGCGGCATCGCGCCAGCCGTCGAAATCGTCTGGGGCGGCGAGGTGGACGGTGCGCATGGGCCGACGACGCGCGACCGGGCGTTCGGTTGCGCCGATCCGACCCCGCCTACGCGGCGAACAGCTCCATCTGCTTGGCCGGCGGGGCGATGCGCGCCTTCAGGTCCACCCGGTCGATCAGCCCGCCGGGTGTCCAGTCCGCCGCGGTGATGAAGGGGCGCAGCCTGGCGACGGAGACGGTGAGGCGGGCGATATCGTCGAGTCGCAGCGTGCGCCAGCGCCGCGAGAGCAGGATCGCGTTCACCGCCTTGATGCCGAGGCCCGGCACGCGCAGCAGCATCTCCTTCGACGCGCGATTGACGTCGACGGGGAAATTCTCGCGAAACTTGAGCGCCCAGGCCATTTTCGGGTCGATGTCGAGCGGCAGCATGCCGTCCGCTCCGGTGGCGGCGACGACCTCCTTCGGCGCGAAGCCGTAGAAGCGCATCAGCCAGTCCGACTGGTAGAGGCGATGCTCGCGCATCAGCGGCGGGCGCTGGAGCGGCAGGATCGCGCTCGCATCCGGAATGGGGCTGAACGCCGAATAATAGACCCGGCGCAGCTTGAAGCGATCGTAGAGGCCGCTGGCGCGGGTGACGATCTCGCCGTCGTTCGCGCTGTCCGCGCCGACGATCATCTGGGTGGACTGGCCGGCGGGCGCGAAGCGGGGGGCGGACTTGAACCGCCGCTTCGCATCCGTCTTGTCCTCGATCGCCGCCTTGATGTCGCCCATCGCACCGGCGATGCCTTCAACGGACTTCTCGGGCGCGAGGCGCTTCAACCCCTGCTCGGTCGGTAGCTCCACGTTGATCGATATACGATCGGCGTGCAGCCCGGCCTGGTGGATCAGCTCCGGATCGGCGTCGGGAATCGTCTTGAGGTGAATGTAGCCGCGAAAGCCGTGATCCTCGCGCAACGATCGCGCCACCTCGACGATCTGCTCCATCGTGTAGTTGGACGAGCGGATGATGCCGGAGGAGAGGAACAGCCCCTCGATATAGTTGCGCCGGTAGAATGCGAGGGTGAGGTTCACCACCTCCTCGGCAGTGAAGCGCGCGCGGCGCACGTTGGAGCTCTTGCGGTTGATGCAATAGTGGCAGTCGAAGATGCAGCTGTTCGTCAGCAGGATCTTCAGCAGCGAGATGCAGCGGCCATCGGGTGCGTAGGCGTGGCAGATGCCCATGCCCTCGGTCGATCCGATGCCGCTGGTCTCGCCCGCGCTGCTGCGCTTGGCGGTGCCGGACGACGCGCAGGACGCATCATATTTGGCGGCATCGGCCAGGATCGCCAGCTTTTCGCGTGTATCGAGCTGCGCCATCCGTTCGATATATGTTCGGTGCGCCGCCCTGTCCAGTCAGCGGCTCGAAAGGACATGGCCCAGGCGGCGGCCGAACAGCAGGATCAGCACGGCGCCCGTCGCCGCGATCGCGGCGTGCATGGCCCAGAAGGCGGCGTGGCCCATCCGCTCATAATAGCCGCCGATCCAGCCGATGACGGTGTTGCCGACGAAGAGCGAGAGGAAGGCGCAGCCCATCAGGGTGGAAACGAGCCGCTTAGGGGCGGCGCCGGCGACTAGGGCGAGCAGCGTGGGCCAGTAATAGAGGAAGGCGATGCCAAGGCCAGCGCAGTAAGCGAGCGGCCAGATCAGGCCGACGCGCCCGCCGACCAGCGCCGCGACGGCGAGCACCAGATTGCTGGCGGCGGCGATGGCGGCACCGATGCCGATCTTCGCGAGATCGCCCGGCTCCCCGCGGTGCGCCGCCTGCCGGCGCCACAGGGCGAACAGCGCCGGCACGCCGACGATGCTGAAAAACGGATCGACGGCGCTGAACCACGGCACCGGCACGCGGAAGCCGGCCAAGGCGAGATCGACATTGCCCTCGATCCAGACGAGGCCGACGTTCGATATCTGATAGTAAGCGATCGACTGGAAGATCGTGATGCCCATCACGGCAGTTAGGGCCGCGACCCGCCGCCATTCCGCACGCGTCAGCGGTGCGGCGGGCGCGGCCGCGCGGCTGGGCTGGCGATCGCCGGGCAGGTGGCGGATGCCGGCGAGATAGGTGAGCAGGCCGCACAGCATCAGCACCGCCGCCGCGCCGAAGCCGACGTGCCAGCCATAGCGATCGGCGAGGAAGCCGCAGGCGACCGGGCCGGCCACCGCGCCGAAATTGACCGCCATGCTGAAGATGGCGAAGCCGCGCGTGCGCCCGGCCTCGTCGTCGCGGCGGTAGAGTTCGCCCACCTGCGCCGAGATATTGCCTTTTAGCAGCCCGCAGCCGACGATCAGCAGGAGCAGGGCGAGCAGGAAGCTCCGGTCGAACGCCATGGCGACATGGCCGCCGCTCATCAGCAGGGCACCCGACACGATCGCGGCGCGGCGGCCGATGAAGCGATCCGCCAGCCACCCGCCGAGCACCGGCGTGAAGTAGACGAAGCCCGAGTAGAGGCCGAACACCTGCGAGGCGAGCGCCTGGTTGGAGAGCGGGCCGGTCAGCCGCTCCACCGCGCCGCGAAAGGCGGCGAAGCCGGCGATATGCTCGACATGGCCGGGCAGCAGCAGCTGGCCGATCATGTAGAGCGTCAGCAGCGCCGTCATGCCATAATAAGAGAAACGCTCCCACGCCTCGGTGAAGGCCAGATAGGCAAGGCCGCGGGGCTGGCCGAAGAAGGTGGCGGGCGGCAGCGGCGGCGCGGCGGGATCGCCCGTCATGCCACCGCCTTCGCCGGCGCGAGCAGGTGGCCGAACAGCGCGCGGGCGGCGAACAGCAGCAGCGCGGCGAGGCCGATCAGCGCCGCATGCATCGCCCAGAACCAGGTGGCGGGCATCGTCTCCAGCCGGCCGCCGAGCCAGCCGACCAGCACGTTGGCGGCGAAGAAGTGGAGGTAGAAGATGCCGAGCATCGTCGATCCCAGCCGGGCCGGCGCGGCGCGGGAGTAGAGCGCGAGGGATACCGGGAAGACGTTGGCGATGCCGATGCTGTTGACGACGTGGAACAGGATCAGCCAGGCGACCGGCGTCTTCTGCCCGGTCCTCGCCTCATGCCAGGCGCACGCGGCGAGGACGAGCGGGGCGAGCAGCGCGATCAGCGCGCCGATCGCGATCTTGGTGATCTCGTCCGGCTCGGGAAAGCGCCGCGCCCACAGCCGCCAGAACGCCACCGCGCCGACCAGGAAGCTGACGGACGCGATCGTGTCGAGCGTCACCAGCCACGTCGTCGGCATCGTGCGGCCGAACAGGGTGAAATCGACATGCGCCTGCGCCCAGACGAGATAGGCGTTGAAGATCTCCATGTTGCCGATGATCGCCAGCGCCAGCACCGGCAGCAGCGCGACGAGCAGCGCGATCGTGCGGCCCTCGCCCGGCAGCAGCGTGGGGCGCGGCGCGGCGGCGGCGGCGCGCGGCGCATCCGGCACCAGGTGGCGGCGGCCGGCGAGATAGATCGCCAGGCCCAGCACCATGCCGATGCCGGCCGCGCCGAAGCCGTAGTGCCAGCCGTAGAGCTCGCCCAGGGTGCCGCAGACGAGAGGTGCCGCGATCACGCCGGCATTGATGCCGAGATAGTAGATCTGGAAGGCGTCCGCGCGGCGCAGGTCGCCCGGCTGGTAGAGCGTGCCCACCTGCGCCGCGATATTCCCCTTGAAGCAGCCGCAGCCGATGACCAGGCAGAGCAGGGCGAACAGGAACGAGACGTCGAACGCCATCAGGAAGTGCCCCGCCGCCATCAGCAGCGCGCCCAGCGTCACCGTCTTCGTGCGGCCGAGCACGCGATCGGCGAGCAGCCCGCCGGCGATCGGCGTGAGGTAGACGAGGCCGGCATAGAGGCCGAAGATCGCCGAGGCGAGCGCCTGCACCGAGAGCGATCCGTAGGCGCCCTCGAGCGTGCGGCGGAAGGCCGCGAAGCCGGCGACATGCTCGACATGGCCGGGCAGCAGCAGCTGGCCGACCATGTAGAGCACCAGCAGCGTCTGCATGCCGTAGAAGGAGAAGCGCTCCCAAGCCTCGGCGAAGGCGAGGTAGGCCAGGCCGCGCGGGTGGCCGAGAAAGGCATGGTCGTCGCGGTCGGCGGCCTGGGCGATGGAGGCCATGAAGCAAGTCTCTCCCGATAAAGCGGGGGAGCGTAGAGGGATAGCAGGCGCGCGTCGATGGGCGCGGCGGCGCGTCAGCCCACCGAGTCGAGCACGGCGCCGACGATATCGGGCGAGGGGCCGCTGAGCGTGGGGGCGGGGGCGGCGGTGCGGGTGCCGGGCGGTGCCGCGCGATCGGGCGTGCCGTAGATGAAGCCGTAGGTGGGGTAGGTGCTGCCGCCGAGCGCCTCGTTGGTATCGTACCACACGCGCACCGCGCTCCAGTCATGCGCGGGCGAGACGTCGACCATCGTCACGTCGCGCTCCACCTGCCCGCGCGTGCCGCCGATGCGGGACCAGTTGGCGTGCGTCACCATCAGGATGCGCGGGCTGATGACGCGGCTGACGACCGCGACATGGCCGAGCCGCATCGCCCCGCCCGGCCGGAAGACGAGCACCGCGCCCACTTTGGGCGAGCGGCCGCGGGCGTAGCGGCCGTCCGCCTGCTGCCACCACGTCCACGCATCGCCGTAGATCTGGATGCCGGACATCGCCCGGGCGAACGGCACGCACTCGCCCACCGTCAGCCCCAGCGTCTCGGCCGGCAGCGCCGCCGGCAGCGCGGCGACGACGATGGCCAGGGCGGCGCACGCCCCTCTCAACCCCGATCTGCCCGCCTCGAATCGCATGCCGCATGACTGCATGGAAAGGTTTTAACGATACGTTATCCGTGTTTGCATCCATGTTTCAGCAGCGACGAACCGTGCCGCCGGCGCGGGCAATCGCCGCGCTTTCTGCTCCATCCCGGCGCCCGCTGGCGATTGCGATGGACATATAGGGCCGGGCGGTGGTTACATGCCGGTCTAGAACAAGATGCGGAGGTTCCATGCCTACCAAAGCGGATGCCAAGCCCAAAGCGGCCCCCAAGGCGAAGGCGGCGGCCAAGCCCAAGACCAGTGCGTCCAAGACTGCCGAGCCCAAGACGGGCGAGAAGGTGGACGGCCTGCACAAACCGCTCCAGCCCTCGCCCGATCTCGCGGCGATCGTCGGCGACAAGCCGCTGTCGCGCAGCGACGTGGTGAGCAAGCTGTGGGAGCACATCAAGAAGAACGATCTCCAGAACCCGAAGGACAAGCGCGAGATCCTGGCGGACGACAAACTGGAGAAGGTGTTCGGCAAGAAGCAGGTGACCATGTTCGAGATGAACAAGCTGATCTCGCCGCATCTGAAATAGGCAGGCGCGGACCAGCGGGAGGAGAGGAGAGGCCATGAGCGAGACGATCCGCAGCGTGCCGCGGGAGGAGCTGACGCCGGCACTGCAGGAGTCCTGGGACTTCGTGTACCGGCTGACCGGCCAGGCGGCCTTCATCGAGAAGGGCGCCCACGCACCCGAACTGCTCGATTTCACGATGACCGACTTCTACGGCAAGATCTTCTACGGCGGCCGCGTCGACGAGAAGCTAAAGCATCTCGCCCGGCTGCGGATGAGCCTGGGCCATGGCTGCCGCAGCTGCAACCTGGGCAACACGCAGGGCGCCAGCGAAGCCGGCTACAGCGAGGCGGAGTTGCACGCGATCGAGGGCGACCGATCCATCTTCAGCGCGGCCGAGCAGGCGGTGCTGGAACTGGCCGACCAGTTCCTGATGACCAACGTGCACGGCCACCTCGAACCCGACCTCTACGCCCGCCTGCGCGCCCATTTCGACGATGCGCAGATCCTCGAGCTGGGCACGGTGATGAGCTATCTCGGCGGGTTGGCGAAGATGCTGTTCGTGTTCGACATGGCCGAGAAGGAGGAGACCTGCCCCTTTGTGCCGCGTGCGAAGGCCGACGAGTCGGCGATGGCGATCGCGGCGGAATAGGGACGCGCGGCGATCGCTACGGAGGACGGCCCGGAGGCGCGCGCGGCCAAACGCCGGCGCTGGGTGACGTTGGGGGAGATACTGGCGGTCGCGGCCGTCGGTATCTCCGCCCTGACGTTGTGGGACTCGCATCAGGAACGGGTGCGGACCGAGGAGAAGGCGGTCGCCACCGCCGATCGCGCGGATGCCGAGGCGGCCGTGCTGGTGCTGCGGGCGACACCGTCGCGCGATGGCGATCGCCTGACCCTCGCGCCGCTCAATCCGGAGCAGGCGATCCAGGCGCAGACGATCCTCTTCCCCTCCGCCCTGAAGCTGCCGCCGGTGGAGACGACCGGCGATCCGCGCATCGAGGCCGACTGGTTCGCCGAGCCGCTGAAGCGCGCGCGCAAGGGGGCGGGGCAGAAGGACGAGGATCCCGGCGACCAGCGCCTGCCGATCATCGTTGTCACGCACTATCTGGCCGGCGGCGCCCGCCACACCAGCCGCGCCATCCACGATCTCGGCTACACGCTAGAGGGCCGCTTCCTGCGCGGCAGCGCGGTGACGCTGCGCGGCATGTCGATCGTGCGGACGGTGAAGGAGGAGGGCGCACAGGCCGCGCTCGATGCGGTGTGGACGGGGCGCCATCGATCGGCCGGTTGAAGCGAATCGATTGTTTTTCCACGCTTGATCGTGTGAGGATCACGTTTCGACGGAGGCCCGGCTATCAGGCAGATCGCAGCATTGCCCTTTCGCATCGAGGAGGACGGGTCCGCGCGGATCATGCTGATCACCTCGCGCGGCAGCGGGCGCTGGATCATCCCCAAGGGCAACCCGATGCGCGGCATGAAGGCGCACGTCGCCGCCGCGCACGAGGCGTATGAGGAAGCGGGGCTCAGCGGCCACAGCTTCGCCACCGCGATAGGCCGTTTCCACTATCGCAAGCGGCTGAAGACCGGCGAGACGCGCGCGATCGAGGTGGAGGTGTTTCCGCTGGCGGTGGCAGCGCAGGCGGCCGACTGGCCGGAGAAGCACGAGCGGCAGACGCACTGGTTCACCGTGGCGGACGCGGCCTCCGCCGTGTCGGAGCCGGACCTGAGCGGGATCATCCGGCGGTTCCGCCCGCCGCCGGCCTCGGCGCGGGCCGAGGGTGGCTGGTTCCGGCGGGCGGTTCGCCTGTTCGGCCGGCAGCCGCCAACGCCGGGCGGGTGACGTCGTGGCCGGTCAGGGCAGATCGATGCCGCGATCGGCAAGCAGCGCGGCGCGGGCCGTTTCCGCCGCATGCCACAGGCCGGGGTCGGCGATGCGGGCGGGATCGATCGCTTCCGGCCAGTGCGTCGAGATCACGGCGGCGATGCGATCGAGCCCGGCCGCGTCCACCAGGAAGCGCGGATCGATCGTGGCGGGATCGGCGACGACGCGCAGGCGCAGGCACGCCGGGCCGCCGCCATTCGCCATCGATTCGCGCACGTCGACGAAGTGGAGTTGCCGGATCGGGCCGTTGCCGGCGCTCGCCTCCTCCGCCCATGCCCGCACCGCCGGCACCTCGCCCGCGTCGGTGGGCAGCACCAGCGCTGTCTGGCCGCCGGGCAGCGTGACGAGCTGGGCGTTGAACAGGTAGCTGCGGATCGCGTCCGCCAGGCTCACCCGGTCGGCCGGCACCTCGACGATCTCCACTTCCGGCAGCAACCGGCGCAGATCGGCGTAGAAGCCGGCGGGATCGGCGAAGGCCTGCTCGTGCGCCAGCAGCACGCGGCCGTCCGCCACCGCCACCACATCGTTGTGGAACGCGCCGGCGGCGATCGCCGCCTTCGATTGCGCCACGAACAGCGTGCGCGCCGGATCGAGCCCGTGGCGCCGCGCCACCGCCTCGCTCGCCTGCCGGCTCTGGCGGGCGGGGTAGGGGCCGCCGGCGACGCCGTAGACGAAGATCTCGACGCCCGGCGCATCGTGCGCAGGCGCCAGGCGCATGTGGTTGGCGGCGCCCTCGTCGCCGAAGGGCGGGGGCACGGGGCCGTGGACGGCGAAGTGCCGGCGATCGGCGAAGGCGAGGTTCAGCTGCGCCAGCGTTTCCGGCCACTCGTGGCTGCGATGCGGCATCGTCATCAGATTGGCGACGCTGAGATGGCAGCGGCCGTCCGCCGTATCGGGCGCGGGCGAGACGGTGGCGGCGTTGGCCGCCCACATCGGCGAGGCGGAGAGGGCATTGGCCAGCAGCAGCGGATCGGCGGGGCCCGCGCTGCTGCCGAGTGCGGCCAGCCATGCCGCGTTCGGCCTTCGGTGCGGCAGCAATATGCCCTGCGGCAGGCCGAGCGCGAGATTGGCGCGCATCTTGGCGATGCCCTGCAGCGCCGCCGCGCGCGGGCGCGAGACGGCGCCGGCATTGCGCGTGGCGGCCAGGTTGCCGAGGCTGAGGCCGGAATAATTGTGCGTCGGCCCGACGATACCGTCGAAATTGATCTCGGTCAGCGGCATCGCGATGTCTCCCCGTTGCGGGAAGGAAGGTCAGCGGCCGACATGCAGCACCTCGTCCCCCGCCGCCACGCCGAGCAGGGCGGCCGCCGCCTCGTCGATCGCAACGCCGCCGCCGCCGGGCGCGACGCGGCCGTAGGCGGCGCGGAAATCGGCGAGGTGGCCGGTGGCGATCAGCGCCTTGCCGCCCGGCGGCCCGCCGATCGCGGCGACCCGGGCCGGCTGCGCATCGCGGATCGATCGGATCAGGTCGGTGGGGGCGGCCATCGTCGGGCCGCCGTCGAAGATGTCGACATAGCCGTCGTGGCGGAAACCCTCATGCTCCAGCATGCGCATCGCCGCGCGCCCGGTGGGATGCGGCAGGCTGATCACGGCGCGGGCGGTCTCCGGCAGCATGGCCAGGTAGATCGGGTGCTTGGGCATCATGTCGGCGATGAACTGGTGGCCGTGGATGGCGTTGAATTCGTCCGCATCCTGGAAGTTCATGCCGAAGAAGCGACCGGCCAGCCCATCCCAGAAGGGCGATCCCCCGGCCTCGTCGATCACGCCGCGCAGCTCGGCGATCACCCGATCGGCGAAGCGGGCGCGGTGGGCGCGGATGAACAGGTAGCGGCTGCGGGCGAGCAGCAGGCCGAGCCCGCCCGCCCGCTCGCGCGGGTGGAGGAACAGGCCGCCCACCTCGCTGGCGCCCTCATAATCCGTCGTCAAGGTCAGCATCTCGGCGCGGAAGGTGCGGCCGAGCTCGCGACTGTGCTGGCTCAGCGTGCCGAGGCGATAGCTGTAGAAGGGCGCGTTCTCGCCGACCCTGGCGAAGATCTGGGCGGTGCCGATCACCTTGCCGCTCTCCGCCTCCTCCAGCACCAGCACGTAGAGATCGTCGCCGGCCACATCCTCCGCCTTGGCGAAGGCGACGGCGGAGCGGGCGAGCTTCTGCGTCAGCGATCCGCGATCGGCCGGCAGGTTGGTGAAGCCGCCGCCGGTGAGCTTGGCCATATCGTAGAGCGGATCGAGATCGTCGGTGCGGGCGGGGCGGATGCGGAAGCTCATGCGGTCGCGCCCTCCGCCAGCCGCAGGAGGACGAGGGCGGAGAGGCGCGCTCGCTCGGGCAAACTGTCCACGATCAGATATTCCTGCGCCGAGTGGATGGCGCCGCCGCGCGCACCCATCGTGTCGACCACGGGCACGCCGCAGGCCGCGATGTTGTTGCCGTCGCACACGCCGCCGGTGGCGCGCCAGCCGATATCCAGGCCCAGCGCCGTGCCGCAATCCCGCACCAGCCCGAACAGCCGCTCGGCAGCGGGATCGATCGGCTTCGGCGGGCGGCCGAAGCCGCCGTGCAGGTGGATGCGGACGTCATGCTCGGCCGCGACCATCGCGATCGCCGAATCGATCAAGGCGCGGGCGCGCCGCTCGTCGTCCGGCGTGGCCGGGCGCAGGTTGACGCGCAGGATGGCGTGATCGGGCACGACGTTGTTCGGCCCGCCGCCATCGATCCGCGCGGGGTTGATCGAGAGGCGCGGGCCGGCATGCTTCGCCAACCGCACGGCGAGATCGGCGGCGGCGACGATGGCGTTGCGGCCATCCTCGGGATTGCGGCCGGCATGGGCGCTGCGGCCGGCGACGACGATCGAGAGATTGCCGCTGCCGGGCCGCGCGCCGGCCAGGGTTCCGTCCGGCAGGGCCGACGGCTCGTAGGTGAGTGCCGCCGCCTTGCCGCGCGCCGCCTGCGCGATCAGCGCCGACGAGCCGGGCGAGCCCACCTCCTCGTCGCTGTTGACGACCACCTCGTAGCCGATCCGCCGGCCGAGCGGGCACGCCTCGATCGCCGAGAGGGCGGCGAGCATGATCGCGAGGCCGCTTTTCATGTCGGCGACGCCCGGTCCGCCGATCGTCGCGTCGTCGATGCGGCGGACGGACTGGAACGGGTGATCGGCGGCGAACACCGTATCCATGTGGCCGGTGAGCAGGATCTGCACCGGCGCCTGCGGGCGGACGACCAGATGCAGGTTGCGGCCGTGGGCCAGCGGCACGCGCGTGCCATCCGCCGCGATCGCATCGCCGGGGGTGGGTTCGCGCAGGGCGATGTCGCCGGGAAGGGCGGCGAAGGCGTCGGCCAGCAGGCCGGCCATCCGCTCCAGCCCGGCCAGGTTGCCGCTGCCGCTGTTCACCGCCGCCCACGTCTCGGTCTGCGCCAGCATCGGCGCGGCGGCGGCGCGATCGAGCGCGGCGGCGGTGACGGAGTCGATCGGCCGGGCGGCCACGGGCTCTAGATCGATCATGCCCGATCATGCGCCAGCGGGCGGGGCGGGGGCAAGGGGGGCGGATCGTCATCGCCTGCGCGGGACGCAGGCCGGGCCTGCCTTACTCCACCGCGTCCCGCAGCGTGCGGCGGTGGATCGGCGGCTCGCGGTCCATCTCCGCCATCTCCATGATCTTGGCGCGCAGCTCGGCCCGCTTCTCGTGGATCGAGGCGATCACCGGCCCCATCGGCACGCCGAGATCGACGAGCACCGCCTCCGACAGTTGCAGCGAGGATTCCAGCGTCTCCGGCACCGCATCGGTGGCGCCCGCGCGATAGAGTTCGGCGGCGTGGTTGGGATCGCGCGCGCGGGCCACGATCGTGAGGTTCGGATGGAGCGCGCGCACCTGCGCAGTGGTGCGGACGAGCTGGACGCGCTCGTCCATCGTCAGCACCAGTGCGCTCGCCGTATCGAGGCCCAGCCGCTCGATCATGCCCGGCCGGGTGATGTCGCCGAACATCACATTGTAGCCGCGCTTGCGGGCGTGGGCGATGGTGTCCACGTCCGCATCGATCGCGACATAGGGGCGCTTGTGGGTATCCAGCACCTGCGCGACGAGCCGGCCGACGCGGCCAAGGCCCACGATCACCGTCCGCTCCGCCACCGGATCGGCATCGGCGGCGACGGCGGCCTGCTCCTCACGCACGTCCACCCGCCGCGACATGTCGCGGCCGACGCGGGCGAGCAGCGGCGTGATGGTGAGGCCGATCGCGGTGACGATCTGCCAGAAGGCGGCGGTGCTCGGCAGGATCAGCTGCGCCTGCGCGGCGGTGGCCAGCACGATCAGCGTGGTCTCGGAAGGGGAGGACATCAGCAGCCCCGCTTCCGCCGACACGCCGGCGCGCGCGCCGCTGAGCCGCAGCAGCCCGGCGGTGACGACCGCCTTGGCGGCCACGACGCCGATCACGGCGGTGAGCAGCGCCTGCCAGTTCTGCGCGATCACCTTGAGATCGAGGCTCATCCCCACGGTGATGAGGAACACGCCCAGCGCCAGCCCCTTGAACGGCGCGGTCATGACCTCGACCTCGGTATGATAGTCGGTCTCGGCGATCAGGATGCCGGCCAGCAGCGCGCCGACGATCGGCGACAAGCCCACCGCCGTGGTGGCGATGCTGGAGAGGATCACCACGAGCAGGCTGGCGGCGAGGAACAGCTCCGGGCTCTTGGTGCGCGCCGCCTGGGCGAACAGGCGCGGCAGCAGCAGCCGGCCGAGAACGAGCATCACCACGATCGTGAGGCCGCCCTGCCACAATGTGGTGAGGATGCCGTCCCACCCCGTATCGGTCGCGTTCGGCGCCAGCGCGCCCAGCGCGAAGATGATCGGCACCAGCGCCAGGTCCTCGAACAGCAGCATCGCGAAGGCGGTGCGGCCGACGGGGCTGGTGGTGCCCGCCATCGGCAGCACCAGTGCGGTGGAGGAGAGCGCCAGCGCCAGCCCCATGCCGATCGCCCCCGACCAGCCCTGGCCGATCAGGTGGAGGGCGACGCCGATCAGCAGCGCCGACCCGAACAGCTCCGCCGCACCCAGCCCGAACACGGCGGTGCGCATCGACCAGAGCCGTTTGAACGACAGCTCCAGCCCGATCGAGAACAGCAGCAGCACGATGCCGAACTCGGCGAACGGCTCGATTGAATGCGGATCGGAGATGGTGATGTGGTAGAGCCACGGCGCCCGGCCGACGAGCGAGCCGAGCCCGAACGGCCCCACCGCCAGCCCCACCAGGATGAAGCCGATCACCGGGTTCACCCGGAAGCGGGCGAAGGCCGGGATGACGAGCCCGGCGGCGCCGAGGATGACGAGCGAATCGCTGAAAGCGTCTGATTCTATCGGAAGGGCCATTGCGGCCACCTTTGCGGAAGCGACGCGGGCAAGGCCAGCACGACCGCGCAAAATCGTGCCGGCAAGTCGCGCGCGACGGCCGGGCGGAGGAACAAAGCGGGGGGCGGGCGCTTGGTCGATCGAGGAGACGAACGCTCATGCCCCATGCCACGCCCCTGATCGCCACCATCGTCGGGGGTATCGTGCTTGCCTTCATCCTGGGCGCGCTGGCGTTCCGCCTGCGGCTGTCGCCGCTGATCGGCTACCTGCTCGCCGGCGTGCTGATCGGGCCGTTCACCCCCGGCTATGTCGCGGACCAGCATCTGGCCAACGAACTCGCCGAGCTTGGCGTGATCCTGCTGATGTTCGGCGTCGGCCTGCATTTCTCGCTGAAGGATCTGCTGGCGGTGAAGACCATCGCCATACCGGGCGCGCTGGTGCAGATCGCCGTCGCGATCGTGCTGGGCGCCGGCCTCGGCCACCTGCTCGGCTGGTCGATCGGGGCGGGGCTGGTGTTCGGCCTGGCTCTGTCCGTCGCCAGCACCGTCGTGCTGCTGCGGGCGTTGCAGGAGCGGCGCATCCTGGAGACGGAGCGCGGCAAGATCGCCGTTGGCTGGCTGATCGTCGAGGATCTGGTGATGGTGCTGGCCCTGGTGCTGCTGCCGGCGCTGGCCGGCGGCGGGGAGGGCGGCGTTGCAGGCGTGGTGACGACTCTGGCGATCACGATCGGCAAGGTCGTCGCCTTCGTCGCGTTCATGCTGATCGTCGGGCGGCGGGCGATCCCGTGGCTGCTCCACAAGATCGCCCATAGCGGATCGCGCGAGCTGTTCCGGCTGGCGGTGCTGGCGATCGCGCTGGGCGTGGCGTTCGGCGCGGCGATGCTGTTCGGCGTGTCGTTCGCCCTCGGCGCCTTCTTCGCCGGCATGATCCTGGCCGAATCGCCGCTCAGCCAGCGCGCCGGCGAGGAGACGCTGCCGTTGCGCGACGCGTTCGCCGTGCTGTTCTTCGTCTCGGTGGGCATGCTGTTCAACCCGCATGTGGTGACGCAGGCGCCGGTCGCGCTGATCGCCACGGTGGCGATCATCATGCTGGGCAAGTCGATCGCCGCCTTCTGGATCGTCCGCCTGTTCGCCCGGCCGACGAAGACGGCGCTGACGATCGCGGCGAGCCTGGCGCAGATCGGCGAGTTCTCGTTCATCCTGGCGACGCTGGGCTTCTCGCTGAAGCTGATCCCGGCCGACGCGCGCGACCTGATCCTCGCCGGCGCGATCCTGTCGATCATGCTGAACCCGCTGCTGTTCGTGCTGATCGATCGCGCCGCCGGCAAGGCGCTGGCCGATGCCGATGGCGACCATGCGATCGGCGACGCGCCGCGCGCATCGCCGAGCGGGCATATCGTGCTGGTGGGGCACGGCCGGGTCGGATCGCGCGTCTCGCGCGAGCTGCTGGAGGCCGGCGACCGGGTGACGATCGTGGAGGCGCAGGAGGATGTGTCGCAGCGCCCGGACGATCCGAAGGCCACCTTCGTCGCCGGCAACGCCGCCGGACGGGATGTGCTGAAGCGGGCGCGCGTCGCCGAGGCGCGGCTGCTGTTCGTCGCCATTCCCGAGAGCTTCGAGGCCGGCCAGATCGTGGAGCAGGCGCGGGCGATGAATCCGGGCCTGCGCATCGTCGCCCGCACGCACGGCGATGCGGAGGCGCACCACCTGGAGACTCTCGGCGCCGACCTGACGATCATCGGCGAGAGCGAGATCGCCCGCCGCATGGTGGATCAGGCGCTGGTGGGCGCGTGAGGCCGCGGCCGGCGCGGCGGATCAGCCGCCGCCGGCCGCCTTGGTGCCGATCGGCTGCGCGACGGGGGCCGCCGCCTCGCCGCGCGGGCCGTGGTTCCAGTCGATCTGGTACAGGTCGAAGCGGCGATCGGCGAGGTTGCGCACGGTGCCTTCCGCCCGCGCCCAGGTGAGATCGGCGAGGTTCACGTCGCTGATCGTCAGCGTCTCCACATTCTCGCTGGCCTCCGCAGCGATGCCGTCCCGCGCGAAGGGGAAGTCGCAGGGCGTCAGGATGCAGCTCTGGGCATATTGGATGTCCATATTCTCAACCTTCGGCAGATTGCCGACATTGCCGGACATCACGACGAAGCACTGATTCTCGATCGCGCGCGCCTGGCAGCAGTAGCGCACGCGCAGATAGCCCTGCCGGCTGTCGGTGCAGAAGGGTACGAACAGGATGCGCGCGCCCTCGTCCACCAGCCGGCGGGCGAGCTCCGGAAATTCGGAATCGTAGCAGATCAGCACGCCGATCGGGCCGCAGTCCGTCTGGATCGCCTCCACCGCGTCGCCGCCCTTGATCCGCCACCAGTAGCGTTCGTTGGGAGTGGGATGGATCTTCTCCTGCGCATGGACCGATCCGTCGCGCAGGCAGACATAGGCGACGTTCTGGATGTCGCCATCGTCGGTGCGGGTGGGGTGCGAGCCGCCGATGATGTTAATGTTGTAGCGCAGCGCCATGCGGCTGAGCTCGTCCACCAGCGGCTGGCGATGGTCGGTCAGCCGGTCGATCGCCTCCATCGGCGAGAGATGCTCGGTCTCGAACGACAGGAGGGAGAGGGTGAACAGCTCCGGGAAGACGACGAAGTCGGCGCGATAGTCGGCCGCCACGTCGACGAAATATTCCACGTTGGCGACGAACTCGTCGAAGTCGGCCACGGCGCGCGCCTGCAGCTGCACGGTGGCCAGCCGCACGCTCTCGATATCGCGCGGCACGCGGAACTTGGGCTCCTCGTTCGGATCGACATAGGGGTTGCGCCACACCATGTGCGCGGCGAAGCCGGCCGAGCCGGTGTCTTCGGGCAGATAGCGCGGCAGGATGCCGATCGGCACGAAGCCGTTGGCGATCTGGAAGCCGATCACCGGATCCTTGATCTTGCCGGCCTTCACCAGCTCCAGATAGGCCTCCGGCGTCTTCACCTTGCGGCGCGACCGCGCGAAATTGGGCATGCGGCCGCCGAAGACGATGCCTTTCAGTTCCAGCCGCTCGGCCAGCACGCGCCGCGCCTCGTACAGCCGCTTGCCGATGCGCAGGCCGCGCAGCCCGGGATCGATGCACATCTCGAACCCGTAGAGCCAGTCGCCGGTGGGATCGTGGCGGGAGCCGAAGCCGTTGCCGGTGATCTGCTCCCAGTCATGCGGCGCGAGCGCGATCGCCTCGTCGATGCGGGAGGAGGCGCAGTAGCCGACGATCTTGCCGTCGTACACGGCGACGAACTGCCCGTCCGGGAAGTTGTTGATCTGGCCGCGGATCATGCCGCGGCTGTAATGCGTCATCTCCGGATACACGCGATCTACCAGCGCCACGATGCGGGCGGCGTCCGCCGGCACGGCGTTGCGCACCTCCAGCCGGGCGTGCGATTTCTCCGACATTGCAATCCCCCGATGATCGTCCGCGAAACGAACGGGGCGGGGCGGCGGCGGTTCCCTTGGAGTGGGGAGGCTGGGTCATGCCAGCCGGGATGACGAAATCCGGAAGTCAGCCCCGGATCATGTCCGGGGCCAAGCCGCGGATCAGCCCCAGTTCGCCATCTTCTTCTCGAGGTTGAGGCGGATTTCCTCGAAGAACTGCTCGGTCGTCATCCACGGCTGGTCCGGCCCGATCAGGATCGCGAGATCCTTGGTCATGCCACCCTGCTCCACCGTCTCGATGCAGACCTGCTCCAGCGTCTCGGCGAACTTCACCACATCCGGCGTACCGTCGAACTTGCCGCGGAACTGGAGCCCTTGCGTCCACGCGAAGATAGAGGCGATCGGGTTGGTCGAGGTCGCCTTGCCCTGTTGGTGCATGCGATAGTGGCGGGTAACGGTGCCGTGCGCCGCCTCCGCCTCGATCGTCCGCCCGTCCGGCGACATCAGCACCGACGTCATCAGTCCGAGCGAGCCGAACCCCTGCGCCACCGTGTCGGACTGCACGTCGCCATCGTAATTCTTGCAGGCCCAGACGAACTTGCCGCTCCACTTGAGTGCGGAGGCGACCATGTCGTCGATCAGGCGATGTTCGTAGACGATGTTGCGCGCCTTGAACTTGTCCTTGAATTCCTTGTCGAAGATCTCCTGGAACAGATCCTTGAAGCGGCCGTCATAGGCCTTGAGGATCGTGTTCTTGGTGGAGAGGTACAGCGGCCAGCCGCGATCATAGGCGTAGTTCATGCTGGCGCGGGCGAAATCGCGGATCGATTCATCGAGATTGTACATGCCCATCGCCACGCCGGCGTCGGGATAGTTGAACACCTCATGCTCGATGACCTGGCCGTCCTCGCCCTCGAACACCATGCGCAGCTTGCCGGGGCCGGGGATCAGGAAATCGGTGGCGCGATACTGGTCGCCGAAGGCGTGGCGGCCGACGACGATCGGGTCCGTCCAGCCGGGTACCAGCCGCGGCACGTTCTTGATGACGATCGGCTCGCGGAAGACCACGCCGCCGAGGATGTTGCGGATCGTGCCGTTCGGCGACTTCCACATCTTCTTGAGCTTGAACTCCTCGACGCGCGCCTCGTCCGGCGTGATCGTGGCGCACTTCACGCCGACGCCGTGGCGCTGGATGGCCTTGGCCGAGTCGATCGTGACCTGATCCGCCGTGGCGTCGCGATTCTCGACCGAGAGATCGTAATATTCCAGCTCGACGTCGAGATAGGGGAGGATCAGCTTCTCGCGGATCCACTGCCAGATGATCCGGGTCATCTCGTCGCCGTCCAGCTCGACGAGCGGGGTTGTCACCTTGATCTTGTCGGCCATGGGCGGAAAGCCTCCGGAGGGAGTGAGCGTTGGCAAGCGTCTAGGGAAAGCGAGGCGCGGGATCAACGGCGGGATGACCTTGGCGTCACCGGCGGAACCGGCGCACCGCCTCGCGCGATTGTCAGCGCGGGACACCCACCCTAGACAGGCGCCATGACATCTCTCGAAAAGCCCGAGGTCGGCACCTCCACCGTGAAGTGGCGCTTCCCCGCCGTGCATCCGGAAGGGCGCAAGTTCGCCCTGATCTCCGCCGCCATCTGCCTGTTCTTCACGTGGATGGCGTGGGAGACGCTGGCCTGGCCGATGGCGGCGGTGACGATCTGGGTGCTCGCCTTCTTCCGCGATCCGGTGCGCACCTTTCCGCGCGGAGCGGGCTATATCGTGGCGCCGGCGGACGGGCTGGTGACGATGATCGTCACGGTGCCGCCGCCGCGCGAGATGGCCGGCGCGGAGGGGCTGGGCGACGCGCCGATGACGCGCGTGTCGATCTTCATGTCCGTGTTCGACGTGCACATCAACCGCACCCCGATCGCCGGCACGATCCGCCGCGTGGTCTACATATCGGGCAAGTTCCTGAACGCCGATCTCGACAAGGCGAGCGAGGAGAATGAGCGGCAGCACATATTGGTGGAGGCGAACGACGGCACCCGCATCGGCTTCACCCAGATCGCCGGGCTGGTGGCGCGGCGGATCGTGCCGTTCGTGAAGCCGGGCGATATCGTGGCAGGCGGCCAGCGGATCGGCCTGATCCGCTTCGGCAGCCGGGTCGACGTGTACCTGCCGGCCGGTACCGGCCCGCGCATCGCACTGGGCCAGCGGACGATCGCCGGCGAGACGATCCTGGCGCGGATCGGCGATCCCGAGCGGGTGGAGGGCATGCCCCTGTGACGGGCGGGGCACCCCGATCGTCGGCGGGAGCGGCGCTGTGTTGAAGCCCGATCGCGCGGCCTTCCGGCGCGGCATCCCGCTGCGGGCGCTGGCGCCGAACGCGATCACCGCGCTCGCCTTGTGCTTCGGCCTGACCGGCATCCGTTTCGCGATCGGCGGGGAGTGGGACAGGGCGGTCGGCGCGATCGTGGTGGCGGCGGTGCTGGACGGCCTGGACGGGCGCGTCGCGCGGATGCTCAACGGCGCCAGCCGCTTCGGCGCCGAGCTCGATTCGCTGTCCGACGTGATCGCCTTCGGCGTGTCGCCAGCGATCATCCTCTATCTCTGGTCGCTGCAATATCTGCCGCAATATGGCTGGCTGTTCGCGCTGGCCCATGCGGTGTGCTGCGCCCTGCGGCTCGCCCGCTTCAACGCCAACATCGACGTGAGCGACCAGCCGCACAAATCGGCCGGCTTCCTCACCGGCGTACCCGCGCCGGCGGGCGCCGGGCTGCTGCTACTGCCGATCTACCTGTGGCTGTGGACCGGCGACGAGACGGTGCGCCAGACGTGGCTGGTGGCGCCATGGGCGGCGCTGGTGGCCTTCCTGCTCGTCTCCAGCCTCGCCACGTTCAGCTGGGCGGCGATGCGGCCGCGCCGCGGCATCCGGCTTGGCCTGCTGGCCGTGATCGCGATCATCGGAGGTGCGCTGATCGTGGCGCCGTGGGCCACGCTGAGCGTGGCCGGCATTCTCTACGCGCTGGCGATACCGCTGGGCATCCGCAGCTATGCGAAGGTCAGGCGGCTGCGCGCAGCCGCGCGGGCGACAGCGGCGTCAGCCGCGGGCTCCGCACGACCCTGACCCGCGCCGCCGGGACGGGAAGCGGCGGCAGCACATTGCGACGCAGGCCGAGCGCCAGCGCGATCTGCCCGGCATGATCGACCAGCATCGCCGCGATCACAGTGAGGGCGAGCATGCCGCTGCCCAGGAACATCATCGTCACGACCACGTGCAACATAGCAAACTCCCGCTCGGTGCCCCCGGCGGACCAAGTCCAATCGGGATTAGACTGCGCTTAACCATGTATGGTTCCGTATGTTCACTGTATGTTCTATGAAGCGGTGGCCGTCAAGGCTTGATCTTCGGCGAAAGGTTGGATAAGCGCGCCGCATTCCACATCCGGGGCTCATAAACCGGTGCCGCGTCCGCGCGGTCACTGCCCCGGAGAGGTCAAACCGGAAGGAGACTATCCTATGGCGGCCCCCACCGTCTCGATGCACGAACTGCTGGATGCCGGCGCGCATTTCGGCCACCAGACGCACCGCTGGAACCCGAAGATGAAGCCCTACATCTTCGGCGAGCGCAACGGCGTCCACATCATCGATCTCTCGCAGACCGTGCCGCTGATGGCGCGCGCGCTGGACTTCGTCGCGCAGACCGTGGCGCATGGCGGCAAGGTGCTGTTCGTCGGCACCAAGCGCCAGGCGCAGGAGCCAATCGCCGAGGCGGCGCGCCGCTCCGGCCAGCATTACGTCAACCACCGCTGGCTCGGCGGCATGCTGACCAACTGGAAGACGATCTCCGGATCGATCAAGCGCTTCAAGACGCTCGAGGAGCAGCTGTCCGGCGACACCGCTGGCCTCACCAAGAAGGAAGTGCTGCAGCTGACGCGCGAGCGCGACAAGTTCGAGATGTCGCTGGGCGGCATCCGCGACATGGGCGGCATCCCCGACGTGATGTTCGTGATCGACGCGAACAAGGAGGAGCTGGCGATCAAGGAGGCGAACACCCTCGGCATCCCGGTCGTCGCGATCCTCGATTCGAACGTGAGCCCGGACGGCATCGCCTTCCCGATCCCGGCGAACGACGACGCGGCCCGCGCCATCCGCCTCTACTGCGAGGCGGTCGCCGAGGCGGCGACGCGCGGCAACCAGGGCGGGCGCGCGGCACGCGGCGAGGATCTCGGCGCGATGGTCGAGCCGCCGGTCGAAGAGGCGCTCGGCGCCTGATTGTCATGCGCCTCGCATAAGGTTCACAGGCGGGGCGGCGAGAGTCGCCCCGTCGCTTTTTCGGACAAGATCAAGGATAGACCGATGGCAGAAGTTACTGCGGCGACCGTGAAGGAGCTGCGCGATCGCAGCGGCGCGGGCATGATGGACTGCAAGAAGGCGCTCGGCGAGACGAACGGCGACATCGAGGCGGCGGTCGACTGGCTGCGCACCAAGGGCCTCGCCGCCGCCGCCAAGAAGGCCGGCCGCCAGGCGGCCGAGGGCCTCGTCGGCGTCGCCGTGAAGGGCAACAAGGGCGCCGTGGTGGAGGTGAACTCCGAGACGGACTTCGTCGCCAAGAACGATCAGTTCCAGGGCTTTGTGAAGGCCGCGGCCGAGCTGGCGCTGGAGACCGGCGGCGACATCGACGCGCTCGCCAAGGCGCAGCATCCCGAAGGCGGCACGATCGGCGACAAGCTGACCAGCAACATCGCCACGATCGGCGAGAACCAGGCGCTGCGCCGCGCGAAGAGCGTGGAAGTGGCCGAGGGCGCGGTCGTGTCCTACGTGCACAACGCGGCCGCCCCGGGCCTGGGCAAGATCGGCGTGCTGGTGGCGCTGGAGAGCGCGGCGCCGGCGGATCGGCTGGAGGCGCTGGGCAAGCAGCTGGCGATGCACATCGCCGCCGCCAACCCGCTCGCTCTGTCTGGTGAGGATATCGACCCGGCCGTGATCGAGCGCGAGGCGGCGATCGCCCGCGAGAAGGCGGCCGACAAGATCGTCGGCAAGCCGCCCGAGGTGGCCGAGAAGATCATCAAGGGCCCGGTGGACAAGTTCCGCAAGGAGAATGCGCTGCTGACGCAGGCCTTCGTGATCGATGGCAAGACGCCGGTGCAGGACGTTATCGCCGCCGCTTCCAAGGAGGCCGGCAGCCCGATCGCGCTCAAGGAGTTCGTCCGCTTCCAGCTGGGCGAGGGCATCGAGAAGGCACAGAGCGATTTCGCCGCCGAGGTGGCGGCTGCCGCCGGCGTGTGAGCCGGGCGACGGCTGCGGCGGGATGCTCCCCTCCGCAGCCGCTTGGCAGCGGCGTGCTGCCTGACTAAGGTGCGCGCCGCTCACCCCTCTGCCTGACGGAACGAAATGACGGCGACACCGCGCCCGCGCTTCAAACGCATTCTTCTGAAGCTGTCGGGCGAGGTGCTGATGGGCCCCGGCCAGTTCGGCATCGATCCCGATACGGTCGCCCGCGTCGCCGGCGAGATCGCGGCGGTGCGCGAGGGGCACGAGCTCTGCCTGGTGGTTGGCGGGGGCAACATCTTCCGCGGCCTGGCGGCGGCGGCCAAGGGGTTCGACCGGACCAGCGCGGATTATATGGGCATGCTGGCGACGGTGATGAACGCGCTGGCCGTGCAGAATGCGCTGGAGCAGATCGGCGTGGAGACGCGGGTGCAGTCCGCCATTCCGATGAACACCGTGTGCGAGCCGTTCATCCGCCGCCGGGCGGAGCGGCACATGGAGAAGGGGCGGATCGTGATCTTCGCCGCCGGCACCGGCAACCCCTATTTCACCACCGACAGCGCCGCCGCCCTGCGCGCGGCGGAGATGGGTTGCGACGCCCTGTTCAAGGGCACCTCGGTAGACGGCGTGTACAATGCCGATCCGAAGAAGGATCCGTCCGCAACCCGCTACGAAAGCGTCACTTTCAACCGCGTCCTGTCCGACGATCTGAAGGTGATGGATGCGAGCGCGGTGGCGCTCTGCCGCGACAACGACATACCGATCGTGGTGTTCAACATCCGCGAGCAGGGCAACCTCGCCCGCGTGCTTGCCGGCGAGGGCGTCGCCACGGTCGTGCAGAACATGAACACCGAAAATCGGGGAGCCTGAATCATGGCCGCTTACGACAAGGCCGATCTAGAGCGCCGCATGACCGGCGCCGTCGAGTCGCTGAAGCACGATCTGGTCGGCCTGCGCACGGGGCGGGCGAGCACCTCGCTGCTCGATCCGGTGAACGTCACCGTCTACGGCGCGTCGATGCCGCTGAACCAGGTGGCGACCGTGAGCGTGCCGGAGCCGCGCCTGATATCGGTACAAGTGTGGGACAAGACGAATGTCGGCCCGGTGGACAAGGCGATCCGCTCGGCCGGGCTGGGCCTGAACCCGATCGTCGACGGCCAGACGCTGCGCCTGCCGATCCCCGATCTGACGGAGGAGCGGCGCAAGGAACTGGCCAAGCTCGCCAGCCAATATGCCGAGAAGGCGCGGATCGCCGCACGCAACGTGCGACGCGACGGCATGGACGGGCTGAAGGCCGACGAGAAGAAGGGTGTCATCAGCGAGGACGAGCGCAAGCGCCACGAGACCGAGGTGCAGAAGCTGACCGACGCGACGATCGCCGATATCGATGCGGCGTCCAGCGCCAAGGAAAAGGAAATCCTCGGCAAGTGACGGCGGCTTCGGCCCACACCGCCGGAATGCCGGCGGAGCGGCCCGGCAGCGGCGCCGGCCCCGTGCCGCGCCACGTGGCGATCATCATGGACGGCAACGGGCGCTGGGCCAAGAAGCGCCACCTGCCGCGCATCGCCGGCCATCGCCGTGGCGTGGAGGCGGTGCGCGCCACCGTGCGCGCAGCCGGCGATCTGGGCATCGAGGCGCTGACTCTCTACGCCTTCTCCTCCGAGAATTGGCGCCGGCCGGCGGCGGAGGTGGCCGACCTGATGGGCCTGCTGCGCCGCTATATAAGGGACGAGCTTGAGGAACTGGCCGGCAACGGCGTGAAGCTGAAGATCATCGGCGATATCAGCCGCTTCGACGACGATCTGGTGACGATGCTGGAACAGGCATGCGCGCGCACCAGCGGCAACCGGCAGCTGACCCTGGCGATCGCGCTCAACTATGGCGGGCAGGACGAGCTGGTCCGCGCCGCGCGCGGTCTGGCGTTGGACGCGCGCGTCGGCCGGATCGATCCGGCGGCGATCGATGCCGAACTGGTCGAGGCGCGGCTCGACACGCGCGAGCTGCCGCCGCTCGACCTGCTGATCCGCACATCCGGCGAGCGGCGCCTGTCCAACTTCCTGCTGTGGCAGGCGGCTTATGCCGAGCTGCTGTTCGTCGACACGCTGTGGCCCGATTTCGATCAGGCGGCGCTGGCGGCGGCCGTGGCGGATTTCGGGCGGCGGGATCGCCGCTACGGCGGCCTGTGATGGGCCGGTTCTGATGGCCCACGTCGCCGGCGCGGCCCCGGCCCGGCGCCGATCCGATCTGATGACGCGCGCGCTGACCGGCGGCGCGATGATCGCGATCGCAGTGGCGGCCCTGTGGCTGGGCGGCATGGCCTTCTGGCTGCTGGCGAGTGCCGCCGCGCTGCTGATGCTGGCCGAGTGGGCCGGGCTGATGCGTGCGGCGCGGCTGCGCATCGGCGTGGCGCTGGCGGCGCTCGGCTTCGTGCTGGTGATCGCATCGCCAATGGCGGGCGGTGTGGGCGAGCAGGCGCTGGCTCTGCTGGCGGCGCTGGCGCTGGCGGTGGCGGCGCTGGGCCGCAGCGCGCGACTGGGCGCGGGGCTCGTCTATGTCGGCCTGCCGACGTTCGGGCTGCTGTTCCTGCGCGGGCAGCCGCACGGGCTGGCGCTGACCTTGTGGACGCTCGCGATTGTGTGGGCGACCGATATCGGCGCCTATTTCTCCGGCCGGGCGATCGGCGGGCCGAAGCTGGCGCCGGCGCTGAGCCCGAACAAGACTTGGGCCGGGCTGCTTGGCGGCGCGCTGGCCGCCGCCATCGTCGGCGCGCTGATCGCGTGGAGCACCGGCCTGCCGGCGGCGCTGCTGCTGCTCGGCGCGCCGATGGCGGTGCTGGCGCAGATCGGCGACCTGTTCGAAAGCTGGATGAAGCGCAAGGCGGGCGTGAAGGACAGCGGGCGGCTGCTGCCGGGCCATGGCGGCGCGCTGGACCGGCTGGACGGCGTGGTGCCGGTGGCGACGCTGATCGGCCTGCTGGCCGCAACGGGGGTGGTGTGAGCCGTAGCGTGACGATCCTGGGTGCGACCGGTTCGGTCGGCACCTCGACGCTCGATCTGATCGAGCGCGATCCGCAGACCTTCCGCGTGGAGGCGCTGACGGCGCATGGCGACGTTGCCGGGCTGGCCGCCGCAGCACGCCGCACGCGGGCGGCGCTGGCGGTGATCGGCGATGCGAAGCTGGGTCCGCAACTCGCTGAAATGCTGGCCGATACCGACACGGAGACGGCCGCCGGCGCGGACGCCATTGCCGAGGCGGCGGCGCGCGGCGCGGACTGGACGATGGCGGCGATCGTCGGTTGCGCCGGCTTGCGCCCGGTGATGGCGGCCCTGGCGGCGGGCGGCTGCGTGGCGCTGGCCAACAAGGAGTCGCTGGTCTCGGCCGGCGCGATCGTGATGGAGGCGGCGCGCAGCCACGGTGCGACGCTGCTGCCGGTCGATTCCGAGCATAATGCGATCTTCCAGTGCTTCGACGCCGCAGCCCCGGATCGGGTGCGCCGCATCATCCTGACGGCCAGCGGCGGCCCGTTCCGCACGCGCAGCCGCGCCGAGATGGCGGCGGTGACGCCGGCGCAGGCGGTGCGCCACCCGAACTGGTCGATGGGGGCCAAGATCTCGGTCGATTCGGCGACGATGATGAACAAGGGGCTGGAGCTGATCGAGGCGCACCACCTGTTCCCGGTCGGCCTCGATCGCATCGAGATCCTCGTCCACCCGCAGTCGGTGATCCACTCGATGGTGGAATATTGCGACGGGTCGATCCTGGCGCAGCTCGGCACGCCGGACATGCGCACGCCGATCGCCCATGCGCTGGCGTGGCCGCAGCGGATGGCGGCGCCGGTGGAGCGGCTGGATTTCGCCAAGGTCGGCCGGTTCGACTTCGAGGCGCCCGATCCTGAGCGGTTCCCGGCCATCGGGCTGGCGCGCGCCGCGATCGAGGCGGGGGGCGCCAGGCCGGCGGTGCTGAACGCCGCCAACGAGGTGGCCGTGGCCGCTTTTCTGGCGGGCCGCATCGGCTTCCTCGATATCGCCGCAATCGTTTGTGAAACCCTCGATCGTTATGACCCGCCGGCGCCGGACTCGCTCGATGCGGTGCTGGCCGTGGATGGCGAGGCGCGCGCCGTGGCCGGGCGCATGATGGAAGGGTTGGCGGCGTGAGCGAGAGTCCCGGTGTGCTGCTGACGGTCGCGAGCTTCCTGCTCGTCATCGGTCCGCTGATCTTCGTCCACGAACTCGGCCATTATTTTGCCGGGCGGCTGTTCGGCGTGAAGGCCGATGCCTTCTCGATCGGCTTCGGCCGCGAGCTGATCGGCTGGACCGACCGGCGCGGCACGCGCTGGAAGGTCGGCTGGATGCCGATGGGCGGCTATGTGAAGTTCGCCGGCGACATGAACCCGGCCAGCGTCGCCGATCCCGAGTGGCAGGCGCTGCCGCCGGCGGAGCGCGCGCGTACCTTCCAGGCCAAGCCGCTGTGGCAGCGTTTCATCATCGTGGCGGCCGGGCCGGTGACGAACTTCCTGTTCGCCATCCTCGTCTTCGCGGCCTTCTTCTGGGCCTATGGCGAGCCGCGCACCCCCAATGTCGTCGCCATGGTGGTGCCGGGATCGGCGGCGGCGAAGGCCGGCATCCTGCCCGGCGACCGGGTGACGATGATCGCGCGGCAGGGCGTCTCCCGCTTCGAGGACATCGCGCCGATCGTCCGCATCCGCCCCGGCGAGCAGGTGCGGATGGACGTCTATCGCGGCGAGCGGCAGCTGCACCTGCTGGTGACGCCGGACCGCGAGGAGATGGCCGATCGCTTCGGCAACCGCTTCGAGATCGGCCGGCTGGGCGTCGGCTCGCCCGCGCCGATCATCCAGCCGCTGCCGGCCGGTGAGGTGCTGGGCGCTGCGGTGCGCCACACGAAGGACATCGTGGTCGCGATGGTCTCCACCCTGTGGCAGATCATCACGGGCGTGCGATCGGTGGCGGAACTCGGCGGGCCGTTGCAGATCGCCAAGTTCAGCGGCCAGACGGCGACGCTCGGCTGGCTGCCCTTCGTCGAGTTCATGGCCATGATCTCGATTAATCTGGGCTTCATAAACCTTCTGCCAATCCCGCTGCTGGATGGCGGCCACCTGTTCTTCTACGCGCTGGAGGCGGTGCGGCGCCGGCCGCTCAACCCCGTGGTGCAGGAATGGGCGTTCCGGTCCGGCCTGGCGCTGCTGCTCGCCTTCATGCTGTTCGTGACGTTCAACGATCTGGGCTCGCTGGGCCTGTGGTCGCGGCTTGCCGGCTTGATTGGCTGATCCTGATCGGGCAGGGGCGGGCCTGCGTTAACTCTGCCGGCACGCGTGGCGCCGGATTTGCCCGGGCGGATCTTCCGCGCCGGATCGTGTTTGGAAGCGGGGACGTGTGCGCGTGACAGTGAAGACCGGAGAGAGCGACGGCGGTCGCGGCGGTGCGAGGCTCGCTTCGGCGCTGCTGATCGGCACGATCCTCGGCGCCGCGGCCACGCCGGCCGCCGCGCAATCCTCACGCACGCCCAAACCCACGAGCGCGAAAAAGGCTCCCGCCGCCGGCGCGGCGACGCCCGCCGAGGCCGCGCCGGCACCGCCGGGCAGCGGCACGGTGCGGTCGATTCAGGTCGTCGGCTCCCAACGGCTGGAGCCGGACACCGTGCGATCGTACATCGCGCTGCGCGCCGGCGACAAATATACGCGCGAGCAGCTCGATCAGGCGCTGAAGGATCTCTACGCCACCGAGTTGTTCGCCGACGTGCAGATCAAGGACGATCTGGGCGCGCTCACCATTCAGGTGCGCGAGAACCCGGTGATCAACCGCATCGTGCTGGAGGGCAACAAGCGGCTGAAGTCGGACAAGATCAACCCCGAGATCCGGCTGCAGCCGCGCCAGATCTTCACCCGTTCCAAGGCGCGGGCGGATGTGGGCCGCATCATCGAGCTGTACCGACGGCAGGGCCGCTTCGCCGCCACGGTCGAGCCGAAGATGGTGCTGCTGGACCAGAACCGCGTCGACATCGTGTTCGAGATCAACGAGGGGGCCAAGTCCAAGGTCCGCAAGATCAACATCATCGGCAACGAGAAATTCTCCGACGGCGCGCTGCGCGGCGAGATGGCGACCAAGCAAAGCGGCCTGACGAAGATCTTCTCCTCCGGCACCAGCTACGATCCGGACCGGCTGGCCTACGATCAGCAGAAGCTGCGCCAGTTCTACCTGACCAACGGCTATGCGGATTTCCGCGTCGTTTCCGCCGTGGCCGAGCTGACGCCGGACAAGCGCGACTTCATCATCACCTACGTGGTGGAGGAGGGGCCGCGCTACAAGTTCGGCGACATCGACGTCGAGAGCGAGATCCGCGACATCAAGGCGGATGCGCTGAAGCCGCTGATCCCGGTGAAAAAGGGCGACTGGTACAACGCCAAGATCATCGAGGACACGGTCGACACGCTGACCGAGACGACCGGCCTGCTGGGCTTCACGCCCGACGTGCGGCCCGACTTCGTGCGCGACAAGGATGCGCTGACGATGTCGGTGACGTTCAAGGTGAACGACGCGCCGCGCGTCTATGTCGAGAATGTCGCGATCAACGGCAACACCCACACCAAGGACAAGGTGGTGCGCCGCGAGATGCGGCTGGCCGAGGGCGATGCGTTCAACAGCTTCCGGGTGAAGCGGTCGCGCGATCGCATCCAGTCGCTCGGCTACTTCCAGGACAAATTGGAGATCGAGCAGAAGCCGGGATCGGCGCCCGACCGGGTGGTGCTGGAGGCGAACGTGGAGGAGAAGTCGACCGGCGAACTGCAGGTCTCGGCCGGCTTCTCCAGCCTGGAGAAGTTCATCGTCAATCTCTCGATCACCGAGCGCAACTTCATGGGCAAGGGGCAGGAGGTGCGCGCCTCGGTCGATTATTCGACCTACTCCAAGTCGGTGAACCTGGGCTTCACCGAGCCCTATCTGTTCGATCGCAACATCGCGATCGGTGGCGACGTGTTCCGCCGCGACTACAACTCGTTCAACTACATCAACAGCGATCGCAACACGACCTATCAGCAGACGACCACCGGCTTCCAGGTGCGCCTGGGCGTGCCGCTGACGGAGTTCACCTCGCTCGCCCTGCGCTACGGCCTCAGCTACGATCAGGTGACGCTGGACCGCGGCACCTTCTTCACCGATCGCGACAATAACGGCACGCTGGAGTGCGATCCGCTGTTCGCCGGCCGCTATCTGTGCGACGCGATCGGCAACCGGGTGACGTCGTCGGTCGGCTACAGCCTCGTCTTCGACAATCTCAACAACCGCATCCGCCCGACGCGCGGCCAGCGCGTGGTGTTCAGCCAGGATTTCGCCGGTCTCGGCGGCAGCGTGCGCTACATCCGCACCCGGTTCGAGGGCGACAAATATTACAACGTCGGCTCGGGCTTCATCTTCAACACCCATCTGGAAGGCGGCTACATCAAGGGCCTGGGCCAGGATGTACGGCTGGTCGACCGCTTCTTCCTCGGCGATCCGCAGATGCGCGGCTTCGGCATCCGCGGCGTCGGCCCGCGGGTGACGCGCCGCCAGTATATGCTGGACGCGAACGGCAACGCGGCGCTGCCGCTGAGCTTCGTCGACAGCAGCAGCAACAGCAACCGCAGCGACGACGCGCTCGGCGGCAACGCTTATTATCTCGGCCATCTGGAGCTGGAGATACCGCTGGGCTCGGGCGCCAAGGAGCTTGGCCTTCGCCCGTCGATCTTCGCCGATGCGGGCGCGGTGTTCAGCCTGAAGAATCCGGGCATCCTGCCGCCGCAGCTGACCAAGATCGATTTCTACCGCGATGCGCAGACCGGCCTGCTCACCCAGTCTCCGACATCGGCCAACGGCACGGCGAACGTGCTTCAGACCACCATCTCGCCGTTCCAGGAACAATATCAGGGCAACAGCCCCAAGCCGCGCGTGTCGGTGGGCGTCGGGGTGAACTGGAATTCACCTTTCGGGCCTTTCCGGATCAACGTCGCCAAGGCATTGCTCAAGGAACCGGGCGACAATACCAAGCTCTTCAGCTTCAACGTGGGAACCCAATTCTGATGAAGATCATGCTCAAGGCGCTCGCCGCCACCGCTCTCGTCGCCTCTCCGCTGCTCGTCGCGCCCGCCACGGCGCAGGTCGCCGCCGGCCAGAGCGTCGCCGTCGTCGATTTCGAGAAGGCGATCAACGATACCGCCGCGTTCAAGGCGGCGACCGGCCAGATCCAGACCCAGTACAAGGCGCAGATCGACGCCTTCAACGCGCGCAGCCAGGCGATCAACACCGAGCTGGCGCCGGCGCAGACCGAGATCCAGACCCTGCAGCAGAACCCCTCGACGCCCAAGGCGACGCTGGACGCCAAGGTGGCCGCCTACCGCACCCGCGCGCAGACCGCGCAGGCCGAGCTGGCCCGTCTGGCCCAGCCGTTCGGCCGGCCGACCGCGTATGCGCGCGAGCAGGTGGCGGACAAGGTCGAGGCATCGCTGCGCGCGGCGATGGCCGCCAAGCGCGTGAACCTCATCATCAACCCGGAAGCGGTGATCCTGGCGCTGCCGGCCGCCGACATCACGCCGGATCTGACGGCGCAGCTGAACACGGTGGTGAAGACCGTCTCCACCACGCCGCCGGCCAACTGGCAGCCGGGCCAGCGCCAGCCGGCCGCCGGCCGCTGAGGCAAGCCCGCCCGTGAGTGACGACACGAACGGCGCGGCGCCGGCGGAGGCCGCGCCCGCCATCGGCCCGCTGGATATCCGGCGGGTGATGGCGGCGCTGCCGCACCGCTACCCGATGCTGCTCGTCGATCGCGTCGAGGCGCTGGTGCCGGATCGCTCGATCACCGCGATCAAGGCGGTGAGCATCAACGAGCCGTTCTTCGCCGGCCATTTCCCCGGCCGGCCGATCATGCCGGGCGTGCTGATCGTCGAGGCGCTGGCGCAGGCGGCCGGCGTGCTCGCCGTGGAGTCGCTGGGGCTCGCCGGATCGGGCAAGCTCGTCTACTTCATGGCGATCGACGAGGCGAAGTTCCGCAGCCCGGTGGAACCCGGCGTGCTGCTGCGGCTGGAGGTGGCGTTCGTGCAGAAGCGCGCCACCATCTGCAAGTTCGCCGGCCGCGCGCTGGTGGACGGCAAGGTGGCGGCGCAGGCCAATTTCACCGCGATGATCGCCGACCCGCCAAAGGATTGAGCGCGGAGGAGTGATCCCGATCCGGGCCGGGATCGCTTGCGCTTCTGGGTGCGGGTTCCGGCGCCATCGCAGTGCGGCCGTCACGTCATCAGAATGACGATCGCTTGCGGCCGACAGTCTGCCGCGCGATCACGCTCTCCGGTTGGTGACGCCCGGGCCGGTCAGGAAGCCGTCTTCGTCGCGGCGGCGACCTTGGCCGCCAGCGTCACCGGCGCGCCGGGGCGCACCGCGAGCAAACGCGCCAGGGTCGCGCGGAAGTTCGCGAGGTCGCGGCCGGCGAGTTGCGAGGTGGTGGTGAAGCGGATCGAGGCGGGGTTGATCGCGACGCCGTTCTTCCACACCTCATAGTGCAGGTGCGGGCCGGTCGACAGGCCGGTGGAGCCGACATAGCCGATCAGCTGGCCCTGCGCCACGCGGGCGCCGGCGCGGGCGATCAGCCGGCTCATATGGCCGTAGGCGGTGGCGATGCCGCCGCCATGCTGGATCATCACGTAATTGCCGTGGCCGCCGTGCCAGCCGGAATAGCTGACGATCCCGGCCGATGCCGCCACGATCGGCGCACCGTAGGCCGCGCCGAAATCGATCCCCTTGTGGAAGCGGGTGAAGCCGAGCAGCGGATGGCGGCGCAGGCCGAAGCCGGAGGTCTGGTGGCCGACCACCGGCTGGGTCATCGCCCCGCGCCGCTCGCCGACGCCTGATGCCTCGAAGAACTGGCTCTGGCCGCCGCTGGTCCATTTCAGCAGCCGGGTCTGCCGCCGCCCCTGATCGAGCCCGGCATAGAGCAGGTCGCCCGTCTCCACCTCGCCGGTCTCGGCCCGGCGCTGGGCGATGATGAGGTCGAAGCGGTCATCGGCGGCGATGTCGCGGCCGATCGACATGCGCGCCGAGAGCGCGCGGATATAGGCGGCCACGGCGCCGGCGGGCGCGCCGGCGGCGCGCGCCGCGACGTAGAGGCCGGCGCCGACGCGGCCCTGGATGCGCAGCGGCGTATCGTCCACCGCGATCGGCACGGCGTGGAAGGCGAGCGCGCCATTCTCGCGCGCGGCCGTCAGCCGCAGGTCGAAGCGGGCGCGAAAGGCGATCGCATCGAGCGGGCGGGCCATCGCGCGGCCGGGCCGCCGGCCGAGCGTGAGTTCGATGCGGGTGCCGGGCCTGATCGCGGCGAGCGGCACGACAGCGGCTACGCGATCGGCGACGGTGCGCGCCTCGGCCGGCGCCACGCCGGCGCGCTCAAGCACGCGGACGAAGCCGTCGCCCTGGCCGATCGTGGCGGTGAGATCGATGCTGGGCCGCTCCGGCGTGTCGACCAGCGGCTCGACCGCGTCGGTTGCGGCCATGCGCCGGCCGGTGTCGGCCCCCAGTGCCAGCGGCGCGAAGCCCAGGGCGCGCGCCTCCTGCCACTGCGCCTGCGGCAGCGTGGGCGCGGACGCCCCCGGCAGCGGCGTGAAGCCGGGCGCGGTGGCGATCATGCCGCCGCACAGCAGGGTGCAGGTGGCAAGGCCGCGCCACCAGTCGCGCGTGCCGATGCGGGCGCCGAGATCGACGACGAGGTCGAGATCCGCCAGCCGTTCCCGCCAGCCCGCCAAGGCCGGCCGCAGCGGCGCGCGACGGCCCACCGGCAGCGCCTGGCCGAACGACAGGGTCGCCGCCCCGCCGCCGGATCCGCCGCCCGCCATGTTCAGGCCCGTCTCGTTGCGCAGATACAAAGGCGGAAAGCCCCCCGAATGTCCCCCGACGGCCCGTCCATGACGGCCGCGCCCGAGGACTGTGGAGCGACGCGGTTAAAGTCAAATTAAGCCGCCCGGCTTTTCCCCGGCCGTGCGACGAAGCGGCGGCGGCGTGCGACGGGCGACACCGGCCGGCGGGAACCGCACGCGCGATGCGCAAACCCCGGAGCGGCCTAGCCGCCGCGGCGCGCGGGCTCTTGTGTTTGGCCGCGCATCGCCCGATGGTGCGCGTCATGTCGCGCCTCGCCGCCAGCCCGGTCGTCGCCGTCCTCGGGCCGACCAATACGGGCAAGACCCACCTCGCGATCGAGCGGATGTGCGGCCACTCCTCCGGCATGATCGGCTTCCCGCTGCGGCTGCTGGCGCGGGAGGTGTATGAGCGGGTGGTGGCGATCAAGGGCGCCGCATCGGTGGCGCTGCTGACCGGCGAGGAGCGGATCGTGCCGCCCCAGGCGCGCTGGTTCCTGTGCACGGCGGAATCGATGCCGATCGGCGGCGGCGCGTTCGGCGGGGCGGATGGCGCCATCCCCCGCGATCTCGCCTTCGTGGCGCTGGACGAGGCGCAGCTGGGCGCGGATCCCAATCGTGGCCACGTCTTCACCGATCGGCTGCTGCGCGCGCGGGGCCGGGACGAGACGATGATCCTCGGCTCGGAATCGCTGCGGCCGATGCTGAAGGCGCTGATCCCGGGCATCGAGATCATCGGCCGGCCGCGTTTCTCCACCCTCAGCTACGCCGGCGCCGCCAAGCTCTCGCGCCTGCCGCCGCGCTCGGCGATCGTCGCCTTCTCCGCCGAGGAGGTCTATGCCGTGGCGGAGATGCTGCGCCGGCTGCGCGGCGGCGCGGCGGTGGTGATGGGCGCGCTCTCCCCCCGCACGCGCAACGCGCAGGTGGCGATGTTCCAGGCCGGCGAGGTCGATTATCTCGTCGCCACCGACGCGATCGGCATGGGCCTGAACATGGATGTCGCGCACGTCGCCTTCGCCTCGCTGCGCAAGTTCGACGGCCGGCGGACGCGGCGGCTGACGGTGCCGGAGATGGCGCAGATCGCCGGCCGCGCCGGGCGCCACCAGCGCGACGGCACCTTCGGCACGCTGAGCGTGGAGGGGGCGAGCGGCGGCTTCGAGGACGAGGAGGTGGCGGCGATCGAGGAGCATCGCTTCCCGCCGCTCGACTATCTCTACTGGCGCGAGGGGGAGCCGGACCGTTCGAGCCTGGAGGCGCTGCTCGCCTCGCTGGAGCGGCGGCCCGACCGGCCGCAGCTGCGCGCCGGGCCCGAGGCGATCGACCTGGCCGTGCTCCGCCGGCTGGCGGAGGAGGGCTGGGTGCGGGAGCGGGCGCGGGGCGCACGCGCCGTGGGGCGGCTGTGGGCGGCGTGCGGGCTGCCCGATTTCCGCAAGACCGGGGCGGAGCCGCATGCGCGCCTCGTCGGCCGCGTCTATCGCCACCTGAGCGAGGGCGACGGCCACCTGCCGGTGCAGTGGTTCGCCGACGAGCTGGCGCGGCTGGACCAGACCGGCGGCGACGTGGAGACCATCGCCGACCGGATCGCCGGCGTGCGCACCTGGGCCTATATCGCCCACCGCGCCGACTGGCTGGCAGAGCCCGCGAAATGGGCCGAGCGCACCCGCGAGATCGAGGAGAAGCTCTCCGATGCGCTCCACAAGAGCCTGACGCAGCGCTTCGTCGATCGACGCACGGCGGTGCTGATGCGCGATCTGGGCGCGCGCGGGCTGGATGCGCTGCCGGTGACGGTAAGCGAGGACGGCGTGGTGGCGGTGGACGGCGAGGCGATCGGCCATCTGGACGGCTTCCGTTTCCGCGTCGATCACGCGACGCGGCACGGCGACATGAAGCGGCTGCTGGCGGCCGCCGACCGCCGCCTGGGCGGGGAGCTGGCACGGCGGGCGAAGGCGCTGGCGGCGGCGCCGGACGCCGGGTTCACCCTCGCCACCGATCCCGGCCGGCCGATCGCGATCTTCTGGCGCGGGCATATCGTGGCGCGGCTGCAGCGCGGGCGGGCGATGCTGGCGCCGCGCATCATGCTCTACAAGGCGCTCGATGCGCTGGCGCCCGACGATCGCAAGGCGGTGTCGGCACGGCTGGAGGCGTGGCTGGAGGGCGAGGTGGCGCGGCAGCTGGCGCCGCTGGCCGCCCTCTCCGCCGCCGCGCGGGACGGCGAGCGGCCGGCGGCGCTGCGCGCGCTCTACGCGCCGCTGGCCGAGGCCGGCGGCGTGCTGGCGCGGCGCGGTGCGGAGGAGATCGTCGCCGCGGTCGATCGCACGCTGCGGCCGGCGGCGGCGCGGCTGGGGGTGAAGATCGGCACGCTGGACATCTACGTGCCCGCTTTGCTGCGGCCGGAGGCGGTGCGCTGGCGGCTGGCGCTGATGGCGGCGCACGCCGAGACGGTGATGATCGAGCCGCCGGCGCCGGCCGCCGTGGTGGTGGAGACGCCCGACGATCGCGATCGCTACGAGGCGTTCGTCCGCGCCGGCTTCCGGCCGCTGGGCGCGCAGATGCTGCGGGTGGACATGGTCGAGCGGCTCGCCCGCATCGCGCATGACGGGCGCGGGCGCGATCAGGGCAACGGGCGCGCGCCGTTCGCCCCCGATCCCGGCCTGCCGGTGTCGCTGGGGCTGCGCCCGGCCAGCTTCGCCCAGCTGATGCTGGCGCTGGGCTTCCGCCCGGCGGAGGCCGATCAGGCGGACGGGCGACAGCATTGGGTGTGGCGCGGCGCGCCCAAACCGCCGCGCCTCGTCCGCCCGGCGCGGCCGCCGCGGGAGAACGCCTTTTCGGTGCTGGCCGGGATGGGGCGCGGTGGCTGAGGGGACATTGCGGCTGGACAAGTTCCTGTGGTTCGCGCGGCTGGCGAAGACCCGCTCCTTTGCGCAGGAGACGGCCGAGGCGGGCCATCTCAGGATCGACGGGCGGGTGGTGGATCGCGCCCATGCGGCGGTGCGCGCCGGCAACGTGCTGAGCTTCCCGCTGCACGGCCGCGTGCGGATCATCCGGGTGGAGGCGCTGCCGCCACGGCGCGGCCCAGCGGCGGAGGCGCGCGCCTGCTACACCGATCTGTCGCCGCCGCACGCGGCCGAAAGCCGTGAGAATGGTTCGCAGCCCGCCGCCGATATTGACGAGCCCAGCCCATCGACCTAGCAGGCGGCCAAGTACGGGAGCCTTCGCACATGACCTATGTCGTCACCGACGCCTGCATCAAATGCAAATATATGGACTGTGTCGAGGTCTGTCCGGTCGACTGCTTCTACGAGGGCGAGAACATGCTCGTCATCAATCCCAGCGAGTGCATCGACTGCGGCGTGTGCGAGCCGGAATGCCCCGCCGAGGCGATCCTGCCCGATACGGAGAGCGGGCTGGAGCAGTGGTTGGAGCTGAACACCACCTTCTCCGCCAGCTGGCCCAACCTCACCCGCAAGCGCGAGCAGCCGGCCGATGCCGACGAGCACAAGGGCGAGGAGGGGAAGTACGACAAGTATTTCTCGCCCGAGCCCGGCCAGGGCGACTGACGCGCGCCCGATGGCGCCCGGCCGCCGGCCGGGTGCGCGCAAAGCTGGCATTTTCCCTACAAAGCCGCTATGGAATGGGTAACGGAAGCGGGCGCCTTCGCACCCGCGGCAGAAAACGGCTCATTCGGCTGTTGCCCATCGCTGTCGGACAGAGCGCGCGCGGCGCGTGGATCGGGCAGGGGGTGGCGGCCTCATCCTCGGAAAGGTCCCTTACATGGCTGCAAAGGCGCTGAGCTTCGTCGTCGGCGATTATGTGGTGTATCCCAAGCACGGCGTCGGCCGCGTGATCGAACTCCAGAGCCAGGAGATCGCCGGGATCAAGCTGGAGCTCTATGTCCTGCGTTTCGAGAAGGAGCGGATGACGCTCCGCGTGCCGACCAACAAGGCCGAGTCGGTCGGCATGCGCAAGCTCTCGTCCAACGTCACCCTGCAGGAGGCGCTGACCACGCTGAAGGGCAAGCCGAAGGTGAAGCGCACGATGTGGTCGCGCCGCGCCCAGGAATATGAGGCGAAGATCAACTCCGGCGACCTCGTCTCCATCGCCGAGGTGGTGCGCGACCTGTTCCGCGCCGACGACCAGCCCGAGCAGAGCTATTCGGAGCGGCAGATCTTCGAGGCGGCGACCAGCCGGCTGGCGCGCGAGCTGGCCGCGATGGAGCAGGTGCAGGAGCCGGCGGCGCAGGAGAAGATCCTCGATATCCTCCGCGCATCGGCGGCGATCCACAACAAATAGGCCGGCCGCCAAGGCAGACCGGACGAGGGGCGGCGCCTGCGGGGGCCGCCCCTTTTCGTTGGGCTTTTTCATTGGCCTTGGCGCGGGCGGGGTGACACACAGGCGGCATGAGACGCCTGCTCCTCCTGCCGCTCGCCGCCGCCGCGATGGCCGCATCGCCCGCCGCCGCCGCCGAGCGGGGCTATACGATCACCGGCTTCGATCGCATCATCGTCGAGGGGCCGTACCTGGTGACCGTCACCAGCGGGCGCGGCCCTTCCGCGCGGGCCACCGGCAGCCCTCAGGCGCTGGACGCCGTGATCGTGCGGGTGGACGGCCGCACCCTGCGCATCCAGCGGGATTCCAGCGCGTGGAACGGCTTTCCCGGCCAGGATCGCGGGCCGGTGACGATCGCCGTCAGCGTGCCGCGGCTGACCACCGCCTCGCTCGCCGGATCGGGGCGGCTGGATATCGACCAGATGCGCAATGCCGACGTCGATCTGGCGCTCGCCGGATCGGGGCGCATCGCGGTGGCCCGGCTGGAGACGGACCGGCTGGACGCCACCCTCTCCGGATCGGGCGGCATCGCCGTGGCCGGGCGGGCGGCGACGGCGAAGGTGGCGCTGCGCGGATCGGGCCAGATCGAGGCGGGCACGCTCCAGGCCAGTGACGCGACGGTGGTGGCGGACGGATCGGGCGACGTGATCCTGGCCGTGCAGCGCGCGGTGAACGTGATGACGACCGGCAGCGGCAACGTGACGATCTCCGGCAAGCCGGCCTGCACCGTGCGGCGGATCGGATCGGGCAACGTCTCGTGCGGGGTGCGGCCCTGACGGGAAAGGGCGCCGGTTCGATCGGGCGCCCGGCTTCCGGCGACGGGCGCCCAGTCGCATCGCGCGGCTACGCGTTGGCGGTGCTGGCGATAATGGCGCTGGCCGCGGCTCTGCTCTGCTGGCACGCCTCCGTGCCGCCGGTGGCGCAGCCGGCGGATGCGCCGCCGGCCCGCTTCTCGGCCGGGCGGGCGATGGCCGACGTGCGGCTGATCGGGCAGGCGCCGCATCCCGCCGGATCGGCCGAGCATCGCCGCGTGCGTACCCGATTGCTGGCGCGGATGGCGGCGCTGGGCCTGGCGCCGCGCGTGCTGCCGGGCCGCGCGATCAAGCTGAAGACGGAGCGCGCCGGCGTCTCGATCGAGGGCGCGGACGTGGCGAACCTGATCGGCGTGCTGCGCGGCCGGGACGCGGCGGCGCCGGCGCTGCTGCTGATGGCGCACTATGATTCGGTGCCGTCCTCCTCCGGCGCGGCCGACGACGGCGCCGGCATCGCCGCCGCGCTGGAGATCGTGCGCGCGCTGCGCACCGGCGCGCCGCCGGTACGCGACGTGGTGCTGCTGTTCACCGATGCGGAGGAGGACGGCCTGCTTGGGGCGCGCGCCTTCTTCGCCGACCGGCACGCCAGGCGCATCGGCTTCGTCCTCAACATGGACATGCGCGGCGGCGGCGGCCGGGCGATCATGCACGAGACCGGGCACGGCGCCGGCGGCGCGATCGCCCTCTACCGGCGCAGCGCGCCGCAGCCGACGACCGATTCGATCGCCGCCTATGTCGAGCGGCTGATCCGCAACAGCAGCGATTTCCGCATCGCCGCGGATCGCGGCCTGCCGGGGCTGAACTTCGCCATCCTGGACCGGCAATTCGACTATCACGCGGCAAGCTCCAGGCCCGACACGCTCGACAGCCGCTCGCTCCAGCATCTCGGCGATCAGGTGCTCGGCGTGGCGCGGGCGGCGGCGGTGGCGACGGCGCTGCCCGATCGCGCGCGCGATCCGGCCTATGCCAGCCTGCTCGGCATCGTCGTGATCGCCTATCCGGCGTGGATCGGCTGGATCGTCGGCGCGGCCGGCCTTGCTCTGGCGCTCGCGGCATGGCGCCGGGCGGCAGTGCCGGCGGCGGCGGTGCTGCGGGCGACGGTGCTGCGGGGGACGGCGGCGGCCGTCCACCTGCTGCTGGTGCTGGTGCTGGCCCTGACGCTGGCTCGGCTGGCGACCGGCGTGCCGTTCGGCTTCACCGTCGGCCGGCCGCTGCTGGCGCGGTGGGACTGGTACGAGGCGGCGGTGGCGCTGCTGGGCGCGGCGGTGGCGATCGGCTGGTGGGGGCTGGCGCTGGCGGGGCTGCGGCGGGCGGCGGTGGCGGTGCCGCTGGTGCTGGGCGGCCTGATCCTCCTCGCCGGCGGTGGCGGCTGGATCGTGGCGGCGATGGCGGCGGTGGCGGCGCTGCTCGCCTGGCCGGCCTGGCATGCGCCGATCCCGCCGCGCGCGCTGGGCCTGGGCCTGGCCGCCATCGTCGCGCTGCTGGCGCTGGTCGCGCAGGCGGTGGCGCCCACGGCGGCGGTGATGCCGACGTGGAGCCTGCTCGGCGGCGGTGCGGCGCTGCTGCTGGCCGCCGATGGCACACGGCGCGGGCTGGCGCTCGCCGGCGTGGTGGCGGCGGTGCTGGTTGCCCAGCAGGCGGCGACCGCGCACCTGCTGATGCTGGCGGTGGGCGAGACGATCGCGGCGGTGGCGGCACCGTTCCTGCTGTTCGCGGCGCTGCCGCTGGCGCCGCTGCTGGCGGCATCGCTGAGGGTGCGCTCCGCCGCATGGGTGGCGCTGCCGCCGCTGGTGCTGGCGGCCGGCGCGATCCTGCTGATCCGCTTCGGCGACCCGGCGAGCGCGCGGCGGCCGGCGATCGGCCAGATCGTCCACGTCAGCGACGGCGCCAGCGGCCGCTTCTATCGCGCGACGAGCCTGGCCTTTCCCGATCGCTGGACGCGGGCGGCGCTCGGCCCGGCCGGGCAGGGGGCGCTGCTGCCGGTCTACGATCATGCGCTGATCGCGCCCGGAGAGCCGATCGCGCCGGCGCGGGTGCGGATCGAGCGCGGCCGCCGCGCGGACGGCGCGGTCGTGCTGCGCTTCCGCGGGCCGCCGGGCACGCGCGAGATCAGGCTGGCGCTCGCCGCCACGGCGCCGCTACGGGGCGCGCAGGTGAACGGCATCCGCGTGCCCCTGCTCGCCGCAGCCGGGCGGCTCGATCGGGTGAGCTGGGTGGGCGCCGATCCGGTGGTGACGCTGGTGCTGGCGCCGCGCGGGCCGGGGCGGCTGGTGGCCCGCGCCTCCGCCCTGCGTGATGGGTGGCCGGCCGATGCCCGGCCGCTGCCCCCGCGCGGCCCTGCCACGATGCCATGGTATGACAGCGACACGGCGGTGAGCCTGGCGACCACATCTATTTCGTGGTGACGCCGCCCGTAAGAACCTTTGCACGACCTGAGTGGTTTCAAGGCTCTAACAGCGCCTTAGCTTCCAGGAGACGAGTGTGGCAGCCGACAGCACCTATCAGACGATCACCGGCGACGGCGGCGAGCTCCACCAGCAGACCGATGCCGGTGGCCCGCACCTGACGACCAATCAGGGCATCGTCGTCGCCGACAATCAGAACAGCCTGAAGGCCGGCCGGCGCGGACCGACCCTGCTGGAGGACTTCATCCTCCGCGAGAAGATCTTCCACTTCGATCATGAGCGCATCCCGGAGCGGATCGTCCATGCGCGCGGCACCGGCGCCCACGGCTATTTCGAGGCGTACGAGAATGCCGCCGGCTTCTCGAAGGCGGACCTGTTCCAGCGCGCGGGCGAGCAGACACCGGTGTTCGTGCGGTTCTCCACCGTGGCGGGCGGCGCGGGATCGGTCGATACGCCTCGCGACGTGCGCGGGTTCGCCGTGAAGTTCTACACCAAGGAAGGCGTGTGGGATCTCGTCGGCAACAACATTCCGGTGTTCTTCATCCAGGATGCGATCAAGTTCCCCGATCTCGTCCATGCCGTAAAGATGGAGGCGGACAAGGGCTACCCGCAGGCGGCCAGTGCCCACGACACCTTCTGGGACTGGATCGGCCTGATGCCGGAGGCCACCCACATGGTGATGTGGCAGATGAGCGACCGGACGATTCCGCGCTCCTTCGTCACCATGGAGGGCTTCGGCATCCATACCTTCCGGCTGATCGACGCGGAGGGGAAGAACACCTTCGTCAAGTTCCACTGGAAGCCGAAGCAGGGCCTGCAATCGCAGATCTGGGACGAGGCGGTGAAGACGGCCGGCGCCGATCCCGACTATCAGCGCCGCGACTTGTACGAGCGGCTTGACCGGGGCGACTATCCGGAGTGGGAGCTGGGCATCCAGGCATTCGACGAGGAGACCGCCGAGGGCCTCGACTTTGACGTGCTTGATTCGACCAAGATCATCCCGGAGGAGATCGTGCCGGTGACGCCGATCGGCCGGATGGTGCTGGATCGCTACCCCGACAATTTCTTCGCCGAGACCGAGCAGGTGGCCTACTGCCCGGGCAACATCGTGCCCGGCATCGATTTCACCAACGATCCGCTGCTGCAGGGCCGGCTGTTCAGCTATCTCGACACGCAGCTGAAGCGGCTGGGATCGACCAACTTCCACCAGCTGCCGATCAACGCGGCCAAGTCGCCGGTGAACAATTTCCAGCGTGACGGCCACATGCAGATGAACGTGCCGAAGGGCAGGGCCAATTACGAGCCGAACAGCCTGAACGAGGCGGGCGAGGATGCCGGCCCGCGCGAGTGCCCGGTGAAGGGCTACAGCACCTATGCCGCGCAGGATGTGGCGGCGCCCGCCGGCGACAAGCTGCGCATCCGGGCGGAGAGCTTCGCCGATCACTACAGCCAGGCGCGGCTGTTCTTCCGCTCGCTCGACAAGGCGGAACAGGCGCATCTCGCCTCGGCGCTGGTGTTCGAACTCTCCAAGGTGGGGCTGGAGCATGTGCGGGTGCGCGTGCTCTCCAACCTCGTCAACGTCGATCCGGCACTGGCGCAGCGCGTCGCGGATGGCCTTGCCATGGATGTGCCGCCCGCCTCGGCGACGGCGGTGGAGCCGAGGGATCTCGATCCCTCGCCGGCCCTGCGCATCATCCGCGGCCCGCTGGAGAAGCATACGCTGGAGGGGCGCGCGGTCGGCATCCTGATCGCGGACGGCAGCGACGGCGACCAGATCGACGCGCTGACGAGCAAGATCGGCGACGCCGGCGGCAAGCCGGTGCTGATCGCGCCCAAAGTGGGCGGCGTGAAGCTGAAGGACGGCAGTCTGCTGAAGGCCGACGCCCAATTGGCGGGCTTCCCGTCGGTGTTCGTCGACGCGGTGGCGCTCGTCCTCTCGGACGACGGGGCGGCGCTGCTGACCAAAGAGGCCGCGGCGGTGCAGTTCGTGATGGACGCCTTCGGCCATCTGAAGGCGATCGGCGCCGCCGATGCCGCCAAGCCGCTGCTGGACAAGGCGGGCGTGGAGGCCGACGAGGGCGTCACCGATCTGGGCGACGCCTTCCTCACGGCGGCCGGCCAGCGCTTCTTCGATCGCGAGCCCGGCGTGCGGACGCTCGCCTGAGCGACCGTCCGGGCCGCGCTCGCGCGGCCCGGACACGCTTTGCGATAGTCGGCTCTAGGCGCTGCAGGGTCCGCTGAGGGCCGCCGTCATCGCTTCGATCGTGTCGGTGGCATGGCGCGCCAGCGCGACCGGATCGCCGGCCTGGGGGTTGGCGGCGTCATGCTGCACCAGCAGGTTCAGGAACATCAGCGCGCACAGGGTGACGCGGGTCTGGGCGATGTCGGTCGGCAGATCGGCCATCAGCTGCTGGATCAGGTTGAGCAGGCGGCACATCGCCGGCGCGCCGGTGAAGGCGGTGCTCAGGCCGCGCACGGTGCCGTCCGGCATGCGGCGGATCAGATAGTGCAGCAGGAAGCCCGCGTGGGGATGATGGCCGCGATCGTCGCACAGCGAGAGGTGCGGCACGGAGAGGATCGTCAGCAGGGTGCCGGTGTCGGCCAGGCGGCCGTCCGCCTCCGCCTGATCGAGCAGCGCCTGCCGCTCGCTCTCCATCTCCGCCACGCGTTGGTGGAAGATGGCGTCGATCAGCTTGTCGCGGCTGCCGAAATGATATTGCACGGCATTGTTGTTGCCCTGGTTGGCGGCGATCGCGATCTCCCGCAGCGAGGCGCCGTCGAAGCCGCGCTCGGCGTACAGCCGCTCGGCCGCGCGTAGAATCCGCAGACGAGTCGCCTCGACTTCTGGCCGATGGCTCCGCCGTCGCGCAGATGCACCGAGCCTTTCGTCCGAAGCGGTCACGATGTCCATTGAATTCCCCCAAGTGTCCGATTCGGGTTAATCATTAACCGGTCTTTGAGGACAATAACTTATTCTAGTCGAGCCGCCTACACTCGCCTCGAAACGGGACGATCGAACGGGGTCAATCTACGGCGACCGGGCCGCTCAGGGGTTTGGGACGGCGCGCCATCCACACCAGCGCGATCATCGCCAGCGACAGCCAGCCGCAGGCAGTGAACAGATCGATCGAGGCGAGCAGATAGGCCTGGCCCACCAGCTGGCGGGTGGCGACGGCCATGCTCTGGAACCCGTCCAGGCCTTGCATGTTCAGCTGCGCCGCCGTGTGCCGGTAGGCGTCGCCGTCCGCCGTCACGGCCTCGGCCAGCCGGCTCTGGTGCAGCGCCTCGCGCCGGTCCCACATCGTGGTGACGAGCGACGCGGCGAAACTGCCGCCGGTGATACGCGCGAAGTTGGAGATGCCCGTGGCCGAGGGCACCCGTTCCGGCGCGATCCCGTCCAGCGAGATGTTGATCATCGCCACGAAGAAGGTGCTTATCGCGATGCCCTGCACCAGCATCGGCATCATGAAGTTGGTGATGCTGGAATAGGTGGTCAGCTGGCCGCGCATGAAGAAGGAGGCGGCGAAGGCGAGGAAGGACACGGTCGCCATCCAGCGCGCATCCACCTTGCCGCCGAGCCGCGCAACGAGCGGGGTGAGCAGCACCGCGACCACGCCGCTGGGTGCCGCGACCATGCCCGCCCAGGTGGCGGTGTAGCCGAGCTGGGTCTGCAGCCACAGCGGCATCAGCAGCGTGTTGGCGAAGAACAGCGCGTAGCCGAGGCAGAAGGCGGCCGTGCCCAGGGCGAAGTTCCGCCCGCGCAGCAGCGATAGGTCGACGACCGGGAACCGCTCGGTCAGTTCCCAGATCACCCACGCCGCGCAGCCGATCGCGGCGCAGAGGGTGAACAGGACGATCACGGGGCTGTGGAACCAGTCCGCATTCTTGCCGAGATCGAGCACGAGCTGGAGCGACGCGACCCAGAAGGCGAGCAGCAGCAGGCCGACCTTGTCGATCGGCAGGGATCGCGTCGCCGTCTCGCGCGTGCGCAGGAAGCGCCAGGAAACGAGCGCGGCGACCAGGCCGAACGGCACGTTGATGAGGAAGATCCAGCCCCAGTGGAAGTTGTCGGAGATGTAGCCGCCCAGGATCGGCCCCATCACCGGCGCGGTCAGCGTCGTCATCGACCAGATGCCGAGCGCGAGCGAACGCTTCTGCGGCGGGAAGATGGCGATCAGCAGCGTCTGCGAGCCCGGGATCATCGGCCCGGAGACGGCGCCCTGCACGATGCGGAACAGGATCAGCGAGTTCAGATCCCACGCGATGCCGCAGAGGAAGGAGGCGAGGGTGAACAGCGCGACCGAGGAGACGAAGGTGCGCACCACGCCGAAGCGGCCCATCAGCCATCCGGTCAGCGGCAGGGCGATGCCGTTGGCGACGGCGAAGGAGGTTATGATCCACGTGCCGCTGTCGGTGCTCTCGCCCAGATTGCCGGCGATCGTGGGGAGGGAGACGTTGGCGATCGTCGAATCGAGCACCTGCATGAACGTGCCGAGCGCCAGCCCCAGCGCGGTGAGCGCCAGCGCGCCGCCGGCCAGCGGCGCCTGGCCGGCATCCGCCCCGCTCATCCCGCGGCGGCCGCGTTGGCGGCGATGATCCGGCGGATGCGCGCCTCGATCTTCGTATCGTCGGCGGTCGGCTGGTCCATCCGCAGCGACGAAGCGGCGGGGCGGGGGAGGAGGCTGCCGCCGGCGTTCGCCACGTCCACCGACGCCGTCACGGAGAGGCCGATGCGCAGCGGGTGGGCGGCCAGCTCGCGCGGATCGAGCGCGATGCGCACGGGCACGCGCTGGGTGATCTTGATCCAGTTGCCCGATGCGTTCTGCGGCGGCAGCAGCGCGAAGGCGTTGCCGCTGCCGGCCGCGAGCCCCAGCACGCGACCGTGATAGACGACATCGCCGCCGTACACGTCCGCCCGGATCGCCACCGGCTGGCCGATGCGCAGCCGGCGCAGCTGCGTCTCGCGGAAGTTCGCGTCGACCCACAGGCGGTTCAGCGGCACCACCGCCATCAGCGGCGTGCCGGCGGCGACCTGCTGGCCCAGCTGCACGCTGCGCCGCGCGACCACGCCCTCCACCGGCGCGACGATGCGCATGTGGCTCTGCACGATCGCCGCCCGGCGCACGGCGGCGATCGCCGCGAGCACGGCCGGGTTCTCGGCAACCGGCACGCCCTGCACCGTGGTGCGGGACTGGGCGAGGCGGCTGCGCGCCACGTTCAGCGCGGCGCGGGCGAGGGTGACGGCGTCGGCGGCATGGGCCACCTCCTCGCCGGAGACGGCGCCGTCCACGGCGGCGGCGCGGCGGCGGCCATAATCGTTCTGCGCGCTGGCGAGCCGCGCCTCCGCCTGCGCCACCTCGGCGCCGCCCTCGTCCAGCGAGGAGAAATCGGAGCGGATCGCGCGCACGGCGCGGGCCAGATCGGCCTCGGCCTGCGCCATCGCGACGTCCGCCGTGGCGGGATCGAGATCGATCAGCCGCTGGCCGCGCCGCACGCTCTCCGTATCGTCGGCATGCAGGCCGATCACGGTGCCCGCCTCGCGCGCGGTGATGGAGACGACGTCGCCGGCGACATAGGCGTCGTCGGTGCCTTCCACCGCGCCGGCGAAGAACAGGGCGTGGATGCCCCAGGCGATCGCGCCGAGCAGCACGACGGCGCCCAGGATCGCGAACCAGCGGCGGCGGCGGGGATCCTTCGCCGCTGCAGGATCGGGCGCGACCGCCTCCACGGGGATCGCCGGCGGCCTGCTTTCCTGGTTCATCGGCTCGACTCCACGGCGGGGCTGGCGGCGGCGGGGGTGAAGCCGCCGCCCACGGCGATCAGCAGCTGGACGCGACGGAGCGCGGCATCGGCGACGAGGCCGGCCTCCGCCTGTCGGGCGGAAAGGACGCGCGTGCCCGTCTCCAGCACGTCCAGCTGGGAGCCGAGGCCGGTGCGCACGCGGGTGCGATCCAGCCGGATCGTGGCGTTCAGCCCGGCCAGGATGCGGCGCTGCTCGGCAAGGTCACGCTCGGTGTCGGCGACCTGGGCCAGAGCGTCGGCCGCCTCGCGCACGGCGCGCAGCACCGCCCCGTCATAGTCTGCCACGGCCAAAGCGACGCGGGCGTCGGCGCCGGCGTAAGCGGCACGCAGACGGCCGCCGTCGAACAGCGGCAGGTGCAGCGCCGCGCCGCCGCCATAGGTGCGCGCGTCGGTGCTGAAGACGTTGCCGATGCCGATGGCGGAGAGCCCGATCAGCGCCCGCAGATCGACGTTCGGGTAGAAGTCCGCCCGCGCCGCGGTGCGGCCGGCGACGGCCGCGTCGATCCGTGCTCTCGCGGCGAGCAGATCCGGCCGGCGGCCGAGCAGATCCGCCGGCAGCGCCTGCGGCAGGGCGGCGAGGCGGTTCGCATCCAGCGTGGGCCGCCCCACCTGCGCGTAGAAATCGGCGCCCCGCCCGACGAGGGCGGCGAGCGCGTGGACGGCGAGCGTGCGCCCCGCCTCGGCCCGGATCTGCGCCTGCCGCGCCTCGGCCAGCAGCGTCTCGCCGGCGCGCGCGTCGAAATCGCTGGCGAGGCCGGTACGGATGCGGGTGTTGGCGAGCGCGAGCGAGCGGTCGCGCGAGGCGACGAGATCGCGCGCCACATCGGCCAGCGCATAGGCGCGGGCGAGATCGACGTAGGCGGAGGCGACGCCGCTGACGATCGCCAGCCGCGCGGCGGCGGCATCCAGCGCCGCCGCGTCGGCGCCGGCGCCGGCCTGGGCGATCAGCGCCTTCTGACGGCCGAACAGATCGAGCGTCCAGCCAAGCCCGGCCTGCGCGCTGGCGATCCAGCGGGTGCTGCCCGCGAACGGCGGCGGGATCGTCGATCGGCCGCTGAGCCGCTGGCGATCGAGCGAGGCATCGAGCGCGCCTTGCGGATCGTCGACCGAGTCCGTCTCGGCCAGGGTGGCGCGGGCGGCGGCCAGGCGGGCGAGGGCGGCATCGAGCGACGGCTCGTGCGCCAGCGCCGCCGCCATCAGCCGATCGAGCTGCGGATCGCCCAGCGCCGTCCACCAATCGGGCGCGACCGGCGGCAGCGGCGCGGCCGCCAGCCCAAGCTGCCCGGCGGCGATCGGCACGGGCGCGGCGGCGCGCGGCGGCAGGCCCGCGCACCCGGCGAGCGCCAGCGACGCGGCGACCGGAAGCAGCCGCCTCATGGCCGCGCCTCGCCGCTCTGCACGGCGGACAGGCGATCGATGAGGCGGCGGAGGAGCGACAGCAGCATCGCATCCTCCTCCGGCGTGAACGCCTCCATCAGCATGTCCCACAGGCCGGCGACGCGCGGCACCAGCCGGTTCGCGGCATCCCGGCCGACCGGCGTGAGCGAGAGATGGATGACGCGCCGGTCGCTGGTGCTGCGCTGGCGCGCGATCAGGCCGCGCTCCTCCAGCTGATCCAGCATGCGCGTCGTCGCGCCGCCGTCATGGCCGAGGCAGCGGGCGAGCGCGCCGCACGTGTCGACCAGGCCGTCGCGCAGCTGGATCAGCGCGACCCACTGGGTGAAGCTCAGATCCTCGTCGGAGAAGCTCTCCTCGCCGACCTGCATGGTGAGCTTGTGCGCGCGCCGCAGCAGATAGCCGAGGCTGTTCGTCGCCGTATATTGCTCCGCCCGATCGTATGTCTCGGCCATTGTTGCCACCACAAAACTTGCCTTGGCATCTAATTGGCGCTCGAACGGCGTTCGTCAAGGCAGAAGCGTGATGCTCATCGCGAATGTGCGCCGGCCGGCGGGCGGGATGATGACGATGCCGGGCTTGGCGAACAGGTCCGCGTCGAAGCCCGCCGGATCGGCGAAGCCCTGCCACGGCTCGATGCAGAGGAAGCCGGCGCCGGGCTTGGACCACAGGCCCAGCATCGGCATGTCCGGATAGTCGATCCGCAACTGCGGCCCGGCGGCGGCGCCGTAGAGCAGGCTGCGGCTGGCCGGCCGATCGAGGATGATCGCATCCTCGACGAACAGATCGTCGTCGAGGGCGAGCGTATCGCCGGCGATCGGGCTGGGCCGCAGCCGCGGATCGACGAGGCCGGCGGTGTCCAGACGGCGGATCGGCGTGGGCTCGTTCGCGCCGAAACGGATGCGGTGGTCGGCACGCGGCGCGCCATAGGGCAGCGGCCAGCGCAGGGCGGGGTGGAAGCCGAAGCTGGCCGGCATCGCCGTATCGCCGAGATTGGCGACCGTCGCCTCCAGCCGGATCGTGGCGGCGGCGATCGCGTAGCGCATGTCCAGCCGGAAGGCGAAGGGATAGGCGGCGCGCGTCTCCTCGTCCGCCTCCAGCCGGAAGGTGGCGGCGGCGGGCGCCTGTTCCAGCAGGGCGAAGCGGCGGCGGCGGGCGAAGCCGTGGCGCGGTAGCTCATAATTCTGCCCGTCCAGCCGGTAGCGACCACCCGCGAGGCCGCCGACGATCGGGAACAGCAGCGGCGACCGGCCGGACCAGACGGCCGGATCGCCATCCCACAGCAGATCGCGGCCGGCCGCGTCCCGCAGGATCCGGAGCTCCGCGCCGAGCGGGCTGATCGCCGCCGACAGGCCGTCGCCGGCGATCGCGATCTCGCCGGGCTCATTCTCGTCCGCCATGTGTTTCTCCGTCCGCGCCGCCTGTGTTGCAGTGCGGCGCGTACAACCGCCTTCCTCCGGAGGAAAGAACGTGATGCTCGCCCGACGCTTCTCCACCGCCTTCGCCGCCCGCTTCGCCCAGCGCAGCGTGGGCGTGGAGGACGATTCGATCGAACAGGCGCTGTTGACGACCGGCATCACGCTGGCGGCCACGCGCAAGCGCCGCACGGCCGGCATCGCGCTGGTGGCGGCCGCCGCCGCGCTCGGCTGGGCACGGCGCCGGCGGGAGCGCGTCAGGCGCGCCTGATCCGCCGGCGAGGGTCAGTCCCGGGCGGCGGCGGTGTCGGCCATCTTGGCGCCGCGCTCGCCCATCGGGCGGGGGCGGCCGGTGGTGCTGTCCTGCGCGGTCTGCCGCTCCACCTCGGCATTGATCGTCGCGCCGAGCAGGATCGCGTAGGCGGAGACGAACAGCCACATCAGCAGCACCACCACCGCGCCCAGCGAGCCATAGGTGGCGTTATAGTCGCCGAACTTCGCGGCGTAGAAGCCGAAGCCCAGCGTGGCCGCCAGCCACAGCACCGTGGCGAGCGCGGAGCCGAGCGACAGCCAGCGCCAGCGCGCATCCGCCCGATCGGGCGCGAAGCGGTAGGTGGCGGCGATCACCATGCTGGCGAGCGTGCCGGCGACGAGCCACGTCGCCACCTTGATCATCGCCGCCGCCGCCGGCCCGATGCCGCCGAGCAGGGTCTGCAGATAGCCGAGGATCGAGGCGGAGAGCAGGCCGACAATGCCTACCATCACGGCGGCGATGATGATCGCGAACGAGATCAGGGTGGTGATGATGATGCTGCGCCGCTCGACCTGCTCGTAGATCACGTTCAGCGCCGCCATGATCGCGCCGGATGCGCGGGTGGCGCCGTAGAGCGAGATCAGCAGCGCCAGCAGCAGGCCGAGCCCCTTCTTGGAGGCGGCCGTGGTGGTGACGCTGACGAGCTGCTCGTAGATCAGCCGCGCGGCGTCCGCCGGCACCAGATCGATGATCGTGCGCATGTGGGTAGCGACGGTGGCCGGATCGGCGATCAGGCCGTAGGTCATGATGAGGGCGCCGAACAGCGGCACGATCGAGAGGAAGCAGTAGAAGGCGACGCCGGCGGCCATCAGCCCGATATTGTCGGTGCCGGTCTTGAACCAGACGCGCTTCAATATGTCCCGCCAGGCGCGCGCCGGCATGGCGAGCGGGCTGCTCGCCTCGCGACCGTGGCCCTTCGGCTTGCCCGATGCCGCTTCCCCTGCCGCCTGCGCCATGAAACTCCCCTCTCGTCACTCGTCCTGCAAACTCTCGGGCCGGCCAAAGGCTCAATAAAGAAAGTGGCGGAGGTGATGGATCCGATCGCGGTTTCGGGCGTTTGCGGGGTGATCCGGGTGCGGTAAGACGGCCGCCGCGGGTGTTTCGGGGGTCGGTGTTGCGAAGATTGACGCGGTTCGCGCTCGCGGCCTCCCTCAGCTGGGCCGCCGTTGCCGCAACGGCGCAGCCGGGGCCGGTGGATCCGGAGTTCGACGCCGCCCTGCCGCCGCTGGAGGCCACGCAGGCGCCGCCGGCCGAGGCCACGCCCGCGCAGATCCCGCCAGTGGCGCCCGATCCGGAACTCGCCCGGCCGCTGCCGCCGATCGCCACCTTCGATGCGACCCCGCCGCCTGCGACCACGACGCAGCCCAAGGCCGATCCCGACGCGCGCATCCGCTACACCAGCAAGGTGACGGGGCTGGACGCCGTGTCCCTAGACGACGCGTTCAAGGCGCTCTCGGCGCTGCGCAAGGGCAAGGGCAAGGCGGCCAACGCCACGCAGGTGCAGGCGCGCGCGGACGAGGATGTGAAGCTGATCGAGCGGCTGCTGCGGTCCGAAGGCTATTATGACGGGCTCGCCGTCGCCACCGTGGATCCCGTCGGCGATGCGCCGGGGCAGGTGGCGGTGACGATCGCCGCCACGCCGGGCGACCGCTACGCGCTGGGCGCGATCGAGACGCGGCTGGACGACCCGAACGCACAGCCGCTGACCCGCGCCGCCCTTGGCCTGAAGACCGGCGACCCGATCGTCGCCGCCGCGATCGAGACGGCCGAGGCCAATGTGGCGCTGCGGCTGCCGGAGCAGGGCTATCCCTTCGTCGCGGTCGGCGCGCGCGACGTGCTGCTCGACGATGCGACGCATCGCGGCGACTATACGCTGCCGGTGACGGCGGGGCCGCGCTCCTCCTTCGGCGCGCTGCGCGCGGCGGGAGACCCGGTGTTCGCGGTGGACCATCTGGCGATCTTCCCGCGCTTCAAGGCGGGCGAGCTGTACGACAGCCGCAAGGTGGACGACCTGCGGCAGGCGCTGGTGGCGACCAGCCTGTTCCAGTCCGTCGCGGTGGAGCCGGTGCGGACCGGCACGATCAACCCGGACGGCACCGAGGCGGTGGACCTGCTGGTGCGGCAGGCCAAGGGGCCGTGGCGCAGCCTGGCGGCGAGCGCCGGCTATGGCACCGGCGAGGGCATCAAGCTGACCGGATCGTGGACCCACCGCAACCTGTTCCCGCCGGAGGGCGCACTGACGGTGGAGGCGGTGGCCGGCACCCAGCAGCAGAGCGTGGGCACCACCTTCCGCCGATCGAATGCCGGCAGGCGCGATCGCACCTTCCAGGCCAACGCCTCCGTCGCGCGGCAGCGGTTCGACGCCTATGATGCCGAGACGGCGAGCCTGGCCGCCAGCCTTGCCCGCACCAGCACGCCGATCTGGCAGAAGAAATGGACCTATTCGATCGGCACGGAGCTGATCGCCACGCGCGAGACGCGCAACGTGGCGAACGACACCGATCGCACGCGCAGCACCTACCTGATCGCCGCCCTGCCGCTGCAGCTGGGCTATGACGGATCGGACAGCCTGCTCGATCCCACGCGCGGCTTCCGCGTCTCCGGCCGGCTGAGCCCGGAGGCGCAGCGGCGCGGCGGCGGCGGCGGCTTCGACGGCTATGCCCGCATGCTGCTGGAGACGAGCGCCTATTTTCCCGCGACCGGATCGATCGTGCTGGCCGGCCGCGCGCGGCTGGGATCGATCGTCGGCGCCACGCGGGACAGCATCGCGCCCTCCCGCCGGCTGTACGCCGGCGGCGGCGGATCGGTGCGCGGCTTCGGCTTTCAGGAGCTTGGGCCGAAGGACGCGAACAACGATCCGCTCGGCGGCCGATCGCTGACCGAGTTCGCGGTGGAGGCGCGCTACCGCTTCGGCAATTTCGGCATCGTGCCCTTCTTCGATGCCGGACGGGTGGGCGAGGGATCGACGCCGAGCCTCTCGGGCCTGCGCTACGGTGCCGGCATCGGCGGGCGCTACTACACGAACTTCGGGCCGATGCGGGTGGACATCGCCACCCCGATCAACCGCCAGCCGGGCGAGTCGAAGGTCGCGCTCTACATCTCCATCGGGCAGGCGTTCTGATGAACCCCGCCCTTCGCACCACGCTGAAATGGGTCGGCATCGGCCTTGCCGCGATCGTCCTGATCGTGGCGGCGCTGCTGGTAGGCATCAATACCGGGCCGGGCCGCGCCTTCATGGCGCGGCAGATCGGCGGCTTCACCACCGAGAGCGGCATGGCCTTCCACGTCGACCGGATCGACGGATCGATCTACGGCCGCATGACCCTGGTGGGGCTGGAGGTGCGCGATCCCAAAGGCGCCTTCCTGACGGCGCCCGCCGTGACGGTGGACTGGCGGCCGTTCGCCTACATCAACAGCAAGGTGGACGTGCGCGAGGCGAGCGCGGCGACGATGACGCTGCTGCGCCTGCCTGAGCTGAAGCCCGTTCCCTCCGATCCGAACGCGCCGACCCTGCCGGACATCGACCTGGCGATCGGCCGGCTGGCGATCGACCGTTTCGTGGTGGAGCCGCCGGTGACGGGCAAGCGGCACATCGTGCGCCTTGCCGGATCCGCCGACATCGCCGACGGACGCGCGCGGATAAACGCCGATGCCGACGCCATCCGCGCGGCCGGCGTGGCGGGCGGCGATCGCCTCACCCTGAGGCTGGATGCGGTGCCCGATGCCAACCGGCTGCTGATCGACGCGAAGTTGGCGGCGCCGGCCGGCGGGCTGGTGGACAGCTATGCGGGCCTGGGCAAGCCGGTCTCGCTCTCGATCGACGGGCGCGGCGACTGGGCGAACTGGGCCGGGCGGGCCAGCGGCACCGTGGGCGGGCAGGTGATCGCCGATCTGGCGCTGACCGGCCGCGACGGCACCTTCGCGGCCAGGGGCGATGTGATGCCCGGCGTCATCCTCACAGGCCCGGCGGCGCGGCTGACCGAGCCGGCGATCGCCATCGACGCCACCGCGAAGCTGGCCGACCGTAAGGCCGATACCGTGCTGCACGCGCGATCGGCGGCGATGGCGGTGGATGCCGCCGGCCTGATCGATCTCGCCAATAGCCGGCTCGGCGGGTTCAGGGTGCAGGGCCAGCTGCTGCGCCCAGGCGCCATCGCCGACAATGCCGCCGGGCGCGACATCCGCTTCGCCGCCACGCTGGACGGGCCGTTCGCCACGCCGACGGTCGAGTATCGCCTGAGCGCCGCCGCCGCCAGCTTCGGCACGATGGGGATCGAAGGCGTGCAGGCGAGCGGACGGGCGGTGATCGACACCGATCGCATCCGCATACCCGTGAACGCCACCGCGCGGCGCGTGACCGGGCTGAACGCGGCGGCCGGCGGCCTGCTGACCAACATCGCGATCAACGGCAACCTCGCTTACACCGGCGGGCGGCTGATCTCCGACAATATCCGGCTGCGATCGGACCGGATCGACGCCACCGCCATCGTGATCGCGGATTTCGGCAAGGGCACCTATACCGGCGCGCTGAAGGGCCGGGTGAACGACTATCAGGTCGACGGGCTAGGCCGCATCAACCTCGTCACCGATGCGAACCTCGTCACCGGGCCGAAGGGCGGCTTCGGCATCAAGGGCCGCGTGCGGGTGACGACACGGCGGCTGGACAATGCCTCGATCCGCGACCAGCTGGGCGGCAATGCCGTCATCACCGCCGACGTGGGCTTCGACGAGGACGGGATCGCCTCCGTCAGCAACCTGCGCGTCACGGCACCGAACCTGCGGGTGACGGGCGGCAGCGGCCGCTACGCGCCGGACGGGCGGATTGCGTTCAGGGCGCAGGGGCAGTCCAAGCTCTACGGCCCGTTCAGCGTGACCGCATCCGGCACCCTGGAGCGGCCGGTGGTGAAGCTGGTCGCGCCACGGCCCTATGTGGGCGTGCAGCTGTCCAACGTGGAGGCGACCCTGACGGGATCGGCCGCCGGCTATCGCGTCGTCGCGCGGGGCGGATCGCCCTACGGGCCGTTCAACGCCGACGTGCTGATCCGATCGGGGCGCGGGCCGCTGGCCATCGACATCGCCACCGCCCGCTTCGCCGGCGTGGACTTCCGCGGCAATCTGGTGGCGACGCCGGCCGGGCCGTTCGCCGGCACGCTGACGCTCGCCGGATCGGGGCTGAACGGCACGGTGCGGCTGGCCGCCGCCGGCGCCAACCAGCGCGCCGACGTGGACGTGCGCGCGTCCGCCGCGCGCATCCCCGGCGACGTGCCGATCACCATCGGCCGCGGCGTGATCCGCGCCACGGCGATCCTGTACCCGAACGCGCCCTCGATCCAGGCGAGCGCGGCCCTGGCTGATGTGACGCAAGGGTCGTTCGTGCTGACCAGCCTGCAGGGACGGGTGAACTATCAGGGCGGGCGCGGCACGGCGGCGGTGATCGCCAAGGGGCGCAGCGGCGTGCCGTTCGACATCGCCGCGCAGGCCGCCCTCTCGCCCACCCTGATCCGCGCCAACGCGAAGGGATCGGTCAACAACCTGGCCTTCCGTCTGGCGAGCCCGGCCGAGATCCGCAAGGCCGGCGCTGAGTGGGTGCTGAGCCCGGCGACGGTGGTGCTGCCGCAGGGGCAGGTGCTGATCGCCGGCCGCTACGGCGCCACCACGCAGGCGACCGCGCGGCTGAACAATCTCGATCTCTCGATCGTGCAGGCGGCGGTGCCGGGCCTGGGCCTGGGCGGCAAGGCGAGCGGCACGGTGGAGATGCGCCTGCCGGCCGGCGGCGGCCTGCCGGTGGTGGATGCCCGGCTGAATATCGCCCGCTTCACCCGCACCGGCGCGCTCGTGGTGTCGCAGCCGGTGGACATTGCGCTGCTGGGCCGGCTGGACAACACGGCCGGCGACGTGCGGGCACTGATCCGGCGCGGCGGCGCGGTGGTGGGGCGGATGCAGGCGCGGCTGGCGCCGATCCCGGCCGGGGCGTCGATTAGCGACCGCCTGTTCGCGGCGGCGCTCTCCGGCGGGGTGCGCTACAACGGCCCGGCCGAAGTGCTGTGGACGCTCACCGGCATCGCCGGCCAGCAGGTGAGCGGGCCGGTGGCGGTGGCGGCGGACTTCAGCGGGCGGCTGGGCCAGCCGAACGTCACCGGCATCGTCCGCGCCAACGCCCTGCGCTACGAGAACGACGTCTATGGCACGACCATCGCGAACATCGCGGTGGACGGGCGCTTCACCCAGAACCGGTTCGAACTGGCGAAGTTCACCGGCAATGCCGGCACCGGCACGATCGCGGCATCCGGCTATGTCGGCCTAGACGCGGCGAGCGGCTTCCCGATGGACATCCGCGTCAACCTCCGCCGGGCGCAGCTGGCGCGCAGCGAGGCGATCGCCGCCACCGTCTCCGGCACGCTCGCAATCTCGAATAGCAAGGCGGCGGGCGCGCTGATCAAGGGCGACCTGACGATCCCCGAGGTGCGCTACGAGATCATCCGCCAGGGCGCGGCCGAGGTGGCCGAGCTGGAAGGCGTGCGCCGCAAGAACGCACCGCCGGTGAAGCCCGTCGCCGAGACGGTGCCGAGCAACTGGAAGCTCGACATCCGCGTCCGTGCCGACAACCGCATCTTCGTGAGCGGCATGGGGCTGGAGGCGGAGTGGAGCACCGACATGCGGATCGGCGGCACGGCGACGCGGCCGGTGATCGTCGGCGACCTAGACGTGCTGCGCGGCACCTACTCCTTCGCCGGCCGCCGCTTCGAGCTGGCGAACAGCAGCAAGGTGACGTTCGACGGTGGCGACTTCCTGAACCCGCAGCTGAACATCTCCGCCAGCACCACGGTGGAGAGCGTGACGGCGACGATCGCGATCGCCGGCCGCGCGCAGGCGCCGCAGATCAGCTTCACCTCGACGCCCAACCTGCCGCAGGACGAGGTGCTCTCGCGCCTGCTGTTCGGATCTTCGGTGACGTCGCTGTCACCGACGCAGGCGATCCAGCTGGCGGCCGCGCTCAACTCGCTGCGCGGATCGGGCGGCGGCGGGCTCAACCCGCTCGGCAAGCTGCGCTCGGCGACAGGGATCGACCGGCTGCGCGTGCTGGGCGCGGACAAGACGGCCGGGCGCGGTACGGCGCTGGCGGCGGGGCAGTACATCTCCAACGACATCTATGTGGAGGTGATCACCGATGCGCGCGGCTTCACCGCCACGCAGCTGGAGATATCGTTGTCGAAGGCGCTCAGCGTGCTCTCCCAGACCGGATCGTTCGGCGGATCGAGCGTGAACCTGCGATATTCGAAGGACTATTGAGGCGCGCGCGCCGGCACCTCAGGGAAGGCGCGAATCAGGGCCGGCGCCGCCTCAACATTCGACGACGTTCACCGCCAGGCCGCCGAGGCTGGTCTCCTTATATTTGGAGCGCATGTCCTCGCCGGTCTGGCGCATCGTCTCGATCACCGCGTCCAGGCTGACGATATGCTGGCCGTCGCCCTGCAGGGCCAGATAGGCGGCGTTGATCGCCTTGATCGCGCCCATCGTGTTCCGCTCGATACAGGGGATCTGGACGAGGCCGCCGATCGGATCGCAGGTGAGGCCGAGATTATGCTCCATGCCGATCTCGGCCGCATTCTCGATCTGGCGGTTGGTGGCGCCGAGTGCCGCGGCGAGCCCCGCCGCCGCCATCGAGCAGGCGACGCCCACCTCGCCCTGGCACCCCATCTCCGCCGCGGAGATGGACGCGCGCTTCTTGTAGAGGAAGCCGATCGCCGCCGCCGTCGTCAGCAGCAGGCGGCTGCCTTCGCGGGTGGGGGCGGCGGTGAACACCTCATAATATTTGAGGACCGCCGGCAGCACGCCGGCAGCACCGTTGGTAGGCGCGGTGACGACGCGGCCGCCGGCGGCATTCTCCTCGTTCACCGCCAGCGCCCAGAGGCTCACCCACTCGAACACGGTGGACGGATCGCTGCGCGGCCCGCGGGCGAGCAGGCGATCGTGCAGATCCTTGGCGCGGCGGCGCACCTTCAGGCCGCCGGGCAGCATCCCGTCCGCCGCGCAGCCGCGCGTGACGCAGGCGAGCATCGCCTCGCGCACCGCATCGAGGAAGGCGTGGGTCTCCTCGTCCGATCGCCAGGCGCGCTCGTTGGCGGCGACGATCTCGCCGATGGAGCGGCCGGTGGCGTCGCCGATCTCCAGCAGCCCGGCACCGGAGGAGAAGGGATAGGGCAGGGTGATGTTGACGCGCGCCGCCGGCTCGCCCTCGCGCCGGATCGCGCCGCCGCCGATCGAGAAATAGACCGCCTGCTCGATCCCGCCGTCCGCCGCCCAGGCGGTGAAGCGCATGGCATTGGCGTGGCCGGGCAGGAAGGTGCCGCGGCGGAACAGCAGGTCGCCCTGCTCCACGAACGGCACCGGCGTCCCGCCCGCCAGCGGCAGTGTGCCGCTCTCGCGGATCGCGGCCAGGGCGGTTGGGATCGCATCCGGATCGATCGTCTCCGGCGTCGCGCCGGAGAGGCCGAGCAGGATCGCCGAGTCGGTCGCGTGGCCGTGGCCGGTCAGCGCCAGCGAGCCGAACAGCTCGCACTGCACCCGCGCGACCGGCCCCCGCGCCACCACGCGATCGGCGAAGTCGAAGGCCGCGCGCATCGGCCCGACGGTGTGGCTGCTGGACGGGCCGACGCCGATCGTGAACAGTTCCACCACGCTTATCGCGCGGGCGATGTCGGCGCGCTCCGTGCCGGGGCGCGCATCCGCCAGGTCCGTTTCGCTGTCGCTCATCGGTCGACCTAGCAGCGGCGCCGCCGGAACCGCCAGCGCAAAGATGGGGCGGTTCAGCCGCCGGCGGTGAGCGGCGGGGTCTGCTGGTGCTGGACGACGCGCCACTCCTCATGCGCCAGCCGGCGGTAGGTGGAGGTGCAGTAGGCATGGTAGGCGCGGCCGTCGTCCGCCTCGGCCGTGGCGCTATAGGCGATCACGATCAGCCCTTCCTGCGGCCGCATGATCCGCCCGTCGGCGAAGCTGACGCGCGACCAGCGCGGGGTCTCTGCCACCGCCTCGATCGCCTCCGCGCCGCTCAGCACGTAGGGGATGGTCGGCAGCACCATCACGCAGGCATCGTCGATCGCCGCGCGATAATGGTCGGCATAGCCGGTCCACAGGCCTTCCTCGAACGCCCAAACCCGCTGGTCTTCCACGGCCGCCTCCTCTGATCAGTCGAGGCGGGAAGCGCGGCGGCGCGGCGAATGTTCCCGTCGTGCCGGGGTCGTTCCCACGCCCCCAAGGCAGCCTCAGCCATGTTGGGCAACATGCGTGTCACAATGCAGCATTACACCGGGGTCCAGCCACCAGCGGGGACACGATTCATGAACGCCACCATCGCAGCGGCGGGGCACAGCTCCCGACCGGATCTGGACAAGGGGCTCGGCGTCGCCGGGAAGATGGGTTTCCTCGCCGCGGTCGTCGCGGCGATCGCCTATGTCGCCTACAGCGTCTACTCGGACGCGACCGCGGTGGGGGTGGTCGCCACCGCCTACCTGCCGTACGTGCTGCTGTTCGTCGCCCTGCTGATCGCCCTCGGGTTCGAGTTCGTCAACGGCTTCCACGATACCGCCAACGCCGTGGCCACGGTGATCTACACCAACGCCATGCCGGCGAACGTGGCCGTCGTGTGGTCCGGCTTCTTCAACTTCCTCGGCGTGCTGCTCTCAACGGGCGCGGTGGCGTTCGGTATCGTCTCGCTGCTGCCGGTGGAGCTGATCCTGCAGGTGGGATCGGACGCCGGCTTCGCGATGGTGTTCGCGCTGCTGATCGCCGCGATCATGTGGAACCTGGCGACCTGGTCGCTGGGCATTCCCTCCTCCAGCTCGCACACGCTGATCGGATCGATCATCGGCGTGGGCGTGGCCAATGCGCTGATGCACGGCAAGAGCGGCACCTCCGGCGTGGACTGGGGCAAGGCGACCGAGATCGGCGAGGCGCTGCTGTTCTCGCCGCTGATCGGCTTCGGCCTTGCCGCCCTGCTGTTCCTGGCGATGAAGCTGCTGGTGCGCAACGAGGCGCTCTATCGCGAGCCGCAGGCCGGCCTGCCGCCGCCCTGGTGGATCCGCGGCCTGCTGATCTTCACCTGCACCGGCGTCAGCTTCGCCCACGGATCGAACGACGGGCAGAAGGGCATGGGCCTGATCATGCTGATCCTGATCGGCACGGTGCCCACCGCCTATGCGCTGAACCGCGCGGTGCCGGCGCAATATACCGCCGAGTTCCACAGCCGCTCGCTGGCCGTGTCGGAGATGCTGCGGCCGCATGTGGGCCAGGTCGTCGCCGGCGATCCGGCGCAGGCGCGCACCGCGGTGACACGCTACATCGCCGACAAGGCCTACTCGCCCAACACGCTGCCGGCGCTGAGCACGCTGGTGATCGACATCGACAAGCAGGTGATGGGCTACGGATCGCTGGCGCAGGTGCCGGCGGCGGCCGTGGGCAACATCCGCAACGACATGTATCTCTCCGCCGAGGCGATCAAGCATCTGGGCAAGGAGAAGGCGGCCGGCCTTTCCGAGCAGGAGGTCGACACGCTGACCACTTACAAGAAGTCGCTGGACAGCGGCACGCGCTTCATCCCGACCTGGGTGAAGGTGGCGGTGGCGTTCGCCCTGGGCCTGGGCACGATGGTGGGCTGGAAGCGCATCGTGGTGACGGTGGGCGAGAAGATCGGCAAGACCCACCTCACCTATGCGCAGGGCGCATCGGCCGAGCTGGTGGCGATGGGGACGATCTTCTCGGCCGACGCGCTGGGCCTGCCGGTATCGACCACGCACGTGCTCTCCTCCGGCGTGGCGGGCACGATGGCGGCTAACGGATCGGGCTTGCAGATGAGCACGATCCGCAACATGCTGATGGCCTGGGTGCTGACGCTCCCGGTCTCCATCCTGCTCGCGGGGCTGCTCTACGCGCTCTTCTCCGTCATCTTCTGAGCCGGCGCCGGCGGGCGACGCGGCGGCCGAACGCATCCCCACGGGGTTCTCGTTCGAGCCGCCGCGCGCCGGCCTGATCTGGGGCTTCGCCTTTGCCGATGCGGGCGCGGCGCGCGTCTCCACCTGCGAGGAGACGCCGGCGGAGGGTTTCCGCTGGCTGCACCTGAACCTGGCCGATCAGGGCACGCGCCACTGGATCGCCACCTGCGACGAGCTTACCGACGGCGTGCGCGAGCTGCTGCTCTCCGCCGAGACGCACCAGCATGCGCTGATCGACGGCGATGTCGTCGGCTGCGTGCTGCACGATCTGGAGCGGGACTTCGACGTGGTCGATACCGCGCGCGTGGGTGCGCTGCGGGTGGCGCTGGCGCCGCGCCTGATCGTTACCGCGCGGCACCATCCGCTGCGCTCCGCCGACATCGTGAAGGAACGGCTGACGCGCGGCCCGCCGCTGGACGGCCCGGCGGCGGCGCTGGATCTGGTCGTCGGCACGATCGCCGGCATCGTCGCCGGCCTGGGCCGCGAGATGAGCCTGGCCGTGCAGGAGGCGGAGGACGCCTTCCTCGAAGGTCTGGACGCGCCGACCACCCGCACGCTGATCGGCATCCGCCGGCGGCTGGCCCAGCTGCACCGCCTGACGGACGGGATGCGCGGCGTGTTCGTGCGGCTGGAAGAGGACGAGGATCTGCCGGCGGCGCTGCTGGCGACGGTCGCGCGGCTCTCCCAGCGCCTCTCCGGGCTCGACGGCGATCTCGGCGGCGTGCAGAGCCAGCTGCGCCTGCTGCGCGACGAGATCGACATCCAGTCCGGCCAGCGGACGAACCAGAACCTCTACGTGCTCTCGATCATGACCGCGCTGATGCTGCCGGCGACCCTGATCACCGGCATCTTCGGCATGAACACCGGCGGCATGCCGCTGGAGCGGACCAGCGCCGGCACCTTCGTGGCGCTGATGCTGGCGCTGGCGACGGCGGTCGGCACCTATCTGGTGCTGCGCGCGATGGGGCTGATGCGGCGATAGCCCTCGCCGGGCTCAGCGTTCCTGCTGCATGAGCAAAGCGCCGGAGCCTGCCGCTACAGGTTCAGCAGCGCCGGATCGCCGCCCTGGGCGGTGATGTTGACCGAGACGGCGCGCTCCACCGCGTAGCGCAGCAGCGCGTGCGGGCCGCCGGCCTTGGGGCCGGTGCCCGACAGGCCCTCGCCGCCGAACGGCTGCACCCCCACCACCGCGCCGATGATCGATCGGTTCACATACACGTTGCCGGCGGGCACGAGATCGCGCACGTCCGCGGCGAAGGCCTCGATCCGGCTGTGCACGCCGAGGGTGAGGCCGTAGCCGCGCGCGGCGAGCGCGCCCGCCGTTTCCGCCAGCTTCGCCGGATCGTAGCGGTAGACGTGCAGGATGGGGCCGAACACCTCCCGTTCCAGGAAGTCGGGCGTCGGCACCTCGGCGATCACCGGGCCGAAATAGGCGCCGGCCTCACGACGGTCGCCGATCGGCTTGCGGAACAGGATCTTCGCATCGCGCTCCAGCCGGGCCACGTGGCGATCGAGATCGTCGCGCGCCGCTTCGTCGATCACCGGGCCGATGTCGGTTCCCGGCAGCGCCGGATCGCCGATCACCAGCGCATCCAGCGCGCCGCCCAGGGTGGCGATCAGCTCGTCGGCCGAATCCCTCGGCAGATAGAGAATGCGCAGCGCCGAGCAGCGCTGCCCGGCCGAGCCGATGGCCGAGAGGATCACGTCGTCGACCACCTGCTCCTTCAGCGCGGTGGTATCGACGAACATGCCGTTCAGCCCGCCGGTTTCCGCGATGAACGGCACGATCGGGCCGGGCCGTGCGGCGAGCGCGCGGTTGATGCCGGCGGCGGTATCGGTGCCGCCGGTGAAGGCGACGCCGTCCACCCCCGGATGGCCGGTGAGGACGGGGCCGATCGCGGCGCCGTCGCCCGGCAGCAGCGCCAGCAGATCGGGATCGAGCCCGGCCTTGTGGAACAGCCGCACCGCTTCCGCCGCGATCAGCACGGTCTGCTCGGCGGGCTTGGCCAGCACGGCATTGCCCGCCGCCAGCGCGGCCGCGATCTGGCCGGTGAAGATCGCCAGCGGGAAGTTCCACGGGCTGATGCATACGAAAAGGCCGCGCCCGCGCAACTCCAGCTGGTTCGTCTCGCCCACCGGGCCGGCGAGCGTCACCGGGCCGGCGAACTGCTTTTCCGCGAGGTGGGCGTAGTAGCGGCAGAAATCCACCGCCTCGCGCACTTCCGCCACGCCGTCGTTCAGGGTCTTGCCCGCCTCCAGCGAGAGCAGGGCGACGAGCCGGTCCATGTCCGCCTCCAGCGCGTCGCCCATCGCCCGCAGGGTGAGAGCGCGGGCGGGGCCGCCCACCCGGTCCCACGCGCGCTGCGCCTTGCGTGCCGCCGCCACCGCGACATCGACGTTGGCCGCCGTCGCGTCAGACGTTTCGCCCAGCACGAGCCGGCGATCGGCCGGGCTCGTCACCGGCCGGGCCGCGCCGTCGCCCTGGCGCAGGGTGCCGCCGACGATCGGGCCGGCGACGATCCGCTCCCGCGCCGTCAGCGATCGCGCGCGCTCCGCGGCGATCTGCGTCGCCACGATCGAATAGTCGCGGCCTAGCGGATTGCGCCGCGCCGGGCCGTAGAGATCGGCCGGCACCGGGATCTTCGGGTGGCGATGCGGCTGCGCCTGCACGATGCCGATCGGATCCTGCACCACCTGATCGGCCGGCACCCGCTCGTCCAGCAGGGCGTGGACGAAGCTGGTGTTGGCGCCGTTCTCCAGCAGGCGGCGGACGAGGTAGGGCAGCAGCTCCTCATGCCCGCCGACCGGCGCGTAGGCGCGCAGCCGCGCCTTGCCGTAGCGCGTATCGCCGGCGCGGTAGAGCGCCTCGCCCATGCCGTGCAGCCGCTGATGCTCGATCGTGACGCCCCGGTCGGCGGCCATGTGGCGCACCGCCGCCAGCGTATGGGCGTTGTGCGTGGCGAATTGCGGATAGAGGGCGGGCGCCGCATCGATCAGCGCCTTCGCGCAGACCAGATAGGAGAGATCGGTCGCGGCCTTGGTGGTGAACACCGGATAATCGGGCCGGCCGGCTATCTGGGCGCGCTTGATCTCGCTGTCCCAATAGGCGCCCTTCACCAGCCGCACCATGATCCGGCGGCCGCTCTCCCGCGCCAGCCGGGCGATCCCCTCGATCACCGCCGTGCCGCGCTTCTGATAGGCCTGCACGACGATGCCGAGGCCGGACCACGCCTTCAGCTCCGGATCGCGCGCCAGCCGCTCGAACAGCTTCAGCGAGATCACGAGGCGGTCCGCCTCCTCCGCGTCGATCGCGAAGTTCAGGTCGTGCCGCGCGGCGATCAGCGCCAGCCGCTTCACCCGCGGAAAGAGTTCGCTCCACACGCGCGCCTCCTGCACCGCCTCGTAGCGCGGGGAGAGGGCGGAGAGCTTGACCGAGATGCCGTGGCCGGTCTCCGGCCCGGCGCCGCGCGCGGCCTTGCCGACGGCCTCGATCGCATCGGCGTAGATGCGCTCGTACCGCTCGGCATCGTGCGCGGTGCGGGCGCCCTCGCCCAGCATGTCGAACGAGCACAGGGTGTCCTCCTTGCGCGCACGGGCGATCGCGTCCTCGATCGTGCGGCCGAGGACGAACTGCTCGCCCATGATCTTCACGGCGGCGCCCACCGCGCGGCGGATCACCGGCTCGCCGACGCGGCTGGCGAGCCGTTTGAGCCAGCCGCCGGTGTCGCGCCGGGCCTCATCGTCCACGTCGATCAGCCGGCCGGTCAGCATCAGGCCGATCGTGGAGGCGTTGACGAACAGGCTGTCCGACGCGCCGAGATGGCTGGACCAGTCGGCCGAGCCGATCTTCTCGGCGATCAGGCGGTCGCGCGTGTCGGCGTCCGGCGTGCGGAGCAGCGCCTCGGCGAGGCACATCAGCGCGAGCCCCTCCTTCGTGCCGAGCGAGAATTCCTGGAGGAAGCTCTCCACCACGCCCTGGCGCTGGGCGGAGTTGCGCGCGGCCGCCACCAGCGCCGTCGCCTCGGTCACGATCGCGGCGCGATCGGCCGGCGACAGCGGCTGACGCGCGAGCAGATCGGCGACCGCCTCGCCCTCGTCGCGATACTTGATGTCGTCCAGCGCGTTCCAGGTGGAGAGGGTGGGGGTCATCGGCGTCTCCTGCGAACCAGTCCGCTCGTGCCGGGGAATCACGGACCGGGACGAGACGCCATCCCGAAGGATCCTTCGGGCAGTGCTCGGCTCCTCTCCGGGACGGGCGGACGCGGGATGATTAGACGAAACGCTGTCGAATGTGCTTCGTCATTCGACCGCTTTAGGCGTAAGGTTGGCAGCGATGACGCATCCGACCAAAGATCCTTCGCTCGACGACGCCGATCTCCGAATTCTCCGCATAGTGCAGGCGGACGGGCGAATCACCAACCAGGCGCTGGCGGCGGCGGCCGGCATGTCGCCGGCGAGCTGCTTCGAGCGGGTGAAGCGGCTGCGCGCCGCCGGCGTGATCGAGCGGTTCGCCGCGCTGCTCGCGCCCGATCGCCTCGGCCTGTCGCTGCTGGTGTTCATCGAGGTGCTGCTGGACCGCACGACCGACGACGTGTTCGCCGCCTTCGCCGCGCACGTCCGCTCCGTGCCGGAGGTGCTGGAGTGTCACATGGTGGCCGGCGGCTTCGACTATCTGCTGAAGGTGCGGGTATCGGACATGGCGGCCTATCGCGCGTTCCTGGGCGGCATCCTGGCGGCGATGCCGGGCGTGCGCGAGACGCGGACCTACGCCGTGCTGGAAGAGGTGAAATCGACGACGCACCTGCCGATCTGATCTGCTACAGCCGGTGGCGAAAGGGGCCGGGGCATGGACGTGACGACATGGTGGATCTTCGCCTGCGCCACCGCGCTGATCGCGGCGACGCCGGGGCCGAACATGCTCCACATCATGACGCGCAGCGTGCGCTTCGGCTTTCGCGCCAGCACCGTGGCGATGGCCGGCTGCCTCTCCGCCGTGCTGCTGTGCGTCACCGCTTCCTCGCTGGGGCTGGGCGCGCTGCTGATGACGTCGCGCGGGCTGTTCGAGGTGCTGCGCTACATCGGCGTCGCCTATCTGCTGTGGCTCGCCTGGAAGAGCTGGACGGCGGAGGATGCGGCGGTGGACGGCGCGCCGACCGTGGCGGCCACGCGGCCGCTGCCGCCGCTGGTGATGTACCGCACCGCCTTGTTCACCGGCCTGAGCAACCCCAAGCTGATCGTGTTCGCCGCCGCCTTCTTCCCGCAGTTCATCCATGCCGACCGGCCGTGGGGGCCGCAGTTCGCGATCCTGGTCGCCACCTTCGCCACCATCGAGGTGTGCTGCTACCTGGCCTATGCGGCCGGCGGGCGGCGGCTGGCGGCCTATCTCTCCAGCGTGTCGCGGCGGCGACTGTTCAACCGGCTGACCGGCGGGCTGTTCGGCCTGTTCGGCATCGGCCTGTTCGCCTATCGCGCCTGACCGCGGATCGATCTGGCGAAGGCGGCGTTCCGGCGCCATTGACCCCGGGGGCGGAGCGATAATGAGCGACGGAATGCTGCAGCCGGCCGATTTCCGCACGCCGGCGATCCTGCTCTCGGGCACGGTCGACTACGACATGTACAGGGAGTTTCGCCGCCAGTTCGATGCGGCGGCCGAATCCGGCCTGGTCGTGATCGAGCTGACGACGCTGGGCGGCGATCCGGAAGTGGCGCGCATGATGGGGGAGGATGTGCGCTTCCACAGCGATCTCGCGCCCGAGCGGCGCATCGTGTTCCTCGGCAAGGCGGCGATCTACTCGGCCGGCACCACCTTCATGAGCTTCTTCGCGCGCGGCAACCGCTATCTGACGCGCGGCACCCGCCTGATGATCCACGAGCGCAAGCTGAAGAAGGACCTGCATGTGGAGGGGCCGCTGACGAGCTGCATCGCCGGCGTGACGGCGCTGCTGCACGAGATCGAGAGCTCGATCGCGATCCAGAACGAGGGCTTCGCCAGCCTGATCCTGGGATCGCGCGTGACGATGGAGGAGGTGCTGCGGAAGGCGCCGTACAACTGGTATATCGAGGCGGACGAGGCCGTCTCGCTCGGGCTGGTCGAGGCGGTGCTCTGATCGCATCCATCCGGCGGATTCATCCGGGATTCACCTTGAGGCGGGACAAGTCGGGGGCGCGACGGGGATCGGCCCGCCGCGCCGGGGGACCGCACCGATGACCATCAACACGGGCCGCGCGGGGGCGGCGCTGATCGGCATGGCGCTGGCCCTGGCCGGCTGCGTCTCGCCCTCCGCACCGGCGCCCGCGCCGCCGCCGCCGGTGCGCGTCGTGCAGCCGCAGCGGGTGCCGCCGGGCGCCACGCCGCGCCCGCCGGCGATGCTGCTGTCGGAGATAGAGCGGCTGGGCCGCGGCTTCGACGGCGTCGTCGGCATCGCCGTGCGGGACGTGCAGGCGGGCTGGAGCGTATCGTGGAACGGCACCGGCCGCTTCCCCCAGCAGAGCGTGAGCAAATTGTGGGTGGCGCTGACCCTGCTGGACGCCGCCGACCATGGCGTGCTGCGGCTGGACGACCCGATCACGGTGCGGCGGACGGACCTGACGCTGTTCCACCAGCCCGTGCGCGCGATGATGGGGCCGGACGGCTTCACCACCAGCATCCGCAACCTGCTGACCATCGCCATGACGCAGAGCGACAACACCGCCAACGACGTGCTGCTGAAGCGGGTGGGCGGGCCGGGCGCGGTGCGCGCGTTCTTCACCCGCGCGGCCCTGCCCGGCATCGCCTTCGGCCCGGGCGAGACGCTGCTGCAGAGCCGCATCGCCGGCATGGAGTGGAAGCCCGAATATGCCGGCGGGCAGGGCTGGCTGGTCGCCCGCGCCGCCCTGTCGCTGGAAACGCGGCGCGCGGCGATGGAACGCTACCTCGCCGATCCGATGGACGGCGCCCAGCCGGAGGCGATCGCCGCCGCGCTGGCCCGGCTGCGCAAGGGCGATCTGCTCTCGCCGTCGTCCACGCAGACGCTGCTGTCGATCATGGCATCGAGCAAGACCGGGCCGCAGCGGCTGAAGGGCGGACTTACCGAGGACTGGGCCTTCGCCCACAAGACCGGCACCGGGCAGGAGCTCGGCAGCCTTGCCACGGGCTACAACGATGTCGGCCTGCTGACCGCGCCGGACGGGCGCACCTTTGCCGTGGCGGTGATGATCGCCAGCACCCGCCAGCCCATTCCGGTGCGGATGCGGATGATGCAGGGGGTGACGCGGGCGGTGATCGCCTTTGCCGGCGCGCGGTCGGAATAGGCGACGGCCGGGGGGCTACTGGCCGAAGCCGGTCTCGCCCGCCTGCGCCACGGCCTCGCGCGCGGCGGCCAGCAGCGCCCCCGATTTCGCCTCGCACTCGCGCTGTTCCGCCTCCGGATCGCTGTCCGCGACGATGCCGGCGCCGGCCTGCACGTGCATCACGCCATCCTTCACCACCGCCGTGCGCAGGACGATGCAGGAATCCATCGATCCGTCCGGCGAGAAATAGCCGACGCCGCCGGCGTATGGCCCGCGCGTCTCCGGCTCCAACTCGGCGACGATCTCGCACGCGCGGACCTTGGGCGCGCCGGAGACGGTGCCGGCGGGGAAGCCGGCGAACAGGGCGTCCAGCGCATCCTTGTCCGGCGCCAGGCGGCCGACCACGTTCGACACGATGTGCATGACGTGACTGTATTTCTCGACCGTGTAGCTGTCCGTCACCGTCACCGTGCCGGCGGCGGCGACCCGGCCGACATCGTTGCGGCCGAGATCGAGCAGCATCAGATGCTCGGCCTGCTCCTTGGGATCGGCGAGCAGGGCGTCGCGATGGGCGTTGTCCTCCGCCGCGGTGCGGCCGCGCGGGCGCGTGCCGGCGATCGGCCGGATCGTCACCTCGCCGTCTCGCGCGCGGACGAGGATTTCCGGCGACGACCCGATCAGCGCGAAGCCCGGCAGATCGAGATAATAGAGGAAGGGCGACGGGTTGATCCGCCGGAGCGCGCGGTAGAGATCGAACGGCGGCAGCGGGAAGGGCGTGGAGAAACGCTGCGCCAGCACGACCTGGAAGATGTCGCCGGCGGCGATATAGTCCTTCGCCGCCAGCACCATCTCGCGATAGCGGCCCGGCGGCAGCGCCGGCCGGGGCTCGGGCGGGGCAAGGGCGGCGCCGCCGCGCGACCGCGCCGGCAGGGGGGCGGCGAGGCGGGCGGCGGCGGCCTCGATCCGCTCCAGCGCGCCGGCCACGGCGGCATCGGCATCGTCGGCGGACCACAGGGGGGCGATGAGGAACAGCGCATCCGCCAGCCGATCGAAGACGAGGATCAGGGTGGGGCGCACGAACAGCATGTCCGGCAAATCGAGCGGGTTGGGCGCGGGGCGGGGCAGCGCCTCGACCAGGCCGACCGTCTCATAGGCGAAATAGCCGACGAGGCAGGCGAGGGTGGGGGGCAGCCCCGCCGGCACGTCCATCCGGCACGCGCGGACGAGCGCGCGCATCGCGGCGAGCGCATCCTGCCCGCAGGGTTCGAAGGCGTCGCGATCGGTGAGCCAGCGGCGGTTGATCGCGGCGGCGGCGCCCTCCGCCCGGAAGACGAGATCGGGAGCGAGGCCGAGCAGGGTGTAGCGACCGCGCGCGGTGCCGCCCTCGACCGATTCGAGCAGGAAATCGCCGCGCCCGGGCTCGATCAGCCGCAGCGCCGCGCCCACCGGCGTGTCCACGTCGGCGATCTGCCGGCGCCACACGAGCGCCGGCCGGCCTTCGCGCAGCGCGGCGGCGGCGGCGCGATCGTCGTCGGCGGCGGCCTCATCCGCCCTGTGCGTCACCGCCCGGCGCTCACTGCTCGGCGGTGCCGCCGCCGAGCAGTTCGGCGCGCAGGCGCGCGATGGCCTTGTCGTCGCGGGTGACGCCGACTTCCTTGGCGGCGGCGTTGGCGAACTGCTCGATATACTCCTCGCCCGTCACCCGGTTGAACTGGTTGCGGGTGGCGTCGATCAGGCTCGGCTGGGTGCGCGCGTCGCCGGGCGTGACGGTATCGAGGTGGACGACGAACCAGCCGGCCGCCTGCGGCGCGGCGAGCAGCTTGGTATCGCCCTGCCGCATGCTGAACATCAGCGCCAGCGGCGGCGGCACCTGGCGATCCGCCTGCGCCAGATCCGCCTGTCGCGCGCGCGCCGGCTGCGGTGCCGGCAGCTTCACGCCGGCCGCGGCGAAGGCCTGCGCCATCGGCGTGCCGGCCTTCACCTTGGCGATGATCGCCTCCGCCACCGCCTTGGCGCGCACCGCCGCATGCGCCTTGGTGAGGCCGTCGACGATCTGCGGGCGCACCTGGGCGAGCGGCGCCGGCGCCGCCGGCACCACCTGCGCGACCTTCACGAGCGCGTACCGCTCCCCCTTGCCGATCGTCGCGACGATCGGATCGTCATCGGCGGTCGCATCCGTCACCTGGCCCACCAGCAGCGGCAGCTCGGGCGGGGTCCGCCAGTCGGCCACGCCTGGCGCCAGGCCGTTCGCCAGCACCGGCGGCGTCGTCACGGCAGTCAGCTTCTGCGCCTTGACCACGTCGTCGAAGCTGGCGCCGCCGGAGATCGCGTCCTCCATCGCCGCCACGCGCGCGGCGAGCCGCTCGTCCGCCTTCTGCTTCGTCAGGCTCGCGGCGATCTCCCCGCGCACCGCTTCCAGCGGGCGGGCCGCGACCGGCTTCACCGCGTCCACCTTGATCACGTAGAAGCCCAGCGCCGCCTTCACCGGCTGCGTCACCTGCCCGGCCGGGGCGGCGAAGGCGGCGGCGGCCACGGCAGGCGATGCCTGGGCGGCCAGCTTGTCCCGCGCGATCTCGCCGAGTGCCGTGTCGGCGGCGGTGAAGCCGGCGGCTTTGGCGGCATCGGTGAAGCTGGTGCCGCCGCGCACCTTGGCGACGAAGGCGTTGGCGGCGGTCTGATCCGGCAGGATGATCTGCTGCAGGGTGCGGGCCTCACGCGCGCCGTAGACGGACGCGTTCGCCTTGTAGAAGGCGGCGACCTCCGCCTCGGTCGGCGCGACGCCCTCGTCCCGCCCGAAGATCGCGTAGCGGATCGCGCGGCGTTCCGGGATGGCGTACCGGCCGCTGTTCTTGGCGTAGAAGGCGGCGACCTCCGCCTCCGTCGGCGGCGGGCCGGCGGGCAGCGCCTCGCTCGGCACCACGCCGATGCTGCCGGCGCGCGCTTCCAGCAGCAGCGAGGCATAGGGCGTGACGATGCCGAGCGGCACCTTCGCCGCGCCCGCGACCGGGATCAGCAGCTGCTTGCGGATCGCGTCGCCGGCCAGCTCCGTACGCAGCATCGCCTCCGTCATGCGCTGCTGGTTCAGCACCTGGCGCATGATGTTGGCGTCGAACTTGCCGGTCGGCCCGTTGAACGCGCCGATGCTGGCGATCTCGCCATCGACGAGCTTGGGGCTGACGGCGAGGCCCTGGGCGCGCGCCCAGATCTCCATCGCGCGGGCGGCGACATACTGGCCGATCGTCTGATCGAGCCCGCCCTCGTTGACGAAGCGGGTCATGTCCAGCGACTGATCCTGCTGGCGCGCCTGGGCGAGGCCGTTCTGCGCGCGGCGGCGGATGTCGCCCGCGCCGATCCGCTCGCTTCCCACCTTGGCGATGCTCTCGCCGCCGCCGGAAGGTGCGGCGCCCCTGCCGCCGGGGCCGGCCACGCCGGTGACGATGAAGGCGATCATGACGAGGCCCAGCAGCCCCAGCACCAGCCAGGAGGACAGCGCCTTGCGGAAGAAAGTGATCATCGGCCATCCGTTGCGAAGCAATCGCGCCGCCATAGAGAGGCGGGAGCGGGGCGACAAGCGGCGCGCGCCTTGCTACGGGCCGGGTTTTCTGGGCAACGGGCTTTCAGGGCAAGGGACAAGGGATCGTCTGGCGATGGCATTGCGCAAGCTGGTGGCGGGCAACTGGAAGATGAACGGATCGCAGGCCGCGCTGGCGGAGCTGGACGCGATCCTGGCGGCGGCGGACGCGCACACCACGCTGGACGTGGCGATCTGCCCGCCCTTCACCCTGATCGCGCCGGCCGCCGCACGCGTGCCCGGCCTCGCCATCGGCGCGCAGGATGTCCACATGGCGCAGAAGGGCGCGCATACCGGCTGCGTCTCTGCCGCGATGCTGGTGGAGGCGGGCGCGAGCCTGGCCATCGTCGGCCACAGCGAGCGGCGCGCCGACAATCACGAGACCGACGCGGAGGTGCAGGCCAAGGCATCGGCCGCGATCGCCGCCGGCCTCACCGCGATCCTGTGCGTCGGCGAGACGGAGGCCGAGCGCGACGCCGGCCACGCGCTCGCCGTGGTGGCGGGCCAGCTCGACGGATCGGTGCCGCGCGAGGGCACCGGCGACACCCTGGTGATCGCCTACGAGCCGGTGTGGGCGATCGGCACCGGCCGCACGCCTTCCGTGGCCGACGTGGCCGAGATGCACGCGGCGATCCGCGCCAAGCTGGACCAGCTGCTGGACGACGAGGGGCCGAAGGTGCGCATCCTCTACGGCGGATCGGTGAAGCCGGAAAATGCGGCGGAGCTGATGGCGGTGGCCGAGGTGGACGGCGCGCTGGTGGGCGGCGCGAGCCTGACGGCGGCGCAGTTCGTGCCGATCATCGCCGGCGCCGCCGCCGCGTGAGGGCGTGGATCGCCGCGGTGGCGCTGGCGCTGCTGCCGGCCGCCGCGCCAGCAGCAGCGCCGCCGCGCGCGCCGACCGCGCTGGATCGGATCGCCGAGGACTATGTCCACCTGACCCTGGAGATGGGCGAGCGCGAGCCCGGCTATGTCGACGCCTATTACGGGCCGAAGGCGTGGGCCGAGGCGGCGAAGGCGCATCCGCGCGCGGTGGCGACGCTGGCGGCCGATGCCGCCGCCCTCGGCCGCCGGCTGGGGCAGGTGGATCGCGCGACGCTGGCGCCGATCGATCGCCGCCGCGCCGCCTTCCTGGCCGCGCAGCTGACCGCCGCGCGCACGCGGATGGCGATGGCCGGCGGCGCGAAGCTGCCGTTCGTCGACGAGGCGGAGGGGCTGTTCGCGGTGCGGCCGGCGCTGAAGCCGCTCTCCGCCTTCGATCCGGTGCTCGCCCGGATCGCGTCGATCGTGCCGGGCGACGGGCCGCTGGCCGAGCGGGTGGACGCGTTCAACGCGCGCTACACGATCCCGCCCGCACGGATCGAGCCGGTGATGCGCGCCGCCATCGCCGAGTGCCGCGCCCGCACCCTGCGCCACATCGCCCTGCCGCCGGCCGAGACCTTCCGGCTGGAGCTGGTGAAGAACAAGCCGTGGAGCGGCTACAACTGGTATGAGGGCCGGGCCACGAGCCTGATCCAGATCAACACCGATCTGCCGATCCCCATCGGCCGGGCGATCGATCTGGGCTGCCACGAGGGCTATCCGGGCCACCACGCGCTCAACATGCTGCTGGAACGGGATCTGGCGGTGGGCAGGGGCTGGATCGAGTTCACCGTCTATCCGCTGTTCAGCCCGCAGTCGCTGATCGCGGAAGGATCGGCCAATTACGGCATCGACCTGGCCTTCCCCGGCGACGAGGCGGAGGCGTTCGAGGCGCGGACGCTCTATCCGCTCGCCGGGCTCGATCCGCGCGCGGCGCCCGCCTACGATGCGCTGCGCAAGGCAATGAAGGAACTCGCCGGTGCGCGCATGACGATCGCGCAGATGTATCTGGATGGCCGCATCGATCGCGAGAAGGCGATCGCGCTGACCCGCACCTACGGTCTCGTCTCGCGCGCCAAGGCGGAGCAGGGCATCCGCTTCGACGATACCTACCGCAGCTACGTGATAAACTACGGACTGGGGCAGGAGATGGTGCGCGCGCATGTCGAGGCGGCCGGCGCGGATGCGGCGGCGCGCTGGCGGGCGATGGCGCGGGTGATCTCGGAGCCGACGCTGCCGGCGGATCTGACGGGCGCGCGGTAGCGCCGGGCGCCTGCCGTCGGGCCGGTTGAACGGCTGGCGCTTAGCCTGTAGAGGCGCGAGACAAAGGCCCGGCCGCTGCCCGGGCGGCGGGGCACGGCGGCCATCCGGCGGTTCCGCACCGATCAAGATTCGAGAAAAGAGACGCCATGTTCACCTTCCTCCTCGTCGTGCATGCGATCATCGCGGCAGCCCTGGTCGCCGTGATCCTGATGCAGCGATCGGAGGGTGGCGGGCTCGGCATGGGGGGCAGCCCCTCCGGCCTGATGAGCGCGCGCGGCGCCGCCGACTTCCTGACGCGGGCGACGACGATCCTCGCCTCCGCCTTCATCCTGCTCTCGATCGGCCTGGCGGCGCTCGCCACCTTCCAGCGCGGCCCGCGCGAGATCGACACCTCGCTCGCCCGCCCGACGGCGCCGAGCCTGCCTGCCACCAGCGTGCCGCTGGCCGCCGATCCGCTGAGCGCCGCCGCGGCCGGCGCCGCCGCCAACGGCCCGTCGAGCGGCACCGGCGCGATCGTGCCGGCGACGCCGGGCACCGCCGGCCCGGCCACCGCGCCGGCCCAGGTGGCGCCCGTTACGACGCGCGCCGGGGAGCCGGCCGCGACCCGCGAGACGCCTGCGGCCCGCGAGACGACCGCCAAGCCGCGCGCCGAGACGCCGAAGGCCGAGACGAGGACGGCGCCCGCCAGGCCGGCCGCCGCCGCCGCGGAGCCGGTGACGATCACGCCGCCCGCGCCCGTGACGACGCCGACGCAGACGCCCTCCGGACAATGACCTGATCCGCCGGCCCTCGGAGGAGGGCCGGCTGTAGAGCCGAGGGCGCCCCGGCCCTTATCGTCGTCGCTGCGGCGAGGGTTGGAGCCACTCTCTCAAACGGCTGCGGCGGTGAGAGCGATGGATCGCAGCCCCTGCTGGAACGACGAGGAGATTAGCGGGCCGTTCCTCGCGGCGGGGGCTCAGCCTCGCGCAGCCGCGCCCCGACGGGTTCGCCTCGCGGTCCTCGCCTTCACTCTCGGCGATCGCCCCCGGCGCCTTTCTCCGTTCATCCCACTTCGATCGTGCGCGCCCTTGCGGGTGTCGCCGATCCCCGGCTAGGGCTCTCCTCCCATGACGCGGTTCATCTTCATCACCGGCGGCGTGGTCTCCTCGCTCGGCAAGGGCCTCATGGCGGCCAGCCTCGCCGCTCTCCTCCAGGCGCGCGGCTATAGGGTCCGCATCCGCAAGTTCGATCCGTACCTCAACGTCGATCCCGGCACGATGTCGCCCTACCAGCATGGCGAGGTGTTCGTGACCGACGACGGGGCCGAGACCGATCTCGACCTCGGCCATTACGAGCGGTTCACCGGCGTGCCGGGCCGCCAGAGCGACAACGTCACGTCCGGCCGCATCTACCAGACGATCATCGCCAAGGAGCGGCGCGGCGACTATCTGGGCGCCACGGTGCAGGTGATCCCGCACGTGACGGACGCGATCAAGCAGTTCGCCCGCGCCGATACCGACGATCTCGATTTCGTGCTGTGCGAGATCGGCGGCACCGTGGGCGACATCGAATCGCTGCCGTTCATGGAGGCGATCCGCCAGTTGCGGAACGATCTGGGCCGCAACGCCAGCGTGTTCGTGCACCTCACCCTGGTGCCCTATATCGCGGCGGCGGGCGAGCTGAAGACCAAGCCGACCCAGCACAGCGTGCGCGACCTGACAGCGCTGGGCATCCAGCCCGACGTGCTCGTCTGCCGCTGCGACCGGCCGCTGCCGGAGGGCGAGCGCGCGAAGATCGCCCTGTTCTGCAACGTGCGCAAGGAGGCGGTGATCCCCGCGCTGGACGCGCGGACGATCTACGGCGTGCCGCTGCAATATCATGCCGAGGGACTGGACGCGGCGGTGCTGGACGCCTTCTCCATTCCGCCCGGCCCCAGCCCGGACCTGCGGCGGTGGGACGACATACTCGACCGGCTCGGCAATCCCGAGGGCGAGGTGACGGTGGGTGTCGTCGGCAAATATACCGGGCTGCTGGACGCCTACAAGTCGCTGCACGAGGCACTGGTGCACGGCGGCATCGCCAACCGGGTGAAGGTGAACATCCGCTGGCTGGATGCCGAGCTGTTCGAATCGGACGAGTCGGACGTGGCGGCGCAGCTGGAGCCGCTGCACGCGATCCTGGTGCCGGGCGGCTTCGGCGAGCGCGGATCGGAGGGCAAGATCGCCAGCGTCCGCTTCGCGCGGGAGCGGCGGGTGCCGTTCTTCGGCATCTGCCTGGGTATGCAGATGGCCTGCATCGAGGGCGCGCGCAACACCGCCGGCATCGCCGCCGCCTCCACCACCGAGTTCGGCCCCACCACCGAGCCCGTCGTCGGCCTCATCACCGAGTGGGAGTCGGAGCGCGGGCGCGAGCTGCGATCGGTCGAGGGCGATCTTGGCGGCACGATGCGGCTGGGCGCCTATCCGGCGAAGCTGGCCGGCAACAGCCAGGTGCGCGGCATCTACGGCGCGGAGACGATCAGCGAGCGGCACCGCCACCGCTTCGAGGTGAACGTCCACTATCGCGCGGCGCTGGAGGAAGGCGGGCTCGTCTTCTCCGGCATGTCGCCCGACGGCACCCTGCCGGAGATCGTCGAGCGGCCGGATCATCCCTGGTTCGTCGGCGTGCAGTTTCACCCGGAGCTGAAATCGAAGCCGTTCGATCCCCACCCGCTGTTCGCCAGCTTCATCGCGGCGGCGCTCAGGCAGAGCCGGCTGGTGTAGCGGGAAGGCGGCGTTCTTCGAGACGCCGCTTCGCCAGTCCGGGTGTTCAGCAGGCCAGATCGACGCTGAGCTTTTCGCATGTCCGCTGATCCTGAGGAAGGGCTGAGCGGAGGCGAAGACCCGTCTCGAAGGACCAGTCATGCCCTTCGAGATGCCATTTCGACACGCTCAATAGGTCCTCAGGATGAGCGGTTTGCCCAGAATACGTGTAAGAATCGGCTTGGTTCGCTCAATGTCCATACGCTCTGATCGACGTCGAGCGTTTCGCACGCTCCCGCCGGTGTCAGCGCGCGATGTCGGTCGGCGGAGGCGGAGCGTTGGCGATGGTGGGCGGACGAGCGTTGCCGAGGGCGACGGCGACCGGATCGTCGCTTGATCCGGCAGGGGCCGCGTGGCTCGCCGACGGAGCCTTGCCGCCGATGCCGGCCACGCTGTCGACGATCTCCGACGCCATGAAGCAGACGCCTGCGGCCCACATGAGCGCCACCCAGCGGTTGCGGAAGATCGCGCTCGTGCGGAACGGGAAGAGCATGCGGCCACCATAGGCCGCATGCGGTTAGCGGATCGTAAAGCTCAGACCGGGTCGGAGGGCGCGGCCGGGATCGGATCGGCCGGGGAAGGGATCGGCGGATCGACCGGCGCGTCGTTGGGCACTTCGGGCACGGGGGGCTGGCTGGCCATCGCATGATCTCCTGCTTGCGGGTGCCATGGGAAACGCAAGGGGACCGCCAAGGGTCCGGCGGTGTCCACCAAGGCCAGAAAAGCCGAACGCCCGGATCGCATTTTGCGACCCGGGCGCCCGCATGACGAAAGCTCGTCAACCCCCAATAGTCGGCTCGGCGCCCGCACGCTGCGTCCGTCCCCCCGAACGGTGCAGCGGGGCGCCGAGGCCTCCCCGAACCATGGCCTTGCGCCTGTGCTCGTGGCCATTCTGGTAGCTATGTTTCCGTTCCATGTCATGACGGATGTCGCGGGCTGCCGCCGAAATGGCGGGGCCTGTGCCTATTGCGCAACAGCCCTGCCGGTTGCCCCAAGGCACCCGCCAGCCTAGAGCGGCGCAACACCCAGAGGATCAACGAGCCGTTATGCGTCTTTCCCGCCACTTCCTGCCCGTGATGAAGGAGTCGCCGGCCGACGCGCAGATCGTCAGCCACAAGCTGATGCTGCGCGCGGGCATGATCCGCCAGACCGCCGCCGGCATCTACGCCTGGCTGCCGCTGGGGCATCGCGTGCTGCGCAGGATCGAGCAGATCGTGCGCGAGGAGCAGGACAAGGCGGGCGCGATCGAGCTGCTGATGCCGACGCTGCAATCGGCCGATCTCTGGCGCCAGTCCGGCCGCTACGACGCCTACGGGCCGGAGATGCTGCGCATCACCGACCGGCACGAGCGCGAGATGCTCTACGGGCCGACCAACGAGGAGATGATCACCGCCCTGTTCCGCGACGGCGCGCGCAGCTATCGCGACCTGCCGCGCACGCTCTACCACATCCAGTGGAAGTTCCGCGACGAGGTGCGGCCCCGCTTCGGCGTGATGCGCGGGCGCGAGTTCCTGATGAAGGACGCCTACTCGTTCGATCTGGACGAGGCGGGCGCGCGCCACAGCTACAACCGCATGTTCGTGGCCTATCTGCGCACCTATGCCCGGCTGGGCCTGCGCGCGATCCCGATGCAGGCCGATACCGGCCCGATCGGCGGCGACCTTTCCCACGAGTTCATCGTGCTGGCGCCGACCGGCGAGAGCGAGGTGTTCTATCACGCGAACTGGGAGCGGGACCGGCTGCTGCAGGTGGATGCCGACGACGCGGCGGCGCTGCAGACCTTCGTCTCCGGCCTCACCGCCGATTACGCCGCCACCGACGAGAAGCGCGATCCGGAGCGGGAGGCGGCGGCGGGCGAGGCGCTGAAACAGTCGCGCGGCATCGAGGTGGGACACATCTTCTACTTTGGCACCAAATATTCGGCCGCGATGGGCCTGAAGGTGCAGGGGCCGGAGGGGGCCGAGGTGATCCCGCAGATGGGCAGCTACGGCATCGGCGTATCGCGGCTGGTGGGCGCCATCATCGAGGCGAGCCACGACGATCGCGGCATCGTCTGGCCCGAGTCGGTCGCGCCGTACAAGGTGGGCCTCATCAACATGCGTGCGGACGACGCGGCCTGCACCGCCGCCGCCGACGATCTCTACGCGAAGCTCTCGGCGGCAGGCGTGGAGGTGCTGTACGACGATCGCGACGAGCGCGGCGGCGCCAAGTTCGCGACGATGGACCTGATCGGCCTGCCCTGGCAGATCGTGATCGGCCCCAAGGGGCTGGAGCGGGGCGTTGTGGAGCTGAAGAACCGCGCCACCGGCGAGAAGGTGGAGATCGCCGCCGACGAGGCGCTGACGAGGATGGCGGGGTGATCCTCTCCTCCTACGAACGCATGATCGCCCGGCGCTATCTGCTGCCGGGCAAGGGCGAGGGGTTCATCTTCCTCGTCGCCTCGATCAGCCTGGTGGCGGTGATGCTGGGGGTCGCCGCGCTCATCATCGTCATGTCGGTGATGAACGGCTTCCGTGCCGAGCTGTTCGACAAGATCATCGGGCTGAACGGCCACGCCGTGGTGCAGGGCTATGGCGGCCGCCTGCCCGACTGGCAGGATATCGTCCGCACCGCCCGCGCCACCCCCGGCATCACCAAGGCGACGCCGCTGATCGAACAGCCGCTGATGGCCAGCTACGAGGGCCGGGTGGAGGGCGTGCTGGTGCGCGGCATGCTGCCGGAGGACATCCGCGCCAACCGCACGATCCAGGAGAAGGTGGTCGCCGGCAACATGGCCGACGTGACGCCCGGCAGCGGCCGGGTGGCGATCGGCGCGCGGCTTGCCGAGGCGCTGGGCGCGAACGTGGGCGGGCAGATCAGCCTCATCAGCCCGCAGGGGCAGACGACGCCGTTCGGCACCGTGCCGCGCATCGTCAGCTACACGGTGGCGGCGATCTTTGAGGTGGGCGTCTACGACTATGACAAGTCGTTCGTCATCATGCCGATCGCCGACGCGCAGACGCTGCTGATGCTGGGCGACGCGGTGGGCATGGTGGAGATCGAGACGGTGGACGCGGACCGGGTGGCGACGATCCTGCCGCCGCTGGCGGACAAGGTGGGCAAATCCGGCGTCGTCACCGACTGGCGATCGATGAACGCATCCCTGTTCGAGGCGCTGGCGGTGGAGCGGGTAGCGATGTTCGTCGTGCTCTCGCTCATCATCCTCGTCGCGGTGTTCAACATCCTCTCGTCGCTGATCATGCTGGTGCGCGCCAAGACCCGCGACATCGCCATCCTGCGGACGATGGGGGCGTCCCGCTCCGCCATGGTGAAGATCTTCATGACGGTGGGGGTGACGATCGGCGCGCTGGGCACCGCCGCGGGCATCGTGCTGGCGTTCGTCTTCCTGTTCTTCCGCCAATCGGTGGTGAACGCCATCCAGTTCCTCACCGGGCAGAATCTGTGGGATCCCTCGATCCGCTTCCTCACCGAGCTGCCGGCCAAAACCGATCCGTTCGAGGTGCTGGCGATCGTGGCGCTGGCGATCGGCTCCGCCTTCCTGTTCACGCTCTATCCGGCGTTCAAGGCGGCGAACACCGATCCGGTGCAGGTGCTGCGCTATGAGTGAGCGCGGCGCCGGCGACGTGCTGGCCGTGACCGGGCTGTGCCGCAGCTTCCGCCAGGGCGAGACGGTGATCGAGGTGCTGCGCGGCGTGGACCTGCACGTGGGCGCGGGCGAGATCGTGGCACTGCTCGGGCCGTCCGGCTCCGGCAAGTCGACGATGTTGCAGGCGGTGGGGCTGCTGGAGGGCGGGTTCGAGGGTTCGATCCGCATCGCCGGCGAGGAAGCCGCGCGCCTGGACAATGACGGGCGGACACGGGTGCGGCGCGACGCGCTGGGCTTCGTCTACCAGTTCCACCACCTGCTGCCCGATTTCTCGGCCGCCGAGAATGTCGTGCTGCCGCAGCTGATCCGCGGCGCCGGGCGGCCGGATGCGGAGGCGCGGGCGGCGTCGCTGCTGGGCGCGCTGGGCCTGGCGCACCGGCTGACGCATCGGCCGGCGCAGCTTTCCGGCGGCGAGCAGCAGCGCGTGGCGGTGGCGCGCGCGCTGGCCAATGCGCCGAAGCTGGTGCTGGCCGACGAGCCGACCGGCAATCTGGACGAGGCGACGGCCGACGTGGTGCTGGCGGAGTTCCTGCGGCTGGTGCGCGGCGAGGGCAGCGCGGCCCTGGTCGCGACGCACAATGAGCGGCTGGCGGCCAAGATGGACCGCGTCGTGCGGCTGCACGAGGGGCGGCTGGGGTAATTTCTACCTCGCCCGCCCCGAGGGGGGGGGCGAGCAGAACATCATGGAGGGGGAGCGCGGCACGCGCCAAGGCAGCGTGTGTCGCGCTCCCCCTCCACCATCCTGCGGATGGTCCCCCTTTCCGTGCCGGGGAGGAATGGTGGCTGCTCCGGTCTTCGCTTGGCCTCTCTCCACGAAAGCGGTTCGAGGCTTTCGATCGGACGGATCTAGCGGCAGCGGACGTTCTGGTTGTTCTGCTCCACCGATCGGCCGAGGAGGGCGCCCAGGGCGCCGCCGATCAGGGTGCCGCCGGTGCGGTGGCGGCCGCCGTCCAGCACGTTGCCTAGGATGCCGCGCCGGCGGCGCCGATGATGAGGCCGGTCGTGCCGTCCGTGCGCTGGCAGTAATAGCGTCCGTCCGACCCGCGATAGACCTGGTCGTTCGACGACAGCACCCGCTCGCGGTAGCGCGGATCGTCGCGATAGTCGCGCGCGGCATCATAGTCGGTGGCGAAGCGATCGTCGTCGACGCCGGGCGGCGGGGGCGGCGGCGCGCTGCCGTAGCGGCCCGGCCCGCCGCGATCGCGCGCGCGGGCGTCGTAGTAGAGGTCGCGTTCCTGATAATAGCGGTCCGTCTCCGCCCGGTAGCGGGACTGGGCCGCATCCCAGCGCCGCTGATCGGCCGCGTTCTGCGCGAGCAGGGGGGAGGAGAGGGCGGGCACTGCCACCAGCGCCAGCGCCAAGAGCCGGGTCTTCATCGTCATTGTCTCCAGCAATGGCCGCGCCTGGCGGCGTGGCCCCGGCGCATCGATCGGCGCCAGCGGCTTAACCGCCGGTGAGCGGAGCGGTTGCCGGCCGATCATGATGCTCTTGTCATGCCGCCGTCAGGATCGCGACAGCCTCAGCCGCGCGGCCAGAACGCGCTTGCGGTGAAGGAGAGGACGGCGTCGCCATCCTGGTTGATCGTGCGCGTGCGCGAGGTGACGACGCCGCGATCGGGCCGGCTGGCGAGCGGGCGCATCGCCAGCACCTCCGCCTCCACCGAGAGGATGTCGCCGGGAAAGACGGGCTTCAGGAAACGCATCTCGTCCACCCCCGGCGAGCCGAGCGAGGTGCCGCCGAGCGCCTGCCAGCGATCGACCATCATCCGCATCGTCATCGCGGCGGTATGCCAGCCGCTGGCGGCGAGGCGGCCGAAGATCGGGTTGGCCGCCGCCGCCGCATCGTCGAGGTGGAAGGGCTGCGGATCGTAGGCGGCGGCGAACGCCAGCACCTCCTCGCGCGAGACGGCGTAGGCGCCGAAGCGATCGACCTGGCCGACGACGAAATCCTCGAAGCGGATCGGCATGCCGCCGATCACACGTTGAAGCGGAACAGCATGATGTCGCCGTCCTGCGTCACATAGTCCTTGCCTTCGGAGCGCAGCCTGCCAGCCTCGCGGGCGCCGGCCTCGCCGTTGCAGGCGACGTAGTCGGGATAGGCGATCGTCTCCGCGCGGATGAAGCCGCGTTCGAAGTCGGTGTGGATCACGCCGGCGGCCTGCGGCGCCTTCGATCCGCGATCCACCGTCCAGGCGCGCGTCTCCTTGGGGCCGGCGGTGAAGAAGGTGATGAGATCGAGCAGCGCGTAGCCGGCGCGGATCACGCGAGCGAGGCCGGTTTCGGCCAGGCCGAGATCGGAGAGGAACTCGGCGCGGTCGGCCGGATCCAGCGTCACGATCTCCGCCTCGATCGCGGCGGAGACGACGACGGCCTTCGCGCCCTCCGCCGCCGCCTTCTCGAACACGCGGGCGGAGAGGGCGTTGCCCTCCGCCGCCGATCCCTCGTCCACGTTGCACACGTAGAGCACCGGCTTGGCGGTGAGCAGCTGCGCCTGGGAGAAGATGCGCTGCTCGTCCTCGTCGGCCGGACGGGTGAGGCGCGCCGGGCTGCCCTCGCGCAGCAGCGCCAGCGCCTTGCCGAGCACGGATGCGGCGGCCTTCGCCTCCTTGTCGCCCTGCGCCGCCTTCTTCTGGAAGGCGGGCACGCGCTTCTCCAGCGATCCGAGGTCGGCGAGCATCAGCTCGGTCTCCACCGTCTCGGCATCGGCGATCGGATCGACCTTGCCCTCGACATGGGTCACGTCGCCGCCCTCGAAGCAGCGCAGCACATGCACGATCGCGTCCACCTCGCGGATGTTGGCGAGGAACTGGTTGCCGAGCCCCTCGCCCTTGGAGGCGCCGCGCACCAGCCCGGCGATGTCGACGAAGGCGAGCTGCGTCTCGATGATCTTGGCGGAATGGGCGATCCGCGCGATCTCGTTCAGGCGCGGATCGGGCACGGCCACCTGGCCGACGTTCGGCTCGATCGTGCAGAAGGGATAGTTCGCCGCCTGCGCCGCCGCCGTCTCCGTCAGCGCATTGAACAGGGTCGATTTGCCGACGTTCGGCAGCCCGACAATACCGCAGCGAAAACCCATCGTTCCATCCCACAGTGCAAGGATCGGCCCCGATAGGCCGAATGGCGGCGCGATGCCAGTGGCGGCGGCGGCGCGGCCCGTGGCGCCGCACCCGCGCGCTCTGGTCCGGAACCGAGCGGTCTTTTGCGCCGCAGCATCGGCGGCCGCCTAGAAGATCGCGGAGTAGCGCAGGGAGGATGGCGTGGCGGCACGGATCGTGATCTTCGTGAACGGCGACTTCACCGCCCCGGAAAGCGGATCCCACATTCGTTTCGCCGATCAGATCGCCTGCGTGGCGCGCCACTTCGCCGACGTCTCGGTCTATTCCTATCGCGAGCATGACGTGGCGCCGTGGACGGAGGCGGCGCAGCAACGCTTCGCCGCGCAATTCCCCGGGGTGACGCTGATCCTTGAGCCCGGCGGCCGGCCGGTGCGGCTTGCCATGCGGGCGAAGAACCTGGCGCTGATGGCGATGCCGCACCGCGCGAGGGCGATCGCGGCCGCGTCGCGCCACGGCGCCACGCCGCTGCTGCGGGCGCTGGTGCGCGATCCGCGAACCGTCTTCCTCGTCAACTTCACCGACGGGCTGACCGAGCTGAACGGCGTGCCGCTGGAGCGCGCGATCGTCGACACGATCGACATCAAGTTCGTGCGCTACGCCAAGCTGCGCGGCCTCTCCCTGTTCGGCGCGAAGGCGCTGCTGCGGATGCGATCGGAACTGGGCCTGCTCTCGCAGGTGCGCGGGCTGATCGCGATCTCGCAGGCGGAGGCGCAGGCGTTCCGCATCCTGCTGCCGACGACCGAGACCTTCTACGTGCCGCGCTACACCGCGCCGGACATCGCGATCGATCGCGACGTGCCCCGCACGATCGACATCCTCTTCGTGGGATCGCTGAACCGCTACAATGTCGAGGGGCTTGCCGGCTGGCTGGCGGAGAACCGCGCGTGGCTGGCGCCGTTCAAGATCGCGGTGGCCGGCAAGGTGTGCGACGCGCCGGAGCTGCGGGCGCTGGCGCGGGACTGGCCGGCGCTGGCGCTGATGGGCTTCGTCGACGAGCTCTCGGGCGTCTATGCGCGGGCCGCTCTGGTGGTGTCGCCGGTGGAGGGCACCGGGCTGAACATCAAGGTGATGGAGGCGCTGGCGCATGGCAAGCCGGTGCTCGCCTCGCGCCACTCGCTGGCCGCGCTGCCGCCGGGCGCCGAGGCGTGCGCCTTCCCGATCACGCGCGACGGCGTGGAAGCGATGCTCGCCGATCCCGCACGGCGGGGCGCGGCGGAGGTGGCGGCGGCGGCCTATGGCCGGGCGATGGCGCAGTCCGGCGACCTGCCGGCGCTGCTGGGCGCGCTTCAGCGATAGTTGAAGCTCACGCTGATCCGCTCCTCCCGGCCCGTACCGGCGATCACCTCGTGGCGCAGCCAGCTTTCCCACAGCAGCAGCGTGCCGGGGCGCGGGGCGACCTTGACGAACCGGTGCAGCTCGTCCGGGGCATCCTCCAGCAAGGTGGGCGCGGCCATCATCAGCGGCAGGCGGGGATCCTCCAGCCGCAGCGCACCGGCGCCTTCCGGCACGACGACGTAGACGGTGCCGGACACGACGCTGTGCGGGTGGATGTGGCCACCGTGCGCGCCACCCGGCTTCAGGACGTTGACCCACAGGCTGTCCAGCTTCAGCCGCCGGCCGCCGAGATCGAAGGCGCAATCGCCGGCAAAGGCCGCGACGTGGCGGGCGAGGCGGCGGACGAGATCGGCGAAGCGCGGATCGCGTTGCGGCAGGTCGGCCAGCGAGGCGTAGCTGGTATAGCCGCGATAGCCGTGATCGCGCGACCAGGCACGGCCGGCGCGATCCTCGGCTGCCAGGGCGCGGCAGGCATCGGCCAGCTCGGCGAGGAAGGCGGGCTCGTCGATGCGATCTTCGTAGAGGCGGGTGACGAACAGGCTGCGGCTGGGCATGCGGATCCTCCGGCGACGGTCGGGCGATAGGCGCGCCCGCGGTGGAGCGCCAGTGCGGCGGGGCGGGCGGCGGAACGGGGCGGTGCGGGCTTCGTTATCCCGTCACCATCCGCCAAGGAGACGTGACATGACCCAGCAGACCGGTGGCGATACCGACCAGGAAGCCGAGACCACGCTGCCGCTGACGCCCGAGGAGGTCGCCCGCCGCCGCGCGCGCGAGCTTGCGAGCGACAATGGCGATGCGAGCCATCAGGGCGGCGCCGGCGCGCAGGGCGGCCAGGCGGACTTCGGACTGCCCAAGAACTTCAGCTGATCGGGACCGAAGCCGCCGCTATTCCACCCGCCACGGGGGAAAGCGGCGGTTCTCCCCGGCATGATATAGGCAAATCCGGTTGCCGGCGGGATCGAGCAGGCGTGCCTCGCGCCAGAGCCAGCTTTCATCGCGTGGCAGTTGATCGAAAATCAAGCCGGCGGCCATGAGCGACGCGACACGGTCGTCGAGGTTGTCGCACTCGAAATAGATCGTCGTGGTGGATGCGGCCATGTCCATCGCGTGGATCGAGAAGGTTTCGCCGGTCGGCGTTTCGAAGCGGGCGTAGCGGGGCGGGGTGTGCACGATCCTCCGCAGGCCCAGGGCCGTGTAGAACGCGCAGGACGCGTCATAGTCGAGGCAGCCAACGGTGACCTGGTTGAGCCTCACGCACCCGCCCTCAAGCTTGCAGCCTCAGCGCCACCTCGTTCATGAAGCGCACGTCGTCGGGTTCGGCCAGGCGCGGCGCTTCGGCGGCGATCGCGCCGAGCATGTCGGCCAGCGGCTCCATCTCGGCCTTGGCGTAATTGCCGAGGACGTGTCCGGTCACGCGATCCTTGTGGCCCGGATGGCCGATGCCGATCCGCACGCGGCGATAGGGATTGCCGATATGCGCCTCCATCGACCGGAGGCCGTTATGGCCGGCAGTGCCGCCGCCCACCTTCACCTTCACCTTGAACGGCGCAAGATCGAGCTCGTCGTGGAAGGCGGTGACGTCGCCCACTTCGCCTTTGTAGAAGCGCATCGCCTCGCCCACGGCGCGGCCGCTCTCGTTCATGAAGGTGGCGGGTTTCAGCAGCAGGATGCGGCGCGTGCCGATGCGGCCCATAGCCGACCAGCCTTGGAACGCCTTCTTCCACGGATCGAAGCCATGGACCTCGGCTATGGCGTCCACCGCCATGAAGCCGACATTGTGCCGGTTGAGCGCATGTTGCGCGCCGGGATTGCCGAGGCCGACCCAGATCTGCATGGCGCCAACCGCGTGAGAGTAAGGCCCGGTCCCGCCGCCCCGACCGGGATCGGGGCGGCGGGCGGGATCGTCAGCTCGCGGAGGAAGCGGCGTCCGCCGCGGCATCCTCGGCCGCGTCGGCGGCGCTCAGCAGCGCGGACGGGGCGACGATCGTGGCGATCGTCAGGTCGCTGGCATGGCTCGCCGCCTCGGCGCCGGCAGGCAGCTTGACGTCGGAGATATGGATCGTCGCGCCGACATCGAGGCCGGCGAGCGAGATCAGGATCTGCTCCGGGATCTCGGCCGCGTCGCAGACGAGCTCCAGATCGTGAACGACGACGTTCAGCACCGCGCCGCGCTTGATGCCGGGCGAGGCCTCCTCGTCGGTGAAGTGCACCGGCACGTTCACGTGGACCTTGCTGTGCTCGCCGATGCGCAGGAAATCGACGTGAAGCGGGCGATCGCTGACCGGGTGGAACTGGACGTCCTTGGGCAGGGTGCGCAGGCTCTGGCCGCCGGCGTCGATCATCACGACGCTGTTCATGAAGTGGCCGGTGTGCAGCATCTTCATCAGCGCCTTCTCCTCGATGTGGATCGAGAGGGCTTCCTGCTTGTTGCCGTATACCACGGCGGGGACGCGGCCTTCGCGACGCATGGCGCGGGAGGCTCCCTTGCCTGCCCGCTCGCGCGTCTCGGCCGACAGGTTGAGCACGTCGCTCATATCATGTCTCCAGTTCGCTTGGTTGAAACACGCGCACCGCCTCCAGGGATGACCGGAGCGCGAGGGCGGGCCCATAGGCGAAAGGGGTGCGGGAGTCAAAAGCCGTCGCCCGCCTCAGAAGCGGGAGCATCGCCCGGTCAGCGCACCCGCTGCACCTTCAGCCCGTCCGCTGCCAGCATCGTCTGCACCGATTGCGGCCCGGCGAGGTGGCCCGCGCCCACCGCCACCAGGGTGACGCCCGGCGTCGCCAGCCGCGCCTCCAGCAGCTTGGCCCAGTTGCGGTTGCGGCGGATGAGCAGGGCGTCGCGCAGGGCGGCGCTGTCCTTCAGATCCTCGTCGAAGGTGGCGGCGATCGCCTTCTCGTCGCCGCGTGCCCATGCGGCGAGCATCGCGTCGAACTCCTCGCGCATCTTCGCCGGATCCTCGACGATGCCGGCCAGGAACTCGCGCTGCGCGTCTTCCGGCAGGCCGTCGAAGAAGCCGAGCTGCTGCTCGGGCGTCTCCAGCCCCTCGACCGGCAGCGCGCGCGCCTTGAACTGCGCCTCGATCTGCGGCTCCACCCCCTCGCCGGCGACGAGCTTCATGTCGTTCAGGGTGGTGCTGACGAGCATGAGGCCGGCGGTCCACGTCTCCAGCCGGTCGAACACCGCCGCCGGCACGCCGCTGCGCCGGATCATCGCGGCGAGCGCGTCGCGCTTCTCCGCCGGCACGCGGTCCAGGATCGGCGGCAGGCCGGCCGTGGCCGGCGTGCCCAGCCGCATCAGCAGGGCGGACAAAGCGGCGGGATCGGGGCCGAGCACGGTTTCGATCACCAGCGTGCGGGCGGCGGCGATGGCATCGCGCACCGGCCCGTTCTGCCACGCATAGCCGGTGGGCAGCACGTGGATGGTGCCGAACAGGTAGATCGTGCTGTCCGCATCGGCGAGCTTCCACAGCGCCGGGCGCGCCTGCGCCGGCGGTGGCGCATCGTGCCGCGGCAGCGCGCACGCGCCGAGCAGCAGGGGGACGAGAAGGGCGGAGAGGGCCTTGCGCATGCCGCCGCTGCTAGCCTGTAAGCCGCGCGTCCGGAAGGGGCGTGCGCGGCGCCCGGCTTGACCCTGCCGGGGCGATCCGCCAAACGCGACGCCGTTCCGCCGCCGATGCAGAGGGCTTCCGCCGTGTCAGCCGACAAGCCGCTCAGCTTCCAGCAGCTGATCCTGACCCTGCACGATTACTGGAGCGCGCGCGGGTGCGTGATCCTGCAACCCTATGACATGGAGATGGGCGCCGGCACCTTCCACACCGCCACCACCCTGCACGCGCTGGGGCCGGATGCGTGGAACGCCGCCTTCGTGCAGCCCTGCCGCCGCCCCACCGACGGCCGCTACGGCGAGAACCCCAACCGGCTGGGCGCCTACTACCAGTATCAGGTCATCATGAAGCCCAGCCCGCCCGATCTGCAGGCGCTGTACCTGGGCAGCCTTGACGCGATCGGCATCGATCCGCTGCTGCACGACATACGCTTCGTCGAGGACGACTGGGAGAGCCCGACCCTGGGCGCCTGGGGCCTGGGCTGGGAGGTGTGGTGCGACGGCATGGAGGTGACGCAGTTCACCTACTTCCAGCAGATGGGCGGCTATGACTGCAAGCCGGTGGCGGGCGAGCTGACCTATGGGCTGGAGCGGCTGGCCATGTATATCCAGAACAAGAGCAGCATCTTCGACCTGGTCTACAACGATCCCGCGCCCGGCATGCCGGTGCTGACCTATGGCGACGTGTTCATCGAGAACGAGCGCCAGATGTCCCGCTGGAACTTCGAGGTGGCCGATACCGAGCGGCTGTTCGACGGGTTCCGCAAGGCGGCGGCGGAGTGCGAGACCTGCCTGGCCGCCGGCCTGCCGATCCCGGCCTACGAGCAAGCGATCAAGGCCAGCCACCTGTTCAACACGCTGCAGGCGCGCGGCGTGATCTCGGTGGCGGAGCGGCAGGCCTATATCGGCCGGGTGCGCGATCTGGCGAAGGGCGCGTGCAAGTCGTGGATGGAGCATCAGGGGTGGGAGGCATGAGCGACTTCCTGCTCGAGCTCTTCTCCGAGGAGATACCGGCGCGGATGCAGGAGAAGGCATGCGCCGATCTCGCCCGCCTGTTCGCCGCCGAGCTGGAGAAAGCGGGTCTGCGCGCGGCCGCGATCGAGACGTTCGCCACGCCGCGTCGGCTGGCGCTGATCGCGCGCGGGCTGCCGCCGGCGACCGACGCCGTGGCAGAGGAGATCAAGGGGCCGCGCGCCGACGCCCCGCCGCAGGCGCTGGCCGGCTTTCTGGGCAAGACCGGGCTGACCCGCGACCAACTGGTCGAGCGGGCGGACGCCAAGGGCAACGCCGTGCTGTACGCGGTGATCGAGAAGCCGGGCCGCGCCACGGCGGAGGTGCTGGCGACGGCCATCCCGGCGGTGGTGCGGGCCTTTCCGTGGCCGAAGGCGATGCGCTGGGGCGCGGCTTCCGCCAGCACCGCGTCGCTGCGCTGGGTGCGGCCGTTGCAGGGGATCGTGGCGCTGCTGGGCGACGCGGTGGTGCCCTGCGAGGTGGACGGCATCGTCGCCGGCGCGGCGACCCTGGGCCACCGCTTCCACCACCCCGGCCCGATCACGATTGGTGGCGCGGACGATTATGCGTTCAAGCTGCGCGCCGCCCACGTGATCCTCGATCCCGCCGAGCGCCGCGCGATCATCAGCGAGGGCGCCGCGCGGGCCGCCGCCGCCCAGGGACTGGGCGTGGTGGCGGACGAGGGGCTGGTGGCGGAGAATGCCGGCCTCACCGAGTGGCCGGTGCCGCTGCTGGGCCGCTTCGACCCGGCCTTCCTGGATGTGCCGCGCGAGGTGATCCAGCTGACCATGCGGACCAACCAGAAATATTTCGCCTGCGTGGATGCCGGCGGCGCGCTGGCGCCCGCCTTCCTGTGCACCGCCAACATCGACGCGCGGGACGGTGGCGCCGGCATCGTGGCGGGCAACCAGAAGGTGCTGGCGGCGCGCCTCGCCGACGCGAAATTCTTCTGGGAGCAGGATTTGAAGGTGCCGCTGGCCGACTGGGCCGGCAAGCTGGACCGGATCGTGTTCCACGAGAAGCTGGGCACCGTGGCGGACAAGGCCGCGCGGGTGGCGAAGCTGGCGCGCTGGCTGGTGGAAGAGGGGATCGTCGCCCCCGCAGCCGATCCGGCCGAACGCGCGGCGCTGGCGGACATGGCGCAACAGGCGGCGGAACTGGCGAAGGCCGATCTCGTCACCGGCATGGTGGGCGAGTTTCCCGAGTTGCAGGGCGTGATGGGCGGCTATTATGCCCGCGCCGGAGGCCTGCAGGACGCGGTGGCCGACGCCATCCGCGACCATTACAAACCCGTCGGCCAGGGCGACGACGTGCCGACCGCGCCGGTGACGGTGGCGGTGAGCCTCGCGGACAAGCTGGATAGCATCGTTGGCTTTTTCTTTCATGATCTGCGACCAACCGGATCTAAGGATCCATTCGCTCTTCGAAGGTCAGCTAACGGTATAATTCAGCTGATACTTCAACAGCAGCTTAGACTCTCTACTGAGCGCCTCGTGCTATTTGGTCTGACGCAAGTATCAGAAGAGAAGTTTGACACCGCGTTCGCTGCCTCAGTAAATTCTGTTAATTCTGCTCTGAAGACCCTTAGACTTAGCTCTGAACAAAAGCAGGCAGTGGTGCCTTACGAGTTTCTCGACGACTTGGCCCAGAGTGCGGCCGGCGACGCTTTCATATTTCCACAAGAGGTGCTCAACTTCTTCGCAGAACGTCTCAAGGTCCAGCAGCGCGAGGCAGGCGTCCGCCACGACCTTATCGATGCCGTGTTCGCGCTCGGCGGCGAGGACGATCTCGTCCGGCTGCTCGCGCGGGTGGAGGCGTTGCAGGCGTTCGTCGCGACCGAGGACGGGACGAACCTGCTCGCCGGATACAAGCGCGCGGCCAACATCCTGAAGAAGGAGGGGTGGGCCGACGCCGCCCCCCCGATCCTCTCCGACGCGGGCGAGCAGGGGATCGCGCAGACCGGCGAGGAGGATCCGCTGTCGCTGGTCGACGATCCGGACGTGGCGGCGGCGGTGGCCGCGCTCGACGGGGCGCGGGGGCACGGCCTGCCCTACACGCCGGAGCCGGCCGAGGCGGCGCTGATCGCGGCGCTGGACGATGCCGCGCCGCGCGCCGCGCAGGCCGTCGCGGCGGAGGATTTCGCCGGGGCGATGGCCGCCCTCGCCGGGCTGCGCGCGCCGATCGACACCTTCTTCGATCAGGTCACGGTAAACGATCCGGATCGGGACAAGCGGGCGTCGCGTCTCGCGCTGCTTGATCGTATTCGTGGTGCGGTGCACAATGTCGCGGACTTTGCGAAGATAGAGGGCTGACGATGGCGAGCGTTCTTGAGGCTGACGGTACGGCATCTTCGGCGGACCCGCGCTACGTCTACCGTTTCGGCGGCGGCGTCTCCGATGGCGGCAGGGGCGATCGCAACCTGCTGGGCGGCAAGGGCGCGAACCTGGCCGAGATGGCCTCGATCGGGCTGCCGGTGCCGCCGGGCTTCACCATCTCGACCGAGATGTGCCAGCGTTACTATGAGGAGGGCGAGCAGTTTCCCGAATCGCTGCGGCGCGAGGTGGCGAACGGCATCGCCCATATCGAGACGATCACCGGCAAGACGTTCGGCCTCGCCGCCGATCCGCTGCTGGTCTCGGTGCGCTCCGGCGCGCGCGCATCGATGCCGGGCATGATGGACACGGTGCTGAACCTCGGCCTCAACGACGAGACGGTCGTCGGCCTCGCCGAGACATCGGGCGACGCCCGCTTCGCGTGGGACAGCTATCGCCGCTTCATCCAGATGTATTCCGACGTGGTGCTGGAGCTGGATCATGGCGCCTTCGAGGAGGCGCTGGAGATCGCCAAGGAGGACAAGGGCTTCACCCTGGACACCGAGCTTTCGGCCGAGGACTGGCAGGCGCTGGTCAGGCAGTACAAGGCCATCGTCGAGGAGCAGTGGAGCAGGCCCTTCCCGCAGGACGTGCACGAGCAGCTGTGGGGCGCCGTCGGCGCGGTGTTCGGATCGTGGCAGTCGGAGCGGGCGAAGGTGTATCGCCGGCTGAACGACATTCCGGCGGCCTGGGGCACGGCGGTGAACGTGCAGGCGATGGTGTTCGGCAACATGGGCGACACCTCGGCGACGGGCGTGGCCTTCACCCGCGATCCGGCCAAGGGCGACCGGGCCTATTATGGCGAGTTCCTGATCAACGCGCAGGGCGAGGACGTGGTGGCGGGCATCCGCACGCCGCAATATCTGACGCGCGCGGCGCGCGAGGCGGCGAATGCGAAGCCGCTCTCGATGGAGGAGGCGCTGCCGGAGGTGTACGGCCAACTCGCCAAGGTGTTCGACCTGCTGGAGACGCATTATCGCGACATGCAGGATATCGAGTTCACCGTGGAAGCGGGCACGCTCTGGATGCTCCAGACGCGCTCGGGCAAGCGCACCGCCAAGGCGGCGCTGAAGATCGCGGTGGACATGGCGAGCGAGGGCTTGATCACCGAGGAGGAGGCCGTCGCCCGCGTCGATCCCGCCGCGCTGGACCAGCTGCTGCACCCGACCCTGGACCCCAAGGCGCCGCGCGACGTGATCGCCAAGGGGCTGCCGGCCTCGCCCGGGGCGGCCAGCGGCATCGCCGTGTTCGACAGCGACACGGCCGAGAAGCGCACCGAACTGGGCGACGCGGTGATCCTGGTGCGGACGGAGACGAGCCCCGAGGACATTCACGGCATGCACGCCGCCAAGGGTATCCTCACCGCGCGCGGCGGCATGACCAGCCACGCCGCCGTGGTGGCGCGCGGCATGGGGCGGCCGTGCGTCTCCGGCGTCGGCACGCTGGCGATCGACGCGAAGGCGCGCAGCTTCCGCGTCGGCGGGCGCGAGGTGAAGGAGGGCGACCTCATCACCATCGACGGCGCGACCGGCGAGGTGATGCTGGGCCAGGTGGCCACCGTGGAGCCGGAGCTGGCCGGCGACTTCGGCACGCTGATGGTGTGGGCCGACAAGGTGCGTCGCCTGAAGGTGCGCGCCAATGCCGAGACCCCGGCCGACTGCCGCACCGCGCGCCAGTTCGGCGCGGAAGGCGTCGGCCTCTGCCGTACCGAGCACATGTTCTTCGATGCCGAGCGCATCACCGCCGTGCGCCAGATGATCCTGGCGGAGGACGAGAAGGGCCGGCGGGCGGCGCTGGCCAAGCTGCTGCCGGCGCAACGCAGCGACTTCACCCAGATCTTCGAGATCATGGCCGGGCTGCCGGTGACGATCCGCCTGCTCGATCCGCCGCTGCACGAATTCCTGCCGCACGAGGAGGAGGAGTTCGCCGAGGTGGCGAAGGCGGCCGACGTATCGGTGGACGTGCTGAAGCGGCGCGCGGCCGAGCTGCACGAGTTCAACCCGATGCTGGGCCATCGCGGCTGCCGGCTGGGCGTGACCTATCCCGAAATCTACGAGATGCAGGCGCGCGCCATCTTCGAGGCGGCCGTGGACATGGCGGAGACGTCCGGCGCGGCGCCGATCCCGGAGGTGATGGTGCCGCTGGTCGCCACGCGGCGCGAGCTGGAGCTGATGAAGCAGGTGATCGACAAGGCGGCCGAGGCGGTGTTCGCCGACAAGGGCCGGCGCATCGACTATCTCGTCGGCACGATGATCGAGCTGCCGCGCGCCGCGCTGAAGGCCGGCGAGATCGCCGAGGTGGGCGAGTTCTTCTCGTTCGGCACCAACGATCTGACGCAGACGACGCTGGGCGTCTCGCGCGACGATGCCGCCCGCTTCCTCTCCACCTATGTGGAAAAGGGGATCTACGCCAAGGACCCGTTCGTCAGCCTGGACGTGGAGGGCGTGGGCGAGCTGATCGAGCTGGCGGCCGAGCGCGGGCGGGCGACGCGGCCGGCGATCAAGCTCGGCATCTGCGGCGAGCATGGCGGCGACCCGGCGAGCATCGCCTTCTGCGAGAAGACCGGCCTCGATTATGTGAGCGCATCGCCCTACCGCGTGCCGATCGCCCGGCTGGCGGCGGCGCAGGCGGCACTGGCGAAGGGCTGACGCGGAGCATCGTTGGGCGGGGGTGAAACCAAGCCTCCGCTCAATCTGCCCTCCGGGTCCGTCCTAAAGCGTATCGACATTCAGCTTTTTGCACGTCCGCTCATCCTGAGGAGGGGCTGAGCGAAGGCGAAGACCCGTCTCGAAGGACCGTCCATGTCCTTCGAGACGCCATTTCGACACGCTCAATGGCTCCTCAGGATGAGCGGTTTGCAGAGAATGCGTGTGAAGATCGGCTTGATCCGCTGAATGTCGATCCGCCTAAGGTCCCTACGTTATTACGGCGAACGCTGGGAATGGCTCCAGCCTGCGCTGGAGCGACGGAGATGAGGCGTTCAGTCTCTTGGCATGAGCCGAGAGACGGATTAGCTCGCTGCCTTCACTACCGCCGGCGCAATCGGGTGGAACCGGCTGCCGGGGAGCTTACCGCCGCCCGGCCTTCGAAACTCACACGCCGCTTCCAACGAACGGCTGACGCAACGCTACGAACGAAACAAGTGTAACCGCTCGCCCCTCAGGCGCGGGCGATGGCCGCGGCGCCGGCCACGGCTTCCGCCGAGAAGCCCAGGCCCAGCAGATTCGCGGCGAACGCCCGCGCCCGCTGGTCGCCCCGCCGCTCGAAACCCACGAAGCGGCGGAGCGTCTCTAGCCGATCGTCGGCGAGCGGCTGCGGCCCCTCCACCCCGGTCAGCATGGTCATCAAGCGGGCGAAGGCCGAGGTGCGCGGTTCGATCGCGTTGCGATCGGCGTCGCGCTTGGCCAGCAGCACCACCCGCTGCTCGAGCGCCGTCAGCGTGCGCGCGGCGGGAACCGTCTCGTGGCGGTCGAAGCTGTCGCGGGTGGGAAGCTGCATCGAACGTCTCCTTCGTTGGAGGCGTTATGCCGATTCGCCTGAACCGTGGCTGTGACGTCCGCCACAATGCGCATTTTCTTCCGCCCGATCAGACGAAGCGTGCGCGATGCTCGTCGACGCGACCGCTGGCGAGCAGGGCGGCCTGCTCCCGCCACTCCTCGCGTGCGATCGTGCCCGGCGTCGCGCCAAGGCGGCCTTCGAGCGCGGCGGCGTCGCTGTCGCTCATGCGGCTGAGATCGACGAAGCGGTGGATGCCGGCATCGTTGAGCCGGGCCTCGCCCGCGGAGCCGATGCCGCGGATCAGCGAGAGATCGTCGCGCCGGCCGCTAGCGGCGGCGGCGATCGATCCGGCGGTGCCGGCGGCGATCGCGGGCTCGTGCCGCTCCAGCTCGGCGATGCGGGCGCGGGCGGCGGCGTCGCGATCGGCATGCGCCGTCTCCAGCGCCAGCCGCTGGTCCCGTTCCGCCTCATATTGCCGTCGCCACCGGCCGCCGCGGGAGCGCGACAGCAGGCCGAGCAGCCAGCCGAGCACGAGGACGAGGAAGTAGAGCGCGAGCTGGTTGAACGAGATGGCCATCGCATGATCCCCTGTTACGGGGCAAAACGAGGTGGCGCGATTCCCGTTCCGGGTGGAACGAGCCGTGTCTAGATTGTCATCCTGAACTCGTTCGAGGTTCCGCCGCGCCAGGCCGACGCGTCGTGCGAAGCGCGCGAAACCGTCACTTGCCGACGAAATTGTCCGAGATGGAGCAGGCGGCCGGGCCGAGGATGACGATGAACAGCACCGGCAGGATGAAGCAGATCAGCGGCACCGTCATGATCGCGGGCAGCCGTGCGGCCTTTTCCTCGGCGCGCATCATCCGCTCGTTGCGGAACTCGGCCGAGAGGACGCGAAGGGCGGAGGCGAGCGGGGTGCCGTATTTCTCCGTCTGGATCATCGTCGTCACCACGCCGCGCACGGAATCGAGCGCCACGCGCTGGGCGAGATTCTCAAAGGCGGAGCGGCGATCGGTGAGGAAGCCGAGCTCGATCGCGGTGAGGCCGAACTCGTCGCCGAGCTCCGGATAGGCGCGGCCGAGCTCGCGGGCGACGCGGTGGAAGGCGGCATCCACCGTCAGGCCCGCCTCGGCGCAGATCACCAGCAGGTCCAGCGCGTCCGGCAGGCCCTTGCGGATCTCCTTCGAGCGCTTGTCGATCTTGTTCTTGAGGAAGATGTCCGGCGCCTTGTAGCTGAGCAGCAGCGAGCCCGCGACGAGCCCGAACTTCTTCAGCGGCGTCCAGTCCCCGAACCAGCCGAGCATGTAGACGCCGACCACCATGGTGCCGCCGAACACGATCGGCAGCACCATGCGGCCGAAGATCACCGCGAGCGCCCAGTCCTTGGAGCGGATGCCCGCCTGGGCGAGCTTGATCTGCGCTTCCTTGAGCTGCGAATCCTGCAGCACCTTCAGCGATTGCAGGAAAGAGCGGAGGAAGTCCGCCGTCTCGGTGCTCTGGCCGAGCTTGGCGCGGCGCTTGTTGGTGGAGGCGGTGATGCCGGCCTTCAGCTGCTCGCGCCGGTCGTTCAGCGCCTTCACGCGCTTGGCCATCGGGTTGCGCACGGTGGTGGCGGCGTAGACCGCGACCAGCAGCGCGGCCAGCGCGATCGCCATGAACAGGGTGGCGGCGCTGAAGATGTCGACGCCCAGGATCTTCGGGCCGCCTGCGGTGGCGATCATGCGATCCTCCTCAAATCTCGAAGTTGATCATCTGGCGCATCACGAACGCGCCGATGCCCATCCACACGAGGCCGCCGAGGCCGGTGACGATCAGCCGCTCATCCTCGAAGAACTTCATCATGTAATCTGGGTTGATGTAGAGGATCGAGCCGAACACCATGAACGGCAGCACGCCGATGATGTAGGCCGACGCCTTGGACTCGGAGGACATCGCCGCGATCTTCAGCTTCATCTGCGCGCGCTTGCGCAGCACGTCGGCCAAGTTGGAGAGGGTCTCCGCCAGATTGCCGCCCGTTTCGCGCTGGATGGCGAGGGTGATGACGAAGAACTGGAACTCGGGCGTGCCGAGCCGATCGGCGGTATCCTGGAGCGCCGCCTCCATCGTCCGGCCGATCTTCATCTTGTCGGTGACGGTGCGGAACTCGACGCCGACCGGCCCGGGCACCTCGCCGCCGACCACGCCGAGCGTCTCGGAGATCGGCAGGCCGGAGCGCAGACCGCGCACCAGCAGCTCGATGGCGTCGGGAAACTTGGCGTTGAACTGCTTGACCCGCTTCTTGATGAGATGGCCGATCACCATGTGCGGCAGGCCGATACCGACGAAGAGCCCGCCCAGCGCCGCGAGCGGAATCGGCGCGCCCTTCACCACGATGGCGAGCGCCACGACGACGGTCAGCGCGATGTTGGCCAGCAGATACTGGCCGAGCGTCCATTCCTTGCCGGTCATGGCGATGCGCTTGCTCAGCACCGCCGGGTTCGGCAGCAGCTGGGTGAAGGCGAGATCGAGCTTCGTCTCGCGCGCGGCCACGATGCGGCGCATCTGCGCGGCCACCACCGCGCCCTCGCCATGGCGCTCCTTCACCGCGTCCAGCCGGCGCGACTGCGCCTTGCCGGTGGACGGGCCGGTGAAGGCGAACACGCCCATCGCGAGCACGCCGAACATGCACGCCATCATGAGCAAGAAGGGCATCATGCCGGTCATCAGCGCCGCTCCCGCCGGATGAGGGACATCAGGCCTGCTTCGCCTTCCGGCGCGGCAGGCGGTTGCGGAAATCGCCGAGCTTGCCGAGCAGGGAGGTCTTGCCGCCGGCCGCGCCCGCATCGCCGCTGTCGACGCTGGCGATCAGCCGCGCGGCGAGACCGCCGAGCAGCGGGCCGATCTTGCCGGCGCGCGCCACCTCGGCCAGCGGCTTGCCCAGCTTGGCGGATTGCGCCGCCAGCTTCTGGTCCAGCGGCAGGATGAGATCGACCTTGCGCTCGATCGAGGTCTCGAAATCCTTCTGGCTGATCTCAGACACGCCGGGCGGCGGCACCCGGTTGGCGACGACCATCACCTTGGTCTGCGGCGCATTCGCCTTCAGCCAGGATAGGATGCGGATCGCGTCGCGCGTCGCGGCGAGGGTGAACTCGGTCACGACCACCGCCGTCTGCACCTCGTTGAGCAGGTGCGGGTGCTGGATCAGCATGTTGCGCGGCAGATCGATGACGGTGCACTCGAAGGCGGCGCGCATCTCCTCCTGCAGCTGGAAGAAGGCGGCGCCGTCGCTGGTCAGCGGCTGGTTGATCGGCGCCTCGGCGGAGAGCACGGCGAGACGCTCGTTCGCCTTCACCATCGCCCGCTCGATGAACAGGCCGTCGATGCGGCTGGGATTCTCGATCGCGTCGGTCAGGCCGCGGCCGGGCTCCAGATCCAGCGAGAGCGCGCCGGTGCCGAAATGCACGTCGAGATCGAGCAGGGCGGTGGAGCGGTGGCCCTTTTCGCCGAACAGCCACGCGATCGAGGAGGCGATCGACGATGCGCCCACGCCGCCACGCACGCCGATCACCGCCGTGGTCAGGTGCGGTCGGTCCGGCGTGGCCTCGGCGATGCGCGGGCCGGCGATCGTCATCTGGGCGTGCGCCAGCGCGTCGCGCATCTGATCGACGCTGAACGGCTTCAGCAGATAATCCTGGATGCCGCTGGCGACGAGATCGCGGTAGAGCCGCACGTCGTTCACCTGGCCGGCGGCGATCACCACGGTGCCGGGCTCGCACACTTCGGCCAGCGCGTTGATGTCGTTCAGCGGATCGCCGCTCTCGGACAGATCGACGAACAGGATGTTGGGGCTGGCGGAGACGGAGAGCGTCTGCACTGCGTTGCGCAGGCCGCCCTTGCCGATCCGTTCCTGCGCCCAGCCGAGTTCCGAGACGACCGGCTTCAGCAGATCGGCGGTTGCCTCGTCGCAGACGAAGGCGGCGAACGGCTCACGCAGCGCGGCGGAGCCACGGGGGTTGAAGGGCGCGTTCATCAGTTTCCGTTCTTCGTGGATTCGGTTTTCAGGCCGGAGATGGCGGTGCTCGGCGTGTCGCGGTAGGCGCGGATCGCCTTGTTGACCGAGCGCGGATCGTTGCCCTCGGCGCTGGCGCCGCGCACCAGATCCTCGGGATTGGCGACCATCGCGGCGAGGTTGGTGTTCGTCGCGCAGCCATAGTTCGACATCGTCGAGCCGGCGAACTCGGGCTGCGAGGAGCGGCTCCAGTTCGGGCAATCCGGCACCGTCGCGATGCTGCGGCTGACGACCACGCGGACGCTGCCGGGGGCAATCTCCCCCGCCGTCACCGGCGTCGCCTCGCTCAAGAGCAGGCCGTGGCGGGCGAGTACGCCGGACACCGCATCGCGCACACCCTCGTCGGCCGAGCGGGTGGGATCGTCGATCGAGACGCGATCGCCGTAGCCGAGCCGCAGCGCCTGGAACCAGGCGTCGATCCGCGCCGCCTCCGCCGTGGAGCCGGAGCGGAGCGCGTCGCCCGAGACGTCGAGCACGTAATCGGTGCGGCTGACGACCGGCTGGTTGACCGAGGAGAGGCCGCGATTCACCGGCCCGCAGCCGCCCAGCGCCGGGGCGAGGGCGAGCGCGAGCAGCGCCAGGGTGGGGAGGCGTCGCATGCTGATGGTCTCCATGACTGCGCTCTTGTCCTTAGAAGGAGAAGCCGGGGGCGGCGCTGGCGCCCTTGGCCTTCCGCCCGCGCGGCGCCGGCGCGGCATCGGCGACGGGCGGCAGGGTGGTGGCGGTGACTGGCGGCGCCATGGTGGGCACCGGCCGGGTGGCACCGGACTTGCCGTCGAAGCTCTGGCCGCCGACCACGCGCTGGAAATCGGTGGCGGCGCGGTAGCCGTCGGTCGGCAGCGCGATCTGGTTCGCGTTGACCGGCTTCACCAGATAGGGCGTCACCACGATCACCAGTTCCGTCTCGTTGCGGCGGAAGCTGGAGGAGCGGAACAGCGCGCCCAGGATCGGCAGATCGCCGAGGAAGGGGGCCTTGTCGATCGCGTTGGTGTGGCTGTTGCGCAGCAGGCCGCCGATCATGAACGCCTGGCCGGAGCCGAGCTCGATCGTCGTTTCCGCGCGGCGGGTGGTGAAGCCCGGGATGCTGAAGCCGTTCAGCGTCACGGCGCCGGCGGTGGAGAGTTCCGACACTTCCGGCCGCACCCGCATGGAGATTCGGCCGTCCGCCAGCACCGTCGGCGTGAAGGCCAAGCTGACGCCATATTGCTTATATTCGACGGAGACGGTGCCCAGCGCCTGGCTGATCGGGATCGGCACCTCGCCGCCGGCCAGGAAGCTCGCCGTCTCGCCGGAAAGCGCCGTCAGGTTCGGTTCGGCCAGGGTGGTGACGAGGCCGTCCGCCTCCGCCAGATCGAGCGCGGAGGCCACGTCCACGCCGAACAGGCGGCCGGCGATGCCGAGCGCCGTCTTGCCGGCGCCGATGCCGAGCTTGCTGAAGTCGAACGAGGTGCCGCCGGAGGTGAGGAACTGGCCGCTCTTCGGATCGAACGGCAGGCTGATCGATCCGGTCGGCAGGCCGAAGATGCTGGAGGCGTCGAGCTTGGGCAGAGTGCTGATATCGGCCGTGCCGATGCCGCCGAAGCCGCGCCCCTGGGCGATGTTGAACTGGAAGCCGCCGGTGGTGTCGCGGGTGAGCAGGTTTACGCCGATCTCCTTGGAAAGCTCGCGGCTCACCTCGGCGATTTTGACGTGCAGGTTCACCTGCAGCGGCGTGGCGGTGCGGATGCGGCTGACGACCTGCGTCTCCTTGCCGACGAAGGCCTGCACCAGCTGCTGCGCCTCCTCCACGTCGCCCGGCGAGGCAACGGTGCCGGTGAGCAGGACGAGGCCGTTCATCGGCGTCGCCGTGATCGAGGCTTCCGGCATCGCCATCTGCAGCATCGATCCGATCGTGCCGTAATTGGCGCCGACGCGGATGTTGGCGGAATAGACCGTCTGCCCGGCCTTGTTAGTGGCGTAGACGGTGGTCTCGCCGCCGCCCTTGCCGAAGATGTAGAGTTGGGTGGGCGAGCGGACCTGCACGTCGGCGACCTTCTCGTCCGCCACGAACAGGTTGCTCATCGGCGTGGGCAGGCGGACGACCTGGCCGCGACCGACCGAGAGCGTGACCGAGTCCGTCGGCTGGCTGGCCATGGGTGCGGCGAGCGCCGGCAGCGGCAGGGCGGCGGCGAGGCCGAGGGCGAGCCCTGCGGCGAGCGCGGTGCCCACGGCGCCGTGCTTCAGCAAAGTCTTGAAGCGCATCTTACTTCCCCCCCACCGGCACTTCGGTGACATTGTTGCCGCGCGCGACGACGACGACCGGACCGAGCGCCTTCACGACCGGAACGGCGCCGCCGGCCACCTGCGGCAGCGGCCCGCCGGGCAGCCCGCCGATGGCCGACACGGGCTTGGCCGGCACGGTGCGGCGCTGGAAGCGCGACACATCGGCGCCCACGGTGAAGGTGGTGTCCGTATCGATCGGGCGCGACGCGATCTGGAGCAGCATCTGCTTTTCCGCGCGCGGATCGGCATTCTGCGGCACCGTGACCTCCCCCGAGGCGATGGCGCGTTCCAGCTCCGCCGTGTTGTCGGCGATCGAGCGCAGCGAGAGCGAGAGCGTGCCGATCGTCTGCGCGACGGCGATCTTCTCGGCGATCTTGGGCGTCGCCTCCAGCGTGACGGTGGAGACCGGGATCGGCTGCGTCTTGCCGTCCTCGCCCACCTGGTTGTCGGTGCGCTGATCGGCGGCGAGGACGCGCATGTTGCGGATGATCGTCTCGCTGGTCTTCAGCGGCGGGCCGTCGCCGCCGCCGGAAACCTGCTGGGTGAGCACCAGATCGATGCGATCACCGGGGAAGACGAAGCCGGCGACGCCGCTTTGCGCGGAGACCGGCACCGTCACGGCGCGCATCCCCGGGCCGAGCGCGGCGGCCAGGAAGCCGCGATCGCCGGGCTTCACCAGCGCACCCATCGTGAGCGGCTGGCCGGCCGTGACCTCCGAGCGGACGACCGCGCCGTTCAGCGAGGCGGGATCGATCGCGCCGCGCGTGTAATAGGCGTTCTCCACCAGATCCTTGGGCCACGGCTGGAAGCGCAGCGCCTCCGGCCCGATGATCGTGCCCACCGGCAGCGCGCGGATGGCGACCAGCACCTCCGGCCCGGTCGGCACCTGCGCGGCGCTGGCCGTCGGCGCGCCCTCGCCCATCATCATCGATCGCGCCAGGAAGGCGGATACCCCGGCGAGAAGTAGCGCACCGACCAGCAGCGCAAGCCTTTTTCCATCCATGGCGACGATCGCCCCCCAAAAACCTGCCTAGAGATTGCGTCCGTTAGTGACCGGAACTGGTTAAGATATCGTTCGCGATTACCCACAGGCCGGCGGCGGCGATCGCGAGGCCGTAGGGGATCTCCGGCTGGCCCTCGCGTTTGCGCAGGCGGTGCGCGGCCAGCATCAGCAAGGTGAGCACGCCGCCGGCCAGCGCCATCACCACGAGCATGCGGGCGAGGCCGTACGGCGGAAGCCAGAGGGCGAGCGCGCCGATCATCTTCACGTCGCCGCCGCCCATCATGCCGAGCGCGAAGGCGCCGGCGAACAGCGCGAACACCATCAGCGCCAGCCCGATCTGCCACGCGACATCCGGCCACAGCGGCAGGCCGTGCGCCCACCACCACAGCGGCGCGAGCAGGGCGATGGCGGCGTTGAGCGGGTTGGCGATCGTGCGGCTGCGCAGATCCGTATAGGCGGCGGCCAGCAGCAGCAGCGAGAGGAGGGCGGCAAGCGCCGCGATCGGCCAGGAGAGCATGGCCGGCAGGACTAGACGTTCGCACTTGCTAAACCGTAACCAGCAACCATGGAGTCATTGGACGATCGTCGAACCCGGCCGGCGGGCATGCGGCTGGCCGGGGCGGCGGGCCATGACGGCTGGCCCCTGCGCGCGTTCGACTGGCCGGCCGAGGGCGAGCCGCGCGGCAGCATCCTGTTCCAGACCGGGCGGGGTGACTTCCTGGAGAAGTATCTGGAGGCGTTCGGCCACTGGCACCGGCGCGGCTGGACGATCGCCGGGTTCGACTGGCGCGGCCAGGGCGGATCGCGCGGGGCGGGATCGGCGCCGGCGGCGGCCGCCGCGCTGGATGCGATGCTGGCGGACGTGGCCGGCTTCGCCGCGCGCTGGATCGCCGAGAGCCCGCCGCCGCACGTGCTGATCGGCCATTCGATGGGCGGCCATCTGGTGCTGCGGCTGCTGGCGGAGCAGGCGGTGCCGGTGGCGGCGGCGGTGCTGGTGTCGCCGATGCTGGGGCTGCGGCATGCGCCCCTCTCTCCCGCGATCGCGCGTGGCGTCGCGCGCATGGCCGTGGCGCTGGGGCAGGCCGGGCGGCCGCTGTGGGGCACGCGCGAGATGCTGGTGCGGCAGGCCAACCTCACCGGATGCGCCGATCGCTACGCCGACGAGACGTGGTGGAAGGAGACGCAGCCGGACCTGTCGCTCGGCCCGCCGGACTGGGGCTGGGTGGCGGCGGCGCTGCGATCGATCGCGCGGCTCGCGGCGCCGGGCGTGCTCGAGCGGGTGACGCCGCCGGTGCTGCTGATCGCCACGGATCGCGACCGGCTGGTGAGCGCCGCCGCGATCCGCGCCGCCACCGCCCGCCTGCCGCACGCGACGCTGCGCATGATCGACGGCGCGCATGAGCTGCTGCGCGAGGCGGACGGGCCGCGACTGGAGGCGTTCGCCGCGATCGACGCCTTTCTGGCCGCGCAGGCCCCGGCGCGATGATCCGCGCGGACATCGCCATCGTCGGCGCCGGCATGGGCGGCGCGAGCCTGGCGGCGGCGATCGGCGGCCGCGCGTCGGTGGTGCTGATCGAGGGCGAGGCGCAGCCCGGCTACCACGCCACCGGCCGCTCCGCCGCCTTCTGGAGCGAGACCTATGGCGGCCCGGCGGTGCAGCCGCTGACCAGCGCCTCCGGCCCGTGGCTGCACGAGGCCGGCTTCCTGCGGCCGCGCGGCGCGCTGCACATCGCCGATGCCGGCGGCGCCGCCGCGCTCGACCGGATGGCGGCGGCCTTCGCCGGCAGCGGCGTGGTGCTGGAGCGGCGCGACCGGGCGGCGCTGGCGGCGATCGTGCCCGGCCTGCGCCCCGGCTGGGATGCGGCGCTGGCCGAGCCGAGCACCTGCGACATCGACGTGGCGGCGCTGCACGCGCACTATCTGGCGGCGGCGCGGCGGGCCGGCGTGCGCCTGCTCTGCGACGCGCCGGTGGGGGCGATCGCGCGGGCGGCCACGGGGCGGGGCGGCGGCTGGTCGATCGAGACGAAGGCGGGCACGGTCTCGGCGGCGCTGCTGGTGAACGCGGCCGGCGCCTGGGCCACGCCGGTGGCGGCGATGGCGGGCGCCACGCCGATTCCGATCAAGCCCTACCGGCGCACGGTGGTGCAGCTGGCGGTCGATCCGCCGGCGGCGGCGGATCTGCCGCTGGTGAAGGACGTGTCCGGCCGCTTCTACGTGAAGCCGGAGGCCGGCGGCCGCATCTGGCTGACGCCGCACGACGAGACGGCCGTGCCGCCCGGCGACGTGGCACCCGAGGAGATCGACGTGGCGCTGGCGATCGCCCGGCTGGAGACGCTCGTCTCATGGCGGATCGTGGCGAAGGAGCGGGCCTGGGCCGGCCTGCGCAGCTTCGCCCCCGATCGCGCGCCCGTCTATGGCTTCGACAGGCTGACGCCCGGCTTCTTCTGGTGCGCCGGCCAGGGCGGTTTCGGCATCCAGACGGCGCCGGCGGCGGCGGCGATGGCGGCGGCGCTGCTGCTTGGGGAGGGGATGCCGGCGATTGCGGGCGGCGTGGATGCGGCGCGCTATGCGGCGGTGCGGTTCGGGTGAGCGGGGCGGGAATTGGTGGTTAGCTGCCGTTCCGCTAGCTTAGGCCGCCGCAACTTACGTGTATGAACTTCTTTTGGGCGGGGTCATAATACACATCGACAAAGCCACATCCGCCATCGGCGGGGTTACCCTCAAACCGACTTAAGGGCACACTCCTTCTCACTCCAGAGTTTGCACCTCTCTTTATTGCTTTGAAGCCACCCTCAACTATTATTCGGCTTCCAAGGGTGTTGAACGTGTATTCGCGATCATATGTGGCAAGTGGGTACGCATCCCTCGGCATTACAATGCTTGCTTCCAACTCGTCGAGTATCTTGAAAGACGGTGCAGTGGAGCCTCGAAATGATGGGTCCGGGCGGTTGGGCTCGTCTAGTGGCCTTGAAGCTGCACTGTCTTCTTCGAGCAGCGCTTCAAGCGTCATATTTCCCTGCTGGCCAGCGACCGCGTCAACGCCGGGAGCGCAGGCCGCCATGACACACAGAGCCGCAAGCGGTATGAAGCGAACGGGTGCATAGCAGCGGGGCAGTAGGGCGATCATGCCTCGTTGTTACGTAGGTGTTGAATGTCCGCAAGTGGGGCGGATGCTGCCACTATCCTCTCGCCACCGCTCTCAATCCCGGTACCGCCGCCGTGCCTCTCGCTCACGCTCCGCATCCTCGCGGGCGCGCTTTTTTGCCTCGCGGCCTTCGCGGGCTTCCTGCTTGCGGATCTTGCGGCCGTAGTTGCGGTCGGCCTCGTCCTGGCTGGTCGTCGCCCAGTCGACGCCCTGGCTGGCGGCCTTGACCGGGAAGGTCACGATGCTCGCCGCCGTGCGCACGCAGCCGCCCAGCAGCAGCGGCGCCACCGGCAGCAGCATCGCGACCAATCGACTACGTTTCACCGCCGCACTCCCCCTCAAGATGCCGTCACCAGGCGTATCAGCGTCGCCACGACGAACAGGGTCGCCACGCTCGCCGCCCAGATGGCGACGAACCAGCCGAGCTGCCGCCCGATCCGGTGGCGCCGCGCCTTGCCTAGCAGCAGACCCTTAATGATAGCCTCCGTCGCTCACCTTGCCGCGGAACACCCAGTAGGCCCAGGCGGTGTAGCCCAGGATGACCGGCACGAGGATCGATGCGCCGACCAGCATGAATGCCTGACTAACCGGCGGCGACGCCGCCTGCCAGATGGTGACGCGGCCGGGGATCACATCCGGCCAGATCGATACGGCGAGGCCGGCGAGGGCGAGGCCGAAGATCGCCAGCGTCCACACGAACGGCGCGGCATCGTGGCCGCGGGCGATGGCGCGCCACAGCATCAGCGCGGCGCCGGCCACGAGCAGCGGCATCGGCACGGTGACGAGCAGCCCCGGCCAGACGAACCAGCGGTGCCAATACTGGCCTTCGAGGAACGGCGTGTAGAGGCTGACGAGGCCCAGCGAGACGAGCATCGCCGGCGCGAGGAAGCGGGCCAGCCGCCGCGCATCGCGATGCACCCGCCCCTCGGTGCGCCAGATGAGGAAGCCGGCGCCGAGCAGGGCGTAGCCGGCCAGCAGGCTGAAGCCGGTGAGCAGGCTGAACGGCGTCAGCCAGTCCCACCAGCCGCCGGCATAGGCGCGGCCCTTCACGCTGATGCCCTGCAGCAGCGCGCCCAGCGTGATCCCCTGGGCGAAGGTGGCGATCACCGATCCGGCGCAGAAGCCCGCATCCCACCCGGCGCGGTGCGACGGATCGCGCCAGCGGAACTCGAACGCCACGCCGCGGAAGACGAGGCCGAGCAGCATCGCGATCAGCGGCGTGTAGAGCGCCGGCAGGATGATCGCGTAGGCGAGCGGAAAGGCCGCCATCAGCCCGCCGCCGCCCAGCACCAGCCACGTCTCGTTGCCGTCCCACACCGGCGCGATCGCGTTCATCGCGCTGTCCCGCTCGCCGCCCACGCGGAAGGCGGGAAAGAGGATGCCGATGCCGAGATCGAACCCGTCCAGCACCACATAGGCGGCAACGGCGAAGGCGATGATCGCGGCCCAGACGACGGTCAGGTCCATGGCGTCGGCTCCCTGGCGTGGCACTCCATCAGCGATGCTCCTCCGCCACGCCGGCGCCGCTCGCCTGCGCGGGGGCGGGGGTGATGCCGGCCGAGCGGATCGGCGCGCGTGCGGGATCGCTCTCCTGCGGCTTGGGCGCGTGCGCCATCAGCTTCAATATGTAGAGCGTGCCGGCGGCGAACACCGCGAAGTAGACGATCACGAAGGCCATCAGCGATCCGGTGACGCCGGGGGTGGCGATGGGCGACACCGCCTCGCTGGTGCGCATCACGCCGTAGATCACCCATGGCTGGCGGCCGACCTCCGTCGTCACCCAGCCGGCGATCACGGCGACGAAGCCGGACGGCCCCATCACCAGCGCCAGCCGGTGCAGCCACGGCCAGTCGTAGAGGCGGCCGCGCACCCGCGCGAGCAGGCTGAGCAGGCCGAGGCCGAGCATGGCGAAGCCGATGCCCACCATGATGCGGAACGACCAGAACACGATGGCGACGGGCGGCCGGTCCCGCTTGGGGATCGTCTCCAGCCCGGCCAGCGGCGCGTTCGGATCATGCTTCAGGATCAGCGAGGAGAGCTTCGGTATCTCGATCGCGTAGCGCACCGTCTCGGCCGCGCTGTCCGGCAGGCCGAACAGGATCAGCGGCGCGCCATGCGGGTGGCTGCGGAAATGGCCCTCCATCGCCATCACCTTGGCGGGCTGATGCGCCAGCGTGTTGAGGCCGTGCTCGTCGCCGGCGAGGATCTGGACCGGCGCGACCAGCGCGGCCATCCACATCGCCATCGAGAACATGGTGCGTACCTGCGCCGTCTTGCGGCCGTGCAGCAGGTGCCACGCGCCGACGCCGCCCACGGCCAGCGCCGTGGTGAGGTAGGCGGCGATCACGGTATGGACCAGGCGATAGGGGAAGCTGGGGTTGAAGATGATCTCCAGCCAGCCGTGCGCCGGCACGAACTGGCCGACGGCGTTCGTGGCGAAGCCCACCGGCGTCTGCATCCAGCTGTTGACGCTGAGGATCCAGAAGGCGGAAATGAAGGTGCCCAGCGCCACCATGCAGGTGGCGGCGAAGTGCAGGCCGCGCCCTACCTTCTGCATGCCGAACAGCATTACGCCCAGGAAGCCCGCTTCCAGGAAGAAGGCGGTCAAAACCTCATAGGCCATCAACGGCCCGACGATGGGGCCGGCACGATCCGAGTAGACCGACCAGTTGGTGCCGAACTGGTAGGACATGACGATGCCCGAGACGACGCCCATCGCGAAGGCCAGCGCGAAGATCTTCAGCCAGTAGCGGAAGAGATCGAGATAATGGTCCTTCCCCGTCTTCAGCCACAGCCCTTCGAGCACCGCCAGGAAGCTGGCGAGCCCGATCGAGAAGGAGGGGAACAGGAAGTGGAAGGAGACGGTGAAGGCGAACTGGGCGCGAGCCAGAAGCAGCGCGGTTTCGGCGGCGGTCATGAACGGACGCCATAGCAGGTGGCGAGTCGGATGCACGAACGGAAACGCATCCTGCGATTGCGTGCAGCGCAATCGCGGGCGTCAGCGATCCAGCGGCAGCCTGAACACGCGCAGCACCACGGAATCTCCGCCCACCTTGCGCAGGGTGCGCAGCAGCCGCTCATTGGCCGGCGGGCCGGCGGGATCGTCGCCGCGACGGGCGTCGGGCAGGGCATCGCGGATCGCGCGCTGCTGGTCCTGCACCATCTCCTCCATGCCGGCGGCGGCGGCGTCGCCGCGCGGCCATGGCGACGGATCGGCCGCCGCCGGCGAGGGATCGGGCGTGGGCATCTCGTCCTCGCCGATCGCCGGGGTGGCGGCGGCGGCGGGCGCGGCGGCGATCGCGAGCAGGCAGGCGAGGACGAGGCGACTGGTCACGCCAGCCATATAGGCGTGCGCGCGCGGGACATGAAGCGTCCTTGAACCCGCCATCATATCCCTCCATCTTGAACGCCGGCCCCGCAGGAGACCGAGTGCATGGCGACGACCAAGACCGAGACCGATCTGGTGCTGACCCCGCCCGAGCCGGTGAAGGTCGTCGCCCCCAGCGCCGCCGCCGGGTTGGTGCCGCTGCGGGACGAACAGCGATCTAAGCTGGACGAGAAGGCCGACGGCTTCGTCGAGGATCTCGTCGCGCAGGACGTGAACAGCCCCGAGTTCGGCAAGCGCGTGGACCAGCTGACCAACATGGGCCGCAAGGAGATCGCCGAGGCCGCCGGCTTCTCCAACCGCTTCCTCGACAAGCCGGTGAAGGCGATGGACCCGGAGAGCGGCGTCGGCACCGATCTGGCGGAGCTGCGCCGCACGATCGAGGATCTGGACCCCGGCAAGCAGGGCAATCTGCTGGCGCCCAGGAAGATCTTCGGCATCCTGCCGTTCGGCAACAAGATGCGCGACTATTTCGACGGCTACAAATCCGCGCAGACCCACATCTCCTCGATCCTCGCCCGGCTGGCGAGCGGCAAGGACGAACTGATCAAGGACAATGCCGCGATCGACGTGGAGCGGCAGAACATGTGGGCCGCGATGCAGCGGCTGGAGCAGATGATCCACGTCTCCAAGGCGCTGGACGAGCGGCTGGAGGCCAAGGCGCTGGAGCTGGACTCGGCCGATCCGGCCAAGGCCAAGGCGGTGCGCGAGAGCGCGCTGTTCTACATCCGCCAGCGATCGACCGACCTGCTGACCCAGATGGCGGTGACGGTGCAGGGCTATCTGGCGCTGGACCTCGTCAAGAAAAACAATGTGGAGCTGGTGAAGGGCGTCGATCGTGCCAGCACCACCACCGTCGCCGCGCTGCGCACGGCGGTGACGGTGGCGCAGGCGATGACCAACCAGAAACTGGTGCTGCAGCAGATCACCGCGCTGAACACCACCACCGCGAACATGATCGATTCCACCGGCGAGCTGCTTAAATCGCAGACGGCGACGATCCACCAGCAGGCGGCCGGATCGACGATACCGATCGAGACGCTGCAGCGCGCCTTCCAGAACATCTACGACACGATGGACAGCATCGATCGCTTCAAGGTGGAGGCCCTCTCCTCGATGAAGCAGACGGTAACGGTGCTGACCGGCGAGGTGGAGAAATCGCGCGGCTACATCGCCCGCGCGGAAGGGGCGGCGCAGGGGCAGGCGGGCGGCGGCGCGTCCGACATGCTGAAGCCGCTGGAGGGCTGACATGGCGGAGCTGGGCCGCGCCATCGAACGGGCGGAGGAGGTGCTGAACCGCGTCCGCTCCGAATCCACCGGCATCGCGGCGCGTGCGCGGCGGCGGCGCTGGGCGGCGCTGGTGCGGCGGGTGAAGCTGGCCGTGCTGGCGATGCTGGGCGTGATGGTGGCGGCCGCCGTTACCGGCATGTTCGTGCCGATCGGCATCGGCGGCTTCTTCCTGGCGATGGTGGCGATGATGGTGGTGGCGCTCACCATCCTGCTGTGGCCGGCGGCGGCCGAGGCGACGCCGCAGGCGCTGGTGCAGACCGATCTGAAGCAGCTGCCCCAGCGCACCGAGGAGTGGCTGGAGCGGCAGCGCCCGGCGCTGCCGGCGCCGGCGATCCGCCTGGTGGACGGCATTGGCGCGCGGCTGGACGCGCTGGGTCCGCAGCTCGCCACGCTCGATCCGGCGGTGCCGGCGGCGGCCGAGCTGCGCAAGCTGATGGCGGAGGAGCTGCCCGAGCTCGTCTCCGGCTATCAGCGCGTGCCGGCGCACCTGCGCCGCGACGAGAGCCGCGGCCTCAGCCCCGATCGCCAGCTGGTCGAGGGGCTGACGGTGGTGGACAGCGAACTCGCCCGCATGGCGGAGCAGCTGGCGCGCGGCGACCTGGACCGGCTGGCGACGCAGAACCGCTACCTGGAGCTGAAATATCGCGGCGCGGAGGATGCCGGCTGAGGATCGGAACGGCTTGTAACGGGCGGTACAAGACCGGCGTGCCGGACTCGGTTGGCGAGTAGCCCGTCAAACACGTAGACGGCACTCTTTATTAGATGGTCGTCATCCTGAACTTGTATTCAGGAGAACTATTGACGCAACGTCCCTCACGCCGCGTCGACCAGCACGATCTCGCTGTCTTCGATCGCGGTCATCACGATGTGCGTGCCGCCGCCCACCGCGATGCCGTCGCCGGCCTCCGCCCGGCCGTCGTTCAGCATCAGCGCGCCGGTGGCGGGGACGAGGTAGGCGTGGCGGCCGGCCATCACCTCATGCTCGATCGTGTCGCCGGCCTTCAGCGTCGCGCCCAGCACGCGCGCCGGCGTGCGGATCGGCAGCGCGTCCGCATCCTCGGCGAAGCCGCTGGCGAGCGTGACCCAGCGGCCCGCGCGGTCGCTCTTGGGGAAGGGCTTGGCCCCCCAGCCGGGCTCGCCGCCGCGGGCGGCCGGCTGGAGCCAGATCTGAAACAGGCGGGTCGTCCCGCCCTCCGCGTTGAGTTCGGAATGGGTGACGCCGCTGCCCGCGCTCATCACCTGCACGTCGCCGGCGGCGGTGCGGCCGTGATTGCCCATGCTGTCGCGATGCGTGATCGCGCCCTCGCGCACATAGGTGACGATCTCCATGTCGCGGTGCTGATGCGGCGGGAAGCCGGCGCCGGCGGCGATCGCATCGTCGTTCCACACGCGGATGGAGCCCCAGCCCATCCGGTCCGGATCGTAATAATCGGCGAAGGAAAAATGGTGCCGCGCATCCAGCCAGCCATGATCCGCGTGGCCGAGGCTGGCGAAGGGCCGACGATCGATCATGTTCGTCTCCTCAAATGTTCGTTTGAGGGTAAAGATAGTCGCAACCGTCCGTTATTACAGGTGCGGGGATCGCGCCTTGACCTGGCAGAGCCCTTGCAGCCGTTAGTCCGCCATTAACCTTTTGCGTTCATGGATCGGATGGTTAATGAAGACTTCCGCAGCGACGGGCCGAGGCCGCGCTACGGCGACAGGGGGTTTGCAACATGCGCGTGCTGCTGATCGAGGATGAGCCCACCACCGCCAAGAGCATCGAGCTGATGCTGAACGCGGAAGGGTTCAACGTCTACACGACCGATCTGGGCGAGGAAGGCCTCGATCTGGGCAAGCTGTACGATTACGACATCATCTGCCTGGACCTGAACCTGCCGGACATGCACGGCTACGACGTGCTGAAGAAGCTGCGCACCGCCAAGGTGCAGACGCCGGTGATGATCCTCTCCGGCATCGGCGAGATGGACAGCAAGGTGCGCGCGCTGGGCTTCGGCGCCGACGATTACGTGACCAAGCCGTTCCACCGCGAGGAGCTGGTGGCCCGCATCCACGCCGTGGTGCGCCGCTCGAAGGGCCATTCGCAGTCGGTGATCCGCACCGGCAAGCTGGCGGTGAACCTGGATGCCAAGACGGTGGAAGTCGATGGCAGCCGCGTGCACCTGACCGGCAAGGAATATGCGATGCTGGAGCTGCTCTCGCTCCGCAAGTCGACCACGCTGACCAAGGAGATGTTCCTCAATCATCTCTACGGCGGCATGGACGAGCCGGAACTGAAGATCATCGACGTGTTCATCTGCAAGCTGCGCAAGAAGCTGAGCCTGGCCTGCGGCGGCGACAATTATATCGAGACCGTGTGGGGCCGCGGCTATGTGCTGCGCGATCCGGACGAGGTGGGCGTCGCCCAGGTCGCCTGAGCGACCCGGGCGACGGCGGGCGCCGCGTGTCCTTTGCCCGCCGATTATCCCTCTTTCCCTATTTTATCGGCGATGGCCTTGTTCGCGGCCCTGATGCGTTGCAGTCTCCTATGTGACGGACACCAAGGCTGCACGGGGGTTCATGGGCGCGAACGGCACTTTCGACGAGATCATGGGCAGCGGCGGATCGGATGCCGCCAGACCGGAGTTCGAGGCGCTGGGGCGATGGATCGCCGAGACGCCGTCCGTCGAACTGGAGCGGCGGCAGAAAGCGGCCGAGGCGGCGTTCCGCCAGCTGGGCATCACCTTCGCCGTCTACGGCGAGGAGGAATCGTCCGAGCGGATCATCCCGTTCGATATCGTGCCGCGCATCTTCACCGCCAGCGAATGGGCCGGCCTGTCCGAAGGGCTGGTGCAGCGGGTGCAGGCGATCAACGCCTTCCTGGCCGACGTCTATGGCCCGCGCCGGATCATCGCTGACGGCGTGGTGCCGCCGGAGCTGGTGCTGAACAACCCGCAGTTCCAGCCGAACCTGGCCGGCACGCAGCCGCCGCACGGCATCTTCGCGCATATCTGCGGCATCGATCTGGTCCGCACCGGCGCGGACGAGTTCTACGTGCTGGAGGACAATGCCCGCACGCCCTCCGGCGTTTCGTACATGCTGGAGAATCGCGAGGCGATGCTGCGGCTGTGCCCCGAACTGTTCGAGATGTTCCCCGTGCGGCCGGTGGATACCTATCCCGATCTGCTGCACGAGACGCTGCGTTCGGTCGCGCCGCGCAGCTCCACGACGAACCCGGTGTGCGTGGTGCTGACGCCGGGCCACTTCAACTCGGCGTTCTACGAGCACAGCTTCCTGGCGGATTCGATGGGCGTCGAGCTGGTCGAGGCGGCGGACCTGCATGTCGACGACGACATCGTGTGGATGCGCACGATCGAGGGGCCGGTGCGGGTGGACGTGATCTACCGCCGCATCGACGACGACTATATCGATCCGCTGGTCTTCAACCCGGATTCGGTGCTGGGCGTGCCCGGCCTGATCGCCGCCTACATGGCCGGCAACGTCACGCTGGTGAACGCGCCCGGCACGGGCGTGGCGGACGACAAGGCGATCTACAGCTACATGCCGGAGATCGTTAAATATTATTCGGGCAGCGAGGCCAGGCTGCCGAACGTGGAAACCTATCGCTGCCGCGAGCCGCAGGCGCTGCAGTACACGCTCGACAATCTCGAGAAGCTGGTCGTGAAGCTGGTCGACGGATCGGGCGGCTACGGCATGCTCGTCGGCCCGACGGCGTCCAAGGCGGAGGTGGAGCGGTTCCGCGCGGCGCTGGTGACGGAGCCGCACCGCTATATCGCGCAGCCGACGCTCGCCCTCTCCACCGTGCCGACCCTGACCGAGCAGGGCGTCGCCCCGCGCCACGTCGATTTCCGTCCGTTCATCCTCTCCGGCGCGAACGGCGTGCAGATCGTGCCGGGCGGGCTTACCCGCGTGGCGCTGCGCGAGGGGTCGCTGGTGGTCAATTCCAGCCAGGGCGGCGGCACCAAGGACAGCATGATCCTGGCGAACGTGATGCGACAGGCGATGGGCGGCATGTCCCAGTCCATGGGAGAGGGCATGACCCAGACGATGGGAGGTATGTCGCAAAGCCTTTCGAGCCTGCCGCGGGGGATCGCCTGATGCTCTCGCGCACCGCCGCCTCGCTCTACTGGGTCGGCCGCTATGTCGAGCGGGCCGAGTTCACCGCGCGGCTGATCGAGGCGACGATCCGGCTCGATTCGCTGTCGCCGCGGCCGGCGGGCGAGGGCGCGTGGGAGAGCGCGCTGCTCGTCACCGCCGCCAACCACGCCTTCACCTCCTCCGGCGAGGAGCGCAGCCCGGCCAATGTGAGCCGCTACCTGACCCTGGACCGCAGCAATCCGAGCTCGATCCGCGCCTGCCTGGATGCGGCGCGCGGCAATGCGCGGGCGGTGCGCACCGCCCTCTCGCGCGAGGCGTGGGAGGCGATCAATCGCGCGTGGCTGGGCCTGCGCGACTATTCGACGGTGAGCGGCGGGCCGGGCACGCTGACCCTGGTGGAGACGCTGAAGGCCGAGGCGCGCGGCTTCGAGGGCGCCGTTCACCGGATGCTGCGCAACGAGAGCTCGTGGTTCCTGATGCTGGGCGCGGCGATCGAGCGGGCGGACAACACATCCCGCCTGATCGACGTCAAATATCACCTGCTGCTGCCGGAAGGCGAGCTGGTGGGCGGCGTGATCGATCGCGACCAGTGGACGACGATCCTGCACACGGTATCGGCGGTGAACGCCTATCGCCTGCTCTATCGCGACGGCCTGCGGCCCGGCCAGGTGGCCGACCTGCTGATCATGCGGCGCGAGCTGCCCCGCTCCCTCGCCGCCTCCACCGACGAGGTGGTGAACCTGCTGAACATGATCGGCAAGCGCACCGGCCGGCAGGGCGAGGCGGACCGGCTGGCGCGGCAGCGGCAGAATGCGATGAACCGCAACTCGATCGGATCGATCGTGCGTGGCGGGCTGCACGAATATCTCTCCGCCTTCATCATCGAGAACGGCCGGATCGATCAGGCGATCAGCCACCAGTTCCGCTTCGCCTGAGCCGGTTCGCCGATGCGCCTGTTCATCCACCACCGCACCGACTATCGCTTCAGCGAGCCGCAGGCCCGGATCGTGCAGCTGCTGCGGCTGACGCCGACCAGCAACGAGGGCCAGAACATCATCGACTGGCGCATCGACGTGGACTGCAACGCACGCCTGCGCCCGGGCCGCGACGGCTTCGGCAACGAGACGAACATGCTCTATATCGACGGGCCGATCGACCATGTCGGCCTCAGCGTATCGGGCGAGGTGCTGACCGAGGATCGCGCCGGCATGCTGGGCGGCGCGCCGGAGCCGCTGCCGCCGATGCTGTTCCTGCAGAGCACCGCCTGCACCAACAGCAGCGCGGCGCTGGACGCCTTCGTGGGCGAGGTCGCGGCGGCCGGCGGCTCCGGCCTGGCCACGGCGCATCGCCTGAACGAGCGGCTGGCCGAGACGCTGCGCTTCGATCCCGGTGCGCGCGCCGGCGCCCGCGATGCCGCCGCCACATTCGCGGACGGGCATGGCGCGCCGCAGGATCTGGCGCACGTGTTCATCTCGGCCGCGCGGGCGCTGGGGCTGCCGGCGCGCTACGTCTCCGGCCACCGCTTCACGCCCGGCCACGACTCCGCGGTGCAGGATGCGACGCATGCGTGGGCGGAGGCGCACGTGCAGGATTATGGCTGGATCGGCTTCGATCCCAGCTGCGGCCGCTGCCCGGACGATACCTATGTGCGCGTGGCGACCGCGCTCGATTTTCGTGGCGCGGCGCCGCTTTCCGGCACTAGAACCGGCGGCGGCCTGGAAGAACTGGCGGTCGGCGTCCGCGTCGGCACGTCGCAGGGGCAGATGCAGTGAAGAACGGACCGCCCGGCAAGCGGGCGGATGGAGGGCGAGGATGACCTACTGCGTCGGCATCGCGTTGCGCGACGGCCTGATCATGATCTCCGACACGCGCACCAATGCCGGGATCGACAACATCTCCGTCTATCGCAAGATGCACGTGCTGGCCGATGCCGACGACCGGCTGATCTTCTGCATGAGCGCGGGCAACCTCTCCGTCACCCAGCATGTGCTGGGCCAGCTGGAGGAGGGGCTGCCGCCGTTCGCCGGCGACGAGCATCCCCGCAAGCTGGCCCACATGCCCACGATGTTTCGCGCGGCGCAGCTGATTTCGGAAGCGGTGCGGCTGGCGGGGCTGGAACTGAAGCCGGGGCTGCAGCGCGCGGGCGTCGCATCCGGCATATCGCTGATCGTCGGCGGGCGGATCGCGGCGGCGGACGGCTCCGCCGGCGCGCTGAAGCTATATCTTATCTACGACGCCGGCAATTTCATCGAATGCTGCGCTGACACGCCCTTCCTCCAGATCGGCGCGACGCAATATGGCAAGCCCATCCTTGATCGCGCGATGGATTACGACTCGCCGCTGGACGAGGCGGTGAAGGTGGGCCTGCTCTCGTTCGATTCGACCATCCGCTCCGATCTGTCGGTGGGCCTGCCGTTCGATATCGTGGTGATCCCGGCCGATGCGGGGCGTCCGGTGGTGCGCCGGCGGATCGAGCGCGACGATGCCTATTTCTCGGACCTGTCGAACCGCTGGTCGCTGATGCTTAAGGAGAGCCGCGCGACCATCCCCGATCCGCCATTCATGAGCGCGGGCGGCGCCTATTCGGCACTCGCGCGGTAGCGGTTCGCCAGCGCCGCGCCGGCTCAGGCCACCAGCAGCGCCGCCAGCGCGAACTTGCGCAGGGCATCCTCCACCTTCACCCCGTCCGGCAGGCCGAGCGTGGCCCAGGCGACGGCGATCTCGTCATGGTCGCGCGTTCCGTCCAGCAGCGCGAGGAAGCGGCGCGGCCCCGCCTCGTTCATCGCGATCATCATGTGGTCCAGGGTCGCGACGATCTCCGCCCCGTCTTCCGCCTGCGCGCGCGCCAGCGGACTCGCCACCGGCCGTTCGCCGGCCACGGCCACGCCCTCGCGCGGCACCGAGTGCAGGTTGACGAAGCGCAGGCCGGCAAGCTCGTGCAGGGATGTCAGCTGCTCCTCGTCCAGCGCCAGCGCGGCGACGGGCAACCGCGCCGGCCACGCCGCCACCAGCCGCGCCAGCGCCGCGGCGAAGACGGGATCGCTGATTGAGATGCGGCCGCCGTCATGCGTGAAGACCTGCGCGTCGACCCGCTCGCACTGCGCGGCGGCATACAGGCCAGCGACCGCCGCGACCGCCGGCCGGCGCACCGGGTTCGCGGCGGCGCGGACGAACAGAGACTGGCGGAAGAACTTCATCGATTCGAAGTCGCGCAGCTGGGCGATCCGCACGATCGCGTCGCTGTCCGCATCGGGCTCGTCGGCCGGCGCGAAGCCGTCCTCCTGACCCAGCGGATCGGCCTCGTTGAGGAAGAGGAGGCCGTTCGCCGCCGCCGCCGCCGACACGTCGCTGAGCATCTGCGGGGCGAAGAAGGCGCCGAGCTCGTCATGGTGGAGCACGGCGGGCGTCTTCTTCGCGGTGGAGCGGGCATGTTCGCGCAGTGCCTCGACGAACAGACGCTCGCCCTCGCGCGGCGCGCCGAAGGCGACGAGCGCCTCGTGCGCGACGCGGAGGCGCTCGGCCGGATCGGCGATGCCCCGCGTGCGGTAGAGCATCATCTCGCGCAGGGTCTGGCGCAGATGGCCGCCGGGCATCGCATTATAGTCGACGAAGGCGACGCCGTCGGCCGCCAGCACCCGGCCGATCAGCCGCATCACCGCTTCGCGCACGACATCCGGCACCCATGCGTAGACGCCGTGGGCGATGACATAGTCGAACGTCCCGGCCATGTCGTCGGCGAGCCGGACGATGTCGCCCTGCTCGATCCGGACGTTGTCCAGGCCGGTCCGAGCGACCAGCGCCCGCCCGCGCGCCACGGCGCTGGGCGCGAGATCCACGCTGAGGAACTGCGCGTGCGGGTAGGCGCAGGCGAGCGCCATCAGGTTGACGCCGTCGCCGCCGCCGATCTCCAGCACGCGTGCCGTTTCGATCGGTGGCGGCGAGAGGCCGTGGAGCCGGGCGGCCACCGCCAGACGATCGGGGTGGCCGGCGGTGCAGACCATCGCCGGATAGGCGACCTCCTCATAGGCGGCCTGCACGCGGGCGATCTCGTCCGCCGCGCCGGTGCCGGGCCGGCCGGTCTCGTCCTGTCGCATCCGCTCCCCCTCCGCGCGACCGCGAGGCTAGGGGATCGGGCGGAGCGTGGCAATCGCCCGCGCCGGCACGATTGCACGCGGCGCAGCCGGCGCTAAGATCGCCGCCTCGCCGCTCCCTGGGGGATCAGATGCCGCTTACGCTCGCCGTGCGTTCGGGAGGTGCCGCGCCCGTGCCGCCACTGCGGCTGGACGGTCGCGGCGCGGTGATCGGCCGATCGCCGGATGCCGACTGTAGCCTGCCCGATCCGACGAGCCAGATCTCCTCGCGCCACTGCCAGATCGCCCATCGCGACGGCGTCTACATGCTCGTCGACACCAGCACCAACGGCACCTTCGTCAACGGCCGCCGGCTGGAAGGGCCGCACCGGCTGGTTGGCGGCGAGACGATCGGCATCGGCGCCTACCAGATCGGCGTGGCGCTGGAGGCGGGCGTCCCGGGCGGCCCGGCGCCGGGGCCGGTGCGGACGGCGCAGTCAATGCGCGCGGCCTCGCCCACTGCGGTGTCCCCCGCATCGGCCCCGCCGCCGCCCGGCACCGGCGGCCTGGCCGCGCTGCTGCACGGCGCGGGCATCGATCGCTCGCAGGTGCGGGCCGACGACACGACCGCGCTGGTGGCGGCGGGCGCGCTGCTGCGCCGCCTCGTCACCGCGCTGCGGGCGATGGAGGAGGATCGCGCGAAGGCCCGGCGGGAGATCGGCGCACCGCCGGCGCCGCTCGCCGCGACCAACGCCATCGCCGCGGCGCGATCGCCCGAGCAGGCGCTGGCGGCGATGCTCTCCCCGCCGCATCCGGGCGTGATGCCGGCCCTGCAGGCGGTGGACGAGGCGGCGGCGGCGATCGAGGCGCATCGCGTGGCGGTGCTGAAGGCAATGCAGGCGGCGCTAGGCGGTACGCTGGATCGCGTCTCCCCGGCGGCGATCCGCAGCGGGGCGGGCGGCGGCGATGCCGCGCTGTGGCGCGCCTACGAGGCGGCGTTCGCGGCCGACGGCGGCTTCGTCGAGCGGTTCGCGGCGGCGTTCCAACTGGCCTATGAGGCGGACGCCAAGGCGCGGTGAGGCGCGCCCGGCGGGGCGTCACCGTCGTGCGGCTGCACCCGGGGTTCAGCCGTTCGGCACCTCGTCCACCATCTTGAACCACACCATCTCGGTCTGCCAGTCGTTGGTGGCGGCGACGGTGGCGAAGTTGCGCTGCCACTCGGCGGTGCGGGAGCCTGCGCCCGCCTCGAACAGCTTGCTCGGAAAGCCGCCCTTGCCGGTCAGCAGCAGCACGCCGGACCAGCCGGAATGGTTGATGTCCACCTGGATGCGATAGGTGTCGCCGCCGAGATCGGCGATCGGGCCGCCGCCGGTGACGAAGCTGGCAAACTCCGCGCGGTTGCCGGCGATCTTCGATATCTCGCCGTTCGGCTCGATGCCGTAGAGCGCGAAATCCTGCTTCGGATCGCCCATCGCCAGGTTGATGACGGCGCGGGCGCCGTTCTGGCCGGGATAGGCCGTTTCCGGACCGAGCGGCGCCATCTCGAACTTGCGCTGGGTGACGGTGAGGTGCTGGCGGCCGGTGGCGCGGATCAGGCGGAATGCGTCGATCGCGCCGCATTCCGATCCGCTGATCGGCGCGACGTCGGCGAAGTCGGTCGCGGCGACCGGCACGCCCGCATCGGCGGCGGCCCTGGCGACGGCGGCCTGCGCCTCGCCCGGCTTGCCGGCCACGCCGGTGAGGGCGAGGGTGACGCCGTCGCCCCCTTCCGCGACATTGGCGAGGTCGAGCCAGGTGCAGGCGATCGTCGGCAGCGCGGCGGCGACGGCGGCGCGGGCCTTGTCGGCGGGGCTGCCGGCCGTGGCCACGACGGCGGCGGACTTCGGGGCGGCGACCGGCGCGGCATCGTCGCCGCCGCCGAAGGCGAGGAAGGCACCGCCGGCCAGCAGCGCCACGAGCCCCGCGGCGAGACCGCCGAACAGCGGCAGACGGCTGCCGGAGGCGGGCTTCCGCTCGAACCGATCATTGGCCGCGGGCGCCGGGGCGGGGCGCCTAGCGGGCGCGGCGGCGGCCCTGGCGGCTCCCTCCGGCGCGGCCGGCGGCTGGGCGACCGCCACCGGCGCGGCCGGCGCATCCAGCGCGGCGAGCACCTCGTCCATTGAGCGGAGGCGCCGGGCGGGGTCCGCCCGCAGCATCTGCTCCAGGATCGGGCGCAGCTCGGCCGGCGCGTCGCTCAGGTCCGCGCCGGTGCGGCGCTTGTCGATCGCGCCGACGAAGGTGGTGCCCATGTCCACGTTGCGGCCCAGCGCCACCGCGAGGATGACGAGGCCGAGACTGTAGACATCGGACCACGGCCCCACCTCGCGATCGAAATCGCCGAGCTGCTCGGGCGCGACATAGCCGAGCTTGCCGGCGAAGCCGTCACCGATGATCGTCTTCTGGCCGGGATCGAGATCCTTGGCGATGCCGAAGTCGATGATCCGGGCGCGATCCAGCCGGCCATGCTCCAGCAGCACATTGTCAGGCGACATGTCGCGGTGAATGGCGCCGAGCGCGTGGGCGGCGCGCAGCCCCTCGGCCAGGCGGCGGGTGAGGCCGCGCAGGTCGGCGACGCCGGGGCTCAGCTCGCCGAGCACGTCGGAGAGGTTGCGGCCCTCGATGAACTCGGTGACGATGTAGAGCACGCCGAGCTGCGGCTCCTGCGCCAGCACGCGATACTGCACCAGCGCCGGGTGGGAGAGGCGGGTGAGCGTGCGCGCCTCCTTGCGGAACATCGCCTGCACGTTGGGATCGGCGGCCATCGCCGGCAGGATCACCTTGATCGCGACGGGCTCGTCCGAATTGACGTTCACGCCCTCGAACACCTCGCCCATGCCGCCGCGGGCGATGAAGCGCTTCACCTCGAAGATGTGGTTGAGCACGTCGCCGATCTGGATGCCGGCGCCGCCGGTACGCGGCGCCATCGGCGTAAAGGTGCCCGCCGGCATCGCCGTGCCCTGCGGCGGCGATGGTGGTGGAGGCGACGGCGGCGCGGAGGCGGGCGTCGCGGGCGGCACCGACGCGGGCGCACCCGGGCGGAACACGGTCCGATCCTCGTCCGGTGGCGTCTCGTCGCTGTCGCTCATCGCTTCATCCCGTTGCCCGTCCAGCAGTAGACCGTGATGCCGCCCGGCCGCAATCATCCGCTGCGCGGCGCCATCGCGCGAAAGCCGGTTCCACGCGCCGGGCGAGAACGCTAGACCGATCGCGCGGGAGGGCGGCACATGGCGGACGCGGGCGGCGCATCATTATCCTATGATCCGCGCACGTGGGTGCCGGCCGGGTCGGGCGCTGTCCCGATCGATGCCGGCGGGGCGCCGGCCGCCGCCGCGCCGCAGTGGCGAAAGCTCTCGCTGGCGATCGGCGTGGCGCTGCTGGTCGCCTTCGCCGGCTTCATCGCCTGGCGGCAGCGGACGGCGCCGGCTGGCGCGACCGGAAGCGGATCGGCGGCGAGCGCGGCCGAGCCCGGCGCATCGAAGACCCGCCAGACCAGGCGCACACTCGTACTGGCCGGCGCCAGCGAGTTGCGGGCGGCGCTGCTGGCCAATGGTGTGGGCGCGGCGGAAGCGGCGGCAGCGGCCCAGGCGACGCAAGGCGCGCTGAAGGCGGACAGCGAGGTGCGCGCCGTGCTGACCCTGGAGCCGGCCGCCGGCGGCTGCCGCCTGGCGCGGCTGGAGGCGTCAAACCCCGACAGTTCGGGCGCGGTCGCCACCCCGCGAGGCGACGGCGGGTTCGACGTGTCGAAGGTGGCGCCGCAGCTGCACGCCCGCATCGTCGTGAAGCGGGGGCGGATGGATGCGGACAGCTTCTACTCGTCGGCGGTGGCGGCCGGCATATCGGACAGCCTGATTCCCGAATTCGCCAAGGCGCTGGCCTTCGACTTCGATTTCCAGCGTGAGGTGAAGCTGGGCGACGCTTTCGAGGCGGCGTTCGAGCAGGAGATCAACGCCAGCGGCCAGCCCGTCGGCGCGCCGCGCCTGCTCTATGCCGAGCTCAACACCGCCAACAAGTCGAGCGCGGTCTACCGCTTCACGCCGCCGGGCGGCAAGCCGGACTGGTTCGATGCCAGCGGGCGCAGCATCGTCCGCGCGCTGATGCGCACGCCGGTGGATGGCGCGCGCGTCTCCTCCAAGTTCGGCTTCCGCCTCCATCCGGTGCTGGGCTTCATGAAGCTGCACAAGGGCACGGATTTCGCCGCGCCGATCGGCACGCCGATCTTCGCCGCCGGCAATGCGGTGGTGGAGTGGGCGGCGATGAAGGGGCCGAACGGCAACCTGACGATCCTGCGCCACGAAAATGGCTGGCAGACCTACTATCTCCACCAGAACCGCTTCATGCCGGGCATCGCCCCCGGCGCGCACGTGGCGCAGGGGCAGCAGATCGGCGAGATCGGCACCACCGGGCGTTCGACCGGGCCGCACCTGCACTATGAGGTGCATATCGCCGGCGAGGCGGTCGATCCGCTCGGCATCCAAACCGAGCAGGGCAGCACGCTGACCGGCCCGGCGCTGGTCGCCTTCGCAAAGGAACGGGACCGGATCGACGTGAGCCGGGCCGGTCAGGCCGGGTGACGGCTCAGCCCTTGCGGCCGCGATTGACGTAGAGCAGGGCGGCGGCGACCGCGGCGGAGCCGATGCCGATCGCCGCCCCCACGCCGACCCGCTGCCAAGTGAGGTTGCGTGCGGAGGCGTCCGCCTCGGCCGCCGGATCGTTGGCGGCCGGAAAGGGCGGCGTCGCCGGCGCGGGCGGCGGCGGTGTCAGCGGCGCGACGCCGGCGGAGGTGCCGCTGGCGGGTGGCGGCGGCGTGGGCCGGCCCGGCACGGCATCGGCGGGGAAAGTGGGTTCGTCGGTCATGGCTCCGCTCCGCTCAGCATCTGTTCGGGTCGGTAGCGGAACGAGCCGACCGGCCTTCGGTTGCGGACCGGCGGGCAAGTTTGCGCGCGGACGCGGCGGGTTGCGACGGAGCGGGCAGGCGTTGCCCTTCCATCCGGCGCGCGGCTTCCTAGATGATGAGTCAAGGAGACGCACATGGTAGCCGTTTCGATCCTCGATCTCGTCCGCGTGCCGGAGGGTGGCGACGTGAAGCTGGCGCTCGATCGCGCACGCGACCTGGCCGGCCACGCCGAGCGGCTGGGCTACACCCGCTTCTGGGTGGCCGAGCACCACAACATGCCGGGCATCGCCAGCGCCGCCACTTCGGTCGCGCTCGCCCATATCGGCAGCGGCACGCGCACGATCCGCATCGGCGCCGGCGGCATCATGCTGCCGAATCACGCCCCCTACATCATCGCCGAGCAGTTCGGCACGCTCGCCAGCCTCTATCCGGGCCGCGTCGACCTCGGCCTCGGCCGCGCGCCGGGCACGGACCAGATTGCCTCGCGGGCGATGCGGCGCGATCCGATGGCATCCCACCAGTTCCCGCAGGACGTGCAGGAGCTGCAGGCTTTCCTTGCGCCGGCCCAGCCGAACCAGCGCATACGCGCCGTACCGGGAATGGGGACGGAGGTGCCGCTATGGATCCTGGGGTCCAGCACGTTCGGCGCGCAGCTGGCGGCGGAGCTGGGGCTGCCCTATGCCTTCGCCTCTCACTTCGCGCCCGATGCGCTGCTGCCGGCGCTGGACCTGTACCGGCTCGGCTTCAAGCCGTCTGCCCAGTTGCAGGCGCCCTATGCGGCGATCGGCGTGAACATAATCGCCGCCGAGACGGACGCGGCGGCCAGGCGGCTGGCCACGACGCAGCAGATGTCGTTCGCCGACCTGCTGCGCAACGCGCGCGGCCTGAGCAAGCCGCCGATCGACGATATCGAGAGCTACTGGGCGCCCGCCGAGCGCGCGCAGGCGCAGCGGATGCTGGCGCGCAGCATCGTCGGCTCGCCGGCCACGGTGCGGGAGGGGATCGCCCGGCTGGTGGCGGAGACGCGGGCGGACGAGCTGATGATCGTCTGCGACGTATACGATCACGACGCGCGCAAGCGATCGCTGGAACTGATCGCCGATGCCGCCGGAGAGGGTGAGCGCGAGGCGGCTTAAGAAGGGCGGACGGACACTAGGCCGGATCGACCTTCAGCGAACCAAGTCGATTCGCTCGCATTTCATGCGCACCGCTCATCCTGAGGAGCCATTGAGCCTGTCGAAATGGCGTCTCGAGGGACTCGGGCCGTCCTTCGATACGGGTCTTCGCCTTCGCTCAACCACTCCTCAGCATGAGCGGACATGCAAAATGCTGAATGTCGATCCGGCTTAGCCCATCTGTCGTCATCCTGAACTTGTTTCAGGATCCATACGGGTCATAGCGGCCTGGTGCGATGTCGCGGGTAAGCGGCCTTGTTCGGCCGCCAGCGCCACGAAGCGCGCGGCGGCGAGGAAATCGCGTTCGCGGGCTGCGCGGGCATCCGCGGCCAGCGCGTCCTCGCCCCACTGTTCGACCTGCCAGAGTTCGTCGAGATGCGTGGTGGCGAAGGCGGCCTCCGCCGCGATCGCGCCTTCGATCAGCGCCAGCGCCGTCACCAGCGATCCGCCGATCGTCACCAGCGGCGACAGGCCGGCGAGGGCGAAGGCGTCGCGCGCCGCCACCGCCTCGGCCAGGCGGGCGACGGTGGCGGGCGGCTGCGGGCGGTGGATGATGCCGGTGACGATCGTGAAGGTGACGTCGTAGCGGTGCCGCGCCCAGTCCAGCAGCGCATCCCATTCCGCCGCCTGTCGCGCGACCAGCGACGCCGGGCTCTCCGCCCGGTAGCAGAGCAGGTCGGTCTCGGCATAGCCGGCCAGATCGCGGACGAAGGTGTCGCGCGCCGGCCCGACACGGTCGATCGCGGCATTGGCGAGGCCGGTCAGCGGCATGGCGCGCGGATCGATCACGTCCCCCTGCGCCCGCCACTCGCCGGCGATCGCCTCCGCCAGCGCGGCGGTGGGCAGCGCCAGCGGCGCGCGCGCCGGCGTCCTCACCGCGCGCCCGTCGAGGCGGATGGCGTGGCCGTCCGCCTCGCCTGCCACCGTCACTTCCGTGTAGAAGCGCTTCATTTCGGCGTCGACCATTGGCCGGCGAGGATCTTCGGCAGCACCAGCGCCTGGAACAGGCCGATCGCGAACACCGGCAGGCCGATCAGCACGTCGCCGCCCACGCGGACCAGATCGCCGAGCAGGATCCAGAGGCCGAAGCACATCAGCACGATGCCGCTGACCTTTGCGGAATTGAGGATGGCGAAGCGGACGCGGGCGAGCCGCTCCTGTTCGCTCGGCGGCAGGCCGGGTGTCATGGCAGGCGCTCCAGCAAGGCGGGAAGATCGGCGGCGTGATCGACGACATGGTCGGCGCCCTCGGCGAACAGCTCGGCCGGTGCATGATAGCCCCAGGCGACGCCCACGGCGACCGCGCCGGCGGCCTTCGCCATGGCGATATCGTAGCTGGTGTCGCCGATCATCACCGTCGTCTCGGGCGCGGCGCCGGCTTCGGCCATGGCCTGGAACAGCATCGCCGGGTGCGGCTTGGACGGGTGGCGATCGGCCGTCTGCAAGGTGACGAAGCGATCGGCGAGGCCGTGATGGGCGAGGCACAGGCCAAGACCGCGATCGGACTTGCCGGTGGCGACGCCCAGCAGCCAGCCGGCGGCGCATAGATCGGCGAGCGCCCGCGCCACGCCGGCGAACAGCGGCTCCGCGACCAGGCCGGCGCCGCGCCGGCGCTGGAAGGCGCGCTTATAGTCGCCGGCCATCGCGGCGTGCAGATCGGCGGTGCCGGCCGGATGCAGCATCGCCACCGCCTCGACCAAGCTGAGGCCGACGACGCGGCGCGTGGCCGCCGCGCCCGGATCGGGCAGGCCGGCGGCGACGAAGCAGTCCGCCATGGCGGCGCAGATCGCCGCCTGACTGTCGACGAGCGTGCCGTCGCAATCGAACACGGCGAGGCGGTTGGGACGGTCGGCTGTCATGCGGGCGATGCGTCCCGACGGGGGAGCGGCGATCGGCAATGCCGGCAAAGCGGCATGTCGGATGGGCGCGCGTGACGTGGGTTGGTGCGACGCCGCGCGCGCCCTCCACCACGCTGCGCGCGGTCCCCCTCCCTGTGCCGGGGAGTTATGAGGGTGGGCCGCTTCACCGATCGGCGCCGATCAGGGCTGCCATGTCTTCCCGGCCGATCGCCCGCAGGCCCGCGATCACGCCGGCGCGCTGGGTGGCGGACTTGTTCTGGGAGAGCTTGGCGGTGCCGCGCCACTCGGCGACGTCCAGCTCGAAGGTGGCGATAGCGCCGAGCATCGCGGCGAACCGGCCCGGCCCCATCTTGTGGCGCGTCCAGGCCGGCTTGGGCGCCAGCTTCACCTCGTGCGCGGCGCTGATCGCATCGAGCTGGCCGGGCAGCGCGTCGTCGGGCAGCCGGCGGATCGTGCCGTGCGCCTCCACCGCGACATAGTTCCACGTCGGCACCTGATCGGGCGCGTCGTACCAGTCCGGGCTGACATAGGCGTCCGGCCCGGCGATGCTGGCGATGCCGCGCGCCCCGTCCAGCCCGGCGAATGCGCGGTTACGGCGGGCGAGGTGGAAGCGCAGCCGGCCGTCCGCCGTCACCTCCACCGGCGCGTGGGCCACAATCGGTCCGTCGGCGGTGCAGGCGAAGATGTGGGCGAAGCCGCGATCGGCGGCGAAGGCGCGGCAGGCGGTCGCATCCCCGAGACGGAAGGCGGGATCGGGGTGCATCAGGCGCGACCCCGCCCGCGCCGCTCGCCCTTGCGCTCCTTGCGGCGAGCCTTGGCGGCCTGGCCGATCGCCCGCTTCCGTCCCTCGGCCGTCTCGGAAAATTTCGGCTCGTCCAGCGGCAGTTCGCCGCGCTTCGGATCGAAGCCGAGCAGCTTCACGCTCTCGGCGAAGTGGGCCGGCGGCTCGGCGGTCACGTCGATCTGGCCGCCATCGGGTGCATCGACCCGCAGGCGGCGGGCGTGCAGGTGCATCTTGCGGCTGACTCCGCCCGATAGGAACGCCTCCGGCCCGCCATATTTGCCATCGCCGACGATCGGGTGGCCGATCGCCGCCATGTGGACGCGCAGCTGGTGGGTGCGGCCGGTATGGGGTTGCAGCTCCACCCAGGCGGCGGTGTTGCCGGCCCGCTCGATCACGCGGTAGCGGGTGCGGGCGGGGCTGCCCTCCTTCTCGTCGACATGCATCTTCTCGCCGCCGGTGCCGGGCTGTTTGGCGATCGGCAGCTCGATCATGCCGTCCTCGATCGAGGGAACGCCGGCGATCAGCGCCCAGTAGACCTTGCGCGCGGTGCGGCTGCTGAACGCCTTGGCGAAATGGCCGGCGGCAAAGGCCGATCGGGCGACGAGCAGCACGCCGGAGGTGTCCTTGTCCAGCCGGTGAACCAGCTTGGGCCGGCCCGGCGCATCGAGGGTGAGCGCGTCGAGCAGGCCGTCGACATGGCGGTCCGTCTTGGTGCCGCCCTGCGTGGCGAGGCCGGGCGGCTTGTTGATGACGATGGCGTGGCGATCCTGGTGGATTACCAGATCGCGCATGAAGGCGGTGTCCTCGTCGGAGAGGGGCGGCCGCTCCTTCTTCGGGCGGGCGGTGGTGGTGGTGGCGGTGGCGGTGGCGATCACCTCCGCCGGTGGCACGCGGATGCTCTGGCCGGCGGCGAGCCGGTCTCCGGGCGCCGTCCGCGATCCGTCGACGCGCAGCTGGCCGGTGCGCGCCCAGCGCGAGACGATGTTGAAGCTGGTTTCCGGCAGGTGCCGCTTGAACCATCGATCGAGCCGGATGCCGTCATCCTCATAGCCCACGGTGAAGGTGCGGCCATCGTCGGCCCTGGTCGGAGAGTCCTCGGTCATCCGATCGCCCTAGCGAGTATCACGCCCAGCGCCAGCATCGCGATCGATCCGACGCCAGAGGCGAGGCCGTAACCGATCGCGAGCGCGACCTCGCCGCGCATCAGCATCGCGTAGCTTTCCAGGCTGAACGACGAGAAGGTGGTGAAGCCGCCGAGGATGCCGACGCCGACGAACAGGCGCAGCGGCTCCGCCGGCAAGGCGGCGCGGCCGAGGATGCCGGCGAGCAGCCCCATCAGCAGCCCGCCGATCAGGTTGACCGCGAAGGTGCCGGCGGGAAAGCCCGGGCCGAACGCGCGCAGCGCCACGGCGGCGGCGGCGTAGCGCAAGCCCGAGCCGATCGCACCGCCGGCCATGACGAGGAGGAGAGGGGGCATGGACGCTTCTACCGGGATGTTGAACCTCCGCCCATCCTGAGGAGCCGCTGAGCCTGCCGAAGTGGCGTCCCGCATGAACCTTCGAGACGGGACTTCGCCTGCGCCCAGCCCCTCCACGGGCCGGGCGGTCGTGGATCGGCCGGCAGAGTAGCCTCATCATGCGCGGACCGCCACCTTCAGCCGATCCGCCTGGCCACCAGATCGAGCGGCATCGGCCCTCGCGACAGCACCAGCGCGTGGAAATCCTGCCGGCGGAAGCGGCGCTTGCGGCGCGCCATCATCCGCCCGCGCAGCTCCAGCAGCCGCAGCTGGCCGAGCTTGTAGCCCAGCGCCTGCCCCGGCCACGCCATGTAGCGGCGCACCTCGGCGATCACGCGGCTCTCGGCCACGCCCGTCGCGTCGCGCATATAGGCGACGGCCCTCGCCTCGCTCCAGCGGTGGAAGTGGAGGCCGGTGTCGACGACGAGGCGGACGGCGCGGAACAGCTCGTCCTGCAGGCGGCCGAGATTGCCGAGCGGATCGGTGCGATAGCAGCCCATCTCGGCCGCCAGCCGCTCGCAGTAGAGCGCCCAGCCCTCCTGATAGGCGTTGAAGCTGGCGATGCGGATCAGCAGCGGCTGCTCGCCCAGGCCCAGCGCCACCGCATTTTGCGTGTGGTGGCCGGGCACGCCCTCATGATAGCTGAGCGTGGGCAGGCGGAAGCGGGCGACGGCGGCCATGTCGCGCAGGTTGATCCAGTAGGTGCCCGGCCGCGTGCCGTCGAGCGAGGGACCGTCATAATAGCCGCCGGGCGCGCCCGCCTCCGTCGCCACCGGCACGCGGCGAACCTGAAGGCGCTGGCGCGGGATCAGGGCCGGCGGCAGGATCTCGGGGTAGCGCGCCTCCATCTTCGCGACGAGGCCGCGCAGATAGTCGAGCAGTTCCTCGCGGCCTTCGTCGCTGTCGGCGAACAGGTGGCGCGGATCGTGCGCCAGCGCGTCCATCCGCGCGCCGACGCTGCCGCGGGAGAGGCCGCGCAGGCGCAGCAGCCGCTCCATCCGCGCGGTGATGCGCTGCACCTCGGCCAGGCCGATGCGGTGGATCTGCGCGGGGCCGAGCGCGGTATCGCCGAGCGAGCGGACGTTGGCGGCGTAGAACTCGTCGCCGCGCGGCTGCGCCCAGAGGCCGGCTTCGGCCCGGCCGCGCGGCACCATCGCCGTCACCCGGCCGAGCAGCGCCGCATAGGCCGGCCGGGCGCGCTGCTGCAGCGACACGGTCGCGCGTTCCAGCGCCTTGTCACGCAGGCGTGCATCGAGGCCGGCCGCCTGCATCCCCTCACGCAGGGCCAGCAGCAGCGGATGCCGCTCGGCCGGGCCGGCGAGGAAGGCGGCGATCACCTCGCGCGCACCCTCCAGCAGCACGCGCGGCGGGCGGCAGCCGGCCGCCTCGTCCGCCGCCAGCTTCGCCTCGACGCCGGCGAAGCCCGCGGGAAAGCCGTCGAGCTTGGCGATCCAGGCGTCCACCGCCGCCGGCGAGGAGACCGACTGCTGGCCCTGCATCGTGCCCGGCGTATCGATCATCGGGCCGGAGATCTGCGTGACCAGATAGGGCACGTGCCCGGAGAAGTTGAACGCGTTGATCCGCCCGTAGGGGATGTCGGCGGCGCGCACGGCATTGTCGATCACCGCGCCGGCCGTGGCGAGATCGAGCGCGGCATTGGCATCGCCGGCGCAGGCGATGCGCGTGAGATCGGCGCGGGCGCCAAGCAGCGCCGCGCGCCACATGGCCTCCCCCTCCGGCGAATAATCGTCCATCCGCCGGGCGAGCGGCCCGCCATCCAGCGCGGCGGGCACGCCGGCATAGACGCCCGCCTCCGGCGTCAGCGCCAGCAGCCGATTTGCGATAGCGTCCAGCGGCGTGCGGATCGGGCAGGGCGGCGGCGCGGCGGCGGGCGCGGGGCCGGGCGGCAGCAGCGCGGCGAGGCCGGCGCCGCCGATGGCGGCCACCGCCTCGCGTCTCGTGCTGCCGCCCGTGCCGGCCATGCTGCCCATGCGCCCCGTTTCCGTCTTTTTGTCCCCGCCGTCGTGACATCCGGCGCGCGCGGCGGCAACAGGGGGCGATGTTCGATCTGACGACAGACGGCCGCGTCGCCCGGCTGACGCTGAACCGCCCCGCCGCGCGCAACGCCATCCCGCAGGCTGGCTGGGCGGCGCTGACGGCGCGGCTCGGCGAGATCGGCGCGGCGCGGGTGCTGATCCTGGACGCGGCGGGCAGCGCCTTCTGCGCCGGCGCCGACCTGACCGATCTGGCGCGGCTGGCCGGCGACGCGGGCGCGGCCGGCCGCTTCCGCGCGACGATGGGCGCGGCCACGGCGGCGATCCGCGCCTTGCCGATCCCGGTGATCGCGGCGATCGACGGCGGCTGCTTCGGCGCCGGCGTTGCGCTGGCGATGGCCTGCGACATCCGCATCGCCGGCCGGGGCGCCGGCTTCGCCATCCCGCCGGCGCGGCTGGGCATCACCTATCCGTTCGGGGATGTGGCGCGGCTGGTGGCGCTGGTCGGGCCGGGGCAGGCGGCGCGGCTGCTGCACGGCGGCGGCACCATCGACGCGGACGAGGCGGCGCGGATCGGCCTGGTCGAGCAGGCGGTGGAGCATGCCGGCGAGGCGGCGGCCGCTTTGGCGCAGGCGATCGCGGCGAACGCGCCCGCCAGCGTTGCCGCGCTGAAGGGGATGATCGCGCGCGCCGGAGAGGCGGGCGACGCCGTCACCGACGCGCTGTTCGACGATTCGTTCGCCGGCCCCGCCTTTGCCGAGGGGATCGCGGCGATGCAGGGGCGGCGCCGGCCGGACTTCGCATGAGCCAGGCGATCGTCGCCATCCCCGGCGATGCGCGCAGCGGGCTGCTGCTGATCGGCGACCATGCCTCCGATCATGTGCCGCCCGACATCGATCTGGGCGTGCCGGCGGCGGTGATGCGCGCGCACGTGGCGGTGGATATCGGCGTGGCGCCGCTGGCGCGCGCGCTGTGCGCCACGCTCGGCTGCCCCGGCGTGCTCGGCGGCGTGTCCCGGCTGGTCATCGACCTTAATCGCGAGGAGGATGCGCCCGGCCTGATCCCGGCGGCGAGCGACGGCCATGTCGTCGCCGGCAATGCCGGTCTCGACGCGATAGCGCGGGCGGCGCGGATCGATCGCTTCTGGCGGCCCTATCACGCCCATCTTGCCGAAACGATCGCACGGACGCGGCCGGCGCTGCTGATCTCGCTCCACAGCTTCACGCCGCGCCTCGCCACCGCGCCCGAGCCGCGACCGTGGGAGATCGGCATCCTCTACAATCGCGACGAGCGCGCCGCGCGCATCGCCATCCCGCTGCTGGAGCAGGCGGGGATCGTGACCGGGGACAATCTGCCCTATTCGGGCAAGGTGCTGAACGCGACGATGAACGCGCATGGCGAGGCGGGCGGCATCCCCTATCTGGGCATCGAGGTGCGGCAGGATCTGATCGGCGACGCGGCCGGCGTGGCGCTGTGGGCGGAGCGGATCGCGCCGGTGATCGCCGCCACCCGCGATCGGTTGCGCTGAGCGCATCAGCGCGTAAAGACGCGGGGGCCGACCCGAGGAAAGCCCGATGACACGATCGTTCGACAAGTCCCGCCTGCCCAGCCGCCACGTCTCGGTCGGCCCGGAGCGGGCGCCGCACCGCAGCTATTATTATGCGATGGGGCTGACGGAGGAGGAGATCGCCCGGCCGTTCGTGGCGGTGGCCTCCGCCGGCAACGATTCCGCCCCGTGCAACACCACCCTGGACGCGCAGGCCGACGTCTGCCGCGAGGGCGTGATCGCCGGCGGCGGGATGCCGCGCCGGTTCAACACGATCACCGTGACGGACGGGATCGCGATGGGCCACCAGGGCATGAAGGCCTCGCTCGTCAGCCGCGAGGTGATCGCGGATTCGGTCGAGCTGTCGGTGCGCGGCCACTGCTACGACGCGCTGGTCGGCTTCGCCGGGTGCGACAAGAGTCTGCCGGGCATGATGATGGCGATGCTGCGGCTGAACGTGCCGGCGATCTTCGTCTACGGCGGATCGATCCTGCCCGGCCGCTACCAGGATCGCGACATCACCGTGGTGGACGTGTTCGAGGTGGTCGGCCGCTACTCGGCCGGCGCGTGCCCGATCGAGGAGGTCCACGCGATCGAGCGGGCGGCGTGCCCGGGCCACGGCGCATGCGGTGGCCAGTTCACCGCCAACACGATGGCCTGCGTGGGCGAGGCGATCGGATTGTCCCTGCCGAACAGCAACATGGCACCCGCTCCTTACACCACGCGCGACCAGATCGCGCATGCCGCCGGCGCGCAGGTGATGGAGCTGATCGGCCGCAACATCCGCCCTCGCGACATCTGCACGCGCGAGGCCTTCGTCAACGCCGCGCGCATCGTGGCGGCGACCGGCGGATCGACCAACGGCGCGCTGCACCTGCCGGCGATGGCGCATGAGGCGGGCATCGACTTCGACCTGTTCGACGTGGCCGAGGCTTTCAAGTCAACGCCTTACATCGCGGACCTGAAGCCGGGCGGCAAATATGTCGCGAAAGACATGTACGAGGCGGGCGGCATCTACATGCTGATGAAGACGCTGATGGCGGAGGGGCTGCTGTTCGGCGACTGCCTGACCGTCACCGGGCGCACCCTGGCCGAGAATATCGACGAGGTGACGTGGAACCCAGACCAGAAGGTGATCTACGACGCGAAGGCGCCGATCACGCCGACCGGCGGCGTCGTCGGCCTGCGCGGATCGCTGGCACCCGACGGCGCGATCGTGAAGGTGGCGGGCATGCACCGCCTGCAGTTCGAGGGGCCGGCGCGGGTGTTCGACTGCGAGGAGGATACGTTTGCCGCCGTGGAGGCGCGCGACATCGCGGAAGGAACGGTGATCGTCATCCGCTACGAGGGGCCGAAGGGCGGGCCGGGGATGCGCGAGATGCTCTCCACCACGGCCGCGCTCTACGGGCAGGGGATGGGCGAGAAGGTGGCGCTGATCACCGACGGCCGCTTCTCCGGCGCCACGCGCGGCTTCTGCATCGGCCATGTCGGGCCGGAGGCGGCGGACGGCGGGCCGATCGCACTGGTGGAGGATGGCGACATCATCGCCATCGACGCCGAGGCCGGCACGATCGACCTGAAGGTGGCGGATACCGTGCTGGCCGAGCGGCGGAAGGCGTGGACGCCGCGCGCGACCGACTATCAGTCCGGCGTGCTGTGGCGCTATGCCCGCAACGTCGGCCCGGCGTGGCGTGGCGCGGTGACGCACCCGGGCGGCGCGGCGGAGACGCACATGTATGCCGACATCTGAACATCGCTCCCGGATCGCGGCGGGCCTGTGGGGTGCGGGGCGTCGTCGCACCGTTCCACTGATGCTGCTGGCGGCCGGGCCTCTGCTGCTGCTCCCGGCCGGGTGCGGATCCAAACCGGCGGATCCGTTCGCCACGGCGGAGGCGGACAGGATCGAGTGCCGCATCGGCACTGCCACCGACTTCGACCGGACCTGCGCGGTCGAGCGAACGGCGGGGCCGGACGGGCTGATCCTGACGATCCGCCATCCGGACGGCGGCTTCCGCCGCCTGCTCGTGACCAGGGACGGACGCGGCGTGATCGCGGCCGACGGCGCCGAGCCGGCGACCGTATCGGTGGAGAGCGGCGACGGCATCCTCGTGAGCATCGGCGGGGACAATTACCGGCTGCCGGCCACGGTGAAGCCGGCCGCCGCCCGGTGAGCGACACGGCCCCGGCGTCGCGCCCGATCCTCACCGCCGCCGCGATGCGCGCGGCCGAGGAGCGGGTGATGGCGGCCGGCACCTCCGTGCACGTGCTGATGGAGCGGGCGGGCGCCGGCGTGGCGGAGGCGGCGTGGCGCTTCGCCGGAACGCCGCCGACGCTGATCCTGTGCGGGCCGGGCAATAATGGCGGCGACGGCTACGTCGCCGCGCGCCCTGGCGGCGCGCGGCGTGCCGGTGCGCGTGGCCGCGTCCGACGAGCCGCGCACCGAGGCGGCGCGGGTGGCGCGGGAGGGTTGGCACGGCCCGGTCGAGTCGCTGGCCGATGCCCGCCCGGCGGCACTGCTGATCGACTGCCTCTACGGCACCGGGCTGAAGCGCGGGCTGGAGGAGGCGGAGTGGGCGCGCCTGGGCGCGCTGGCCGGCGCGGCGCGGACGTGCATCGCCGTGGACCTGCCGAGCGGCGTGGCGAGCGACGACGGCGCGCTGCTGTCGCCGGTGCCCGATTACGCGATGACGGTGGCGCTGGGCGCGATGAAGCCGGCGCACCGGCTGCAACCGGCGGCGGCGCACTGCGGCCGGGTGGTGGTGGCGGGCATCGGCCTGGGCGCGATCGAGAGCGACCTCACGGAGATCGCCCGGCCGCATCTGCCGCCACCCGGGCCGGCCGATCACAAATATACGCGCGGGCTGGTGACGGTGGTGGGCGGTGCGATGCCGGGCGCGGCGCTGCTCTCGGCCGGGGCCGCGCAGCGCATCGCCGGCTATGTGGTGCTGACGGGCGGGCAGGGCGGTGGCGCGCTGGCGCTGGTCCACCGCGACGGGCTCGGCGACAGGAGGATCGGCGCGGTCGTCGTCGGCCCTGGTCTGGGGCGGGACGATGCCGCCGCGGCGCTGCTGGACGAGGCGCTTCGTTCCGGCCACCGGCTGCTGATCGATGCGGACGCGCTGATGCTGCTGGGCACGCCCGGCCGGCTGCGCGCGCTGGCGCAGGTGCCGGTGCTGACGCCGCACGAGGGCGAGTTCGGCAGCCTGTTCGGTGCTCTGCCCGGCGGCAAGCTGGAGCGGGCGCGCGCCGCCGCCGCGCAGGCCAACGCGGTGGTGGTGCTGAAAGGGGCGGACAGCGTGGTCGCTCATCCCGACGGGCGCGCCGCGATCGCGCCGCCGGCGCCCGGCTGGCTGGCGAGCGCGGGGACGGGCGACGTGCTGGCCGGCATCATCGCCGCCCTGATGGTGCGGCACGATCCGTTCGACGCGGCCTGCGCCGGCCTGTGGCTGCATGCCGAGGCGGCGCGCCGGGCGGGCGCGGGGCTGATCGCCGACGATCTGCTCGCGCATCTGCCGGCCGCGCTGGCGGCGTGCGGATGACCGCCGCCACGCCTGTGGTGCGGCTGGCCGGGCGCGGCGACGGCGTGACCGAGGACGGCCGCCACCTGCCGCTGACGGCGCCCGGCGACACGATCGACGATTACGGCGTCATCGCGCGCGGGCCGCACCACCGCGAACCGCCGTGCCGCCACTTCCCGCGCTGCGGCGGCTGCCAGCTCCAGCATGTCGACGACGCCGCTTACGGCGACTTCATCGCCGACCGCATCCTGGGCGCGTTGCGCGCGCAGGGGCTGGCGGATCCACCGCTGGCGCCGCCGCACCTCTCCGCCCCGCGCACCCGCCGCCGCGCCGCCTTCCGCGCCGAGAAGCAGGGCAGGCGCGTGATGATCGGCTTCAACGAGGAAGCGAGCCACCGCATCGTCGACATGGCCGAGTGCCACGTGATCGCGCCGGAGCTGTTCGCGCTGGTGGCGCCGCTGCGCGCGCTGCTCGCCACGCTGCTGCGCGACAGGCGCGCGGCCGGCGTGCAGATGACCGTGACCGACCAGGGCGTCGATTTGGCGCTGGACAAGGTGACGGCCGAGGGCCTGGCCGCCGACGAGGCGCTGACCGCCTTCGCGACCCGCCACTGCCTCGCCCGCCTGAGCCTGGACGACGGCTACGGTCCGCAGGCGCGATGGGAGCCGGAGCCGGTGACGGTGCGCTTCGGCGGCGTGGCGGTGGCGCTGCCGCCGGGCGGCTTCCTGCAGGCGACGGCGGACGGCGAGGCGGCGCTGCTGGCGGCGGTGCGCGACATCGTCGGCGAGGCGGGGGCGGTGGCCGATCTGTTCGCCGGCCTCGGCACCTTCGCGCTGCCGCTCTCCGCCGGCGCCCGGGTGCTGGCGGTGGAGGGCGCGCGCGATCCCGCCCTTGCGCTGAAGACGGCGGCGGCGCGCACGCAGCGGACCCTGCTGGTGGAGCATCGCGACCTGTTCCGCCGCCCGCTGGAAGGCAGGGAACTCGCCCGCTTCGACGCGGTGGTGCTCGATCCCCCTCGCGCCGGCGCGCGCGAGCAGATGACGGCGCTGGCGGCCTCGCCGGTGGCGCGCATCGCCTATGTCTCCTGCAACCCGGCCACGTTCGCGCGCGATGCGACGGCGCTGGTGGAAGGCGGCTACCGGCTGGAGCGGATCATGCCGGTCGGCCAGTTCCGCTGGTCGACCCATGTCGAGCTGGTGGGCGCGTTCGCGCGCTAGGCGCAGAGCAGCCGATCGTCGCCGAGGCCTTGCAGGAGGCTGACGAGGCCGCCCTGTTCGATGCGCGGATCGAGGCTGGCGGCGTCCAGCCCGGCGAGGTGCAGGCCGGACTGGCAGGCGACCAGCGTGACGCCGAGCGCGAGCGCCTCCTCCAGCAGCAGAGCGAGGGCGGGCAGGCCGGCGGCGGCGTGGGCGGCGTCTCCGGGCACCTCGCCTCCACGCAGCAGGGCGACGGCGGCGCCTTGCAGGAACAGGCGCGCGCCGCCGCCGAGCGCCGCCTGCGCCGCCGCAATCGAGAGGGCCGTGCGGAACCGCTCCGGCGCCGCGTCGGCGACGATGATCGTCAGACCGCGCATGTGGCGCAGCCGGGATCCTTCGGCAGCTTCAGCGTGCGGAAGCGCAGCGAGAGGGCGTCGATCAGCAGCAGCTTGCCGGCGCTGTCCTCCCCGAAGGGCACGATGGCGCGCAGCGTCTCCAGCGCGGCCAGGCTGCCGACGATGCCGGTCAGCGCGCCCAGCACGCCCTGGTCGGCGCAGCTCGCCTCCGCGCGATCCGGATCGTGGCCGACGAAGCAGCGGTAGCAGGGACGCCCGGCCTCCCACCCGCGATAGACGGCCAGCTGCCCCTCGAACGGCCCGACCGCCGCCGAGACCAGCGGGATGCGCAGCGCCAGCGCGGCATCGGCCACGGCCAGGCGGGTGGCGAAATTGTCCGATCCGTCGACGATCGCGTCGTGGTGGCCGAGCGCATCGGCGGCGGTGGCGGCATCGATGCGGATGGCGACGGATGTGACGGCGACGTCCGGGTTGATCCGGGCGATCGCGGCGGCGGCGGCATGCGCCTTGAGCCGGCCAACATCCTCCGTGGCGTAGATCGTCTGGCGCTGAAGGTTGGAGAGGGAGACGGCGTCGTCGTCGAACAGGGTGATGCGGCCGATGCCGGCGGCGGCGAGATACTGGAGCAGCGGCGAGCCGATGCCGCCCGCGCCGACCACCGCCACGGCGGCGCCGAGCAGCCGCGTCTGCCCCGCGCCGCCGATCTCGCGCAGCACGATGTGGCGGGCGTAGCGATCGAGCTGGTCGTCGGTCAGCGGCATGAGCCGGCCCTCAGCGGCGGACGCGGCTCAGCGATGGCCGGTCGAGCCGAAGCCGCCGAGGCCGCGCGCCGTCTCGACGGTGAACGTCTCGACCAGGGCGAAGTCCGGCCGGACGACCGGCACGAAGACGAGCTGGGCGATGCGATCGCCGGGTTCGATCGTCAGCGGGTCGCTGCCGGGCGGGGTGCGCAGCCATGCGCTGATGAAGATCTGGTCGGCATAGTCGGCGTCGATCGTGCCCACGGCCTGGCCCAGCACCAGCCCCTTCTTGTGCCCCATGCCCGACCGCGCGAGCAGGAAGGCGGCTAGGTGCGGATCGTTCATCAGCACGGCGATGCCGGATGGGATCAGCACCGCCGGCGCCTGCGGTTGCAGGGTGAGCGGCGCATCGATGCAGGCGTGCAGATCGATTCCGGCGGACATCGCCGTCTGGTAGCGCGGCAGCCCCCAATCGTGGAGGCGCGGATCGAGCACGCGCAGCTCGATCGTCGGCCGCAGCCGATCGGCCATGCCTATTTGCGCGCCTTGCGGGCGGCGTAGCGGGCATCCCGCGCGGCCTTCTGCTGGATCAGCCGCTCCTTCTCGGCCTCCTCGGCGGCGCGCGCCTCGGCCTCCTTGGCGGCGAGGGCGGCCAGCTTCTCCTCCTCGGCGGCGATCTTGGCCGCCTCGCGCGCGGCCCGGCGTTCCGCCTCGCGCGCGGCCTTGGCCTCCTCGGCGGCGCGGCGGGCGGCGATCGCCGCCTCGTCCGGCTGCGGCTTCGCCTTGAACCGCTCCAGCATGGCTTGCTTGGCGGCGGCGGCGGCGGCGGCGCGATCGGTGAAGCTGGGATCCTTGTGCTTGGCCATGGAGAGTCGACGTCGCTTTCTTGTGTCAAAGGGCTCTGACGCCCGCCTACGGAATAGATCGGGCCTGTGGCAACCTTTTCAAGCGCGCGCGGGCCTTTCGGCCCGCCACGGGAACGATCGCCGCCGATCGCGCGCTTTGCCGGCGGAACGCAGCGGGGCGCGCACGGTGACGGACAGAACCCTCGAAAAGATCGCGATCGTGGCGGCGGAGGGCGGCCGCGGCCACCAGATCGTACTGTGCTGGATAAGCGGCGATGGCGGTCGCGTGGCGGAGAAGCTGCCCGAGACGTTCGACAGCGAGGAGGCCGCGCGGGCACGCGCCACGGCTGACTATGGCATGGGGCCGGAGGCGGGCGCCTCGCCGATCGGCCGACGGCCCTGAACGGCGGCGAGCAGCGCGTCGGCGAAGCGATCGGCCCAGAGCGCCACGCCGCCGGGCGCGGCAAGGCGATCCTGACGGAACTCCACCTCCACATAGGGCAGGCCGCGCGGATAGGCGTGGCGCGGCACGCTGTGATCGGTGCCGTCCATGCGATAGGGCTCGTTGTCGCCGACGACGAAGCCGCCCTGGGCGATCAGCGCCGCCAGCGTGGCGCGAGCGAACGAGGGATCGCCGCCATCGTGCAGTATGCCGATCTCCCACGGGCGGGCCGAGCCGGCCATCACCGGCGTGAAGCTGTGCAGCGCGACGAGGATCGTCGCCTGACCGCGCGCCTGCCGCGCGTCGATCGTGGCGGCGATCGCATCCTGATAGGGCGCGTGGATCGCGGCGACGCGGGCGGCGCGATCGGCGGCGGAAAGCATGGCGTTCGCCGGAATGGCGGTGCCGTCCGACATCGCGGGGATGGCATCGGCCGCGTCGGGCCGGCGGTTGCAGTCGATCACCAGCCGAGAGTAGATCTGGTGGACGAAGGTGGCGTCGAGCAGCGCCGACAGCCGATCGCCCAGCGCGCGCACGCCGATGTCGCAGGCGATGTGGCGGGCATGGTCCGCCTCGTCGATGCCCAGCCGGCCCAGCGCGCGCGGCACCGCGACGCCGGCATGATCGCCGGTGAGAAGGAACGGCGAGCGGCCGCCCGAGTTGACTATGCCGACCGGAGGGGGGTCGCCCGACGCCAGCAGTCCGCCGATCGCGGTGGCGGCCGGCGATGTCGCGTTCGTCCCCGGATTGTTCATGTGCGGAACTCGCCTCGATGCCGGTGCTGACGATCAGCCATGTCACGCATTACAAATATCGCCAGCCGGTGGCGTTCGGCGAGCATCGCATCATGGTACGGCCGCGCGAGAGCTATGACCAGCGGCTGATCGAGGCGCGGCTGGACATCGATCCGCCGCCCGCCAACCTGCGCTGGCTGCACGACGTGTTCGGCAATTCGGTGGCGATCGCCCGGTTCGACCGGCGAGCCACGGCGCTGCGCTTCGCCAGCTTCGTCCGGCTGGAGCATTTTCCGGTGGCGCGCGAGCATGTGGACGTGGAGGCCTATGCCAGGCGCTATCCGTTCACCTACTCGTCGGAGGACATGCCGGACTTGCTCCGCTCGATCGAGCGGCAGCATCACGATCCTCATCGGGTGATCGACGGCTGGGCGCGCCGCTTCGTGGCGGAGAGCGGCGCGACCGATACGGTGGCGATGCTGAGCGACATGACGGCCACGATAAAGCGCGACTTCACCTACGTGCCGCGGCACGAGAAGGGCACGCAGACGCCCACCGAGACGCTGAAGAAGATGCAGGGCACCTGCCGCGACTTCGCCGTGCTGATGATCGAGGCGGTGCGCGCCCTGGGCTTCGCGGCGCGCTTCGTCTCCGGCTACGTCTACAATCCCTCGCGCGGCGAGGGGCGGGTGGGCGGCGGCAACACCCATGCCTGGGTGCGCGTGTTCCTGCCCGGATCGGGCTGGGTGGAGTTCGATCCGACCAACGGGATCGTCGGCAATCGCGGGCTGGTGCGCGTGGCGGTGGCGCGGGACCCCTATCAGGCGGTGCCGCTGTCCGGATCGTGGAGCGGCATGCCCTCCAGCGCCGCCGGCATGGACGTGAGCGTGGAGATCCACCTGGAAGACGCGCAAGACTTTGCAACGGCGGCGGTGCAGGCCGTCGCAGGAAGGGGCGACACATGCTGATCCGCGCCGGTTACGAGATTCGCTTCGACACCGAATATGAGACGCCGATGCTGGCGATGCTGAGCATCCACCCCTCGCGCAACAAGGATCTGCGCACGGCGCAGCGCATCGTCGCCGCGCCGGACGTGCCGATGTACGATTATTTCGACCCGTACGGGAATGTCTGCACCCGGCTCTCCGTGCCGCCGGGCGGGCTGACGCTCTCGGCCGATTTCACGATCGAGGATGACGGCCTGCCCGATGCGACGCCGCCGTGGGGGCCGCCGGTGCCGGTGGACGAACTGCCCGACGACATCCTGATGTACCTGCTCGGCAGCCGCTACTGCGAGACGGACCGGCTGATGGCGACGGCCTGGGGCCTGTTCGGCCACCTGCGCGACGGGCGGGAGAAGGCGGCGGCGATCGCCACCTTCGTCCACAACCATGTGCGCTTCGGCTACGAACATGCCCGCGCCGACCGCACCGGCTGGAACACCTATCAGGACCAGGCCGGCGTGGAGCGGGATTTCGCGCATCTGGCGATCACCCTCTGCCGCTGCATGAACATCCCGGCGCGCTACTGCACCGGCTATCTCGGCGATATCGGCGTGCCGCGCCGCGACGCGCCGATGGATTTTGGCGCGTGGTGCGAGGTGTATCTGGGCGAGGACTGGTACGTGCTCGATGCGCGGCACAACCGCCCGCGCATCGGCCGCATCGCCATGGCCTATGGCCGCGACGCCACCGACACCGCCCTCACCACCGCATTCGGCCCTGCCGCGCTCGCCGAGTTCGTGGTAACGACGGAGGAAGTGACCGACACGAACTGAACGGGAGGGGATCGTGGACAACAGGCTGCTCGCGCCATGGACGGCCCCGCTCGGCGCGCCGCCCTTCGCCGACATCGACCCGGCCGATTTCCTGCCCGCGCTGAGCGTGGCGATCGACGAGAACCGGCGCGAGATCGCCGCCATCGCCGACGATCCCGCGCCGGCCGACTTCGCCAACGTGATGGCGGCGCTGGAGCGATCGGGCGAGCGGCTGGGCCGCATCCGCCGCCTGTTCTGGACGCTTTCCAGCGCGCAGGCGAGCGACGGCATCCGCGCGATCGAGGCGGACGTATCGGCGCTGCTGACGGCGCACGGCACCGCCATCAGCCACGATCCCCGCCTGTTCGCGCGGGTGAAGGCGGTGTGGGAGACGCGCGACACGGCCGGCCTCACGCCCGAGCAGCGCCGGCTGGTGGAGACGAGCTACAAGGGCTTCGTGCGCGGCGGCGCCGGCCTGTCGCCGGCGGACAAGGCGCGGCTGGGCGCGATCGACCAGCGACTGGGCCTGCTCTCCGTGCGGTTCGGCCAGAACGTGCTGGCCGCCACCAACGCGTGGGAGATGCTGATCGACGAGGACGATCTGGCCGGCCTGCCGCTCTCCGCCCGCAGTTCCGCCGCCGCCAGGGCCGAGCGGCGCGGCGCGGCCGGGCGCTTCCTCTTCACGCTCGATCGCGGCGACTATGAGACGGTGCTGACCTATTCCGCCCGGCGCGACCTGCGCGAGCGGATGTGGCGCGGCTTCACGGGCCGCTGCTCCGGCGGCGAGCATGACAACGGGCCGCTGATCGCAGAGATCGTGGCGCTGCGGGCGGAGAGCGCGCGGCTGCTGGGCTATGCGACCTATGCCGACTACAAGCTGGACGACAGCATGGCCGCCCGGCCCGACGCCGCCGAGGCGCTGATGATGCGGGTGTGGGAACCGGCGCGCGCCCGCGCGCTGGACGAGGCGCGCGAGTTGCAGGCGCTGATCGACGCCGATCACGCGGAGGATGGCGACGGCTTCGCGCTGCAGCCGTGGGACTGGCGCTTCTATGCCGAGCGGGTGCGCTGCGAACGCTACGCCTTGGACGGCGCCGCCTTTGCCGAGCATCTGCGGCTGGGCGCGGTGCGACGGGCCGCCTTTGACGCGGCCGGCCGGCTCTACGGCCTCCGCTTCCGCGCGCGGCCGGACCTGCCGGTCTACCATCCGGACGTGGACGCATGGGACGTGGTGGATGCGGCCGGCGCCGACGTGGGCCTGCTCTACACCGACTATTTCGCCCGGCCCGAGAAGCATGGCGGCGCGTGGATGGGCAGCCTGCGCACCCAGGAGAAGCTGGACGGAAGCGTGCGGCCGATCGTCTACACCGTCGCCAACTATGCGAAGGGCGAGGGCGGCGACGCCCGCCTCTCGATCGACGAGGCGCGGACCCTGTTCCACGAGTTCGGCCACGCGCTGCACGGCCTGCTCTCCGACGTGACCTATCCCAGCCAGGCCGGCACGTGCGTGGCGCGCGACTTCGTGGAGTTTCCGAGCAAGTTCATGGAGCATTGGATCGTGGCGCCGGAGGTGCTGCGCGGCTTCGGCGTGCCGGACGGGCTGATCGCGGCGCTGGCCCGGGCCGACACCTACGGCCAGGGCTTCGCCACCGTGGAGTTCCTCGCCTCCGCCCTCGTCGATCTGGCGCTGCACCGCGATCCGCCGGCCGAGCTGGACGTGGCGGCGTTCGAGACGGCGATGCTCGACCGGCTCGGCTGCCCGCCGGCGATCGGCATGCGTCACCGGCTGCCTTATTTCACCCACGTGTTCGATGGCGGCTATGCGAGCGCCTATTACAGCTATCTCTGGTCGGAGGTGCTGGACGCCGACGCATTCGGCGCGTTCGAGGAGGAGGGCGGCATCTTCGACGCCGCGCTCGCCCGCCGCTTCCGCGAGGAGATACTGGCGCGGGGCGACAGCCGCGATCCGATGGATTCCTTCGTCGCGTTCCGCGGGCGCGGGCCGGACGAGGCGGCGCTGCTGCGCGCGCGCGGGCTGGACGGCGCCGAGTTGGCGATTGCGCCGGATCGGGCCGCGACCTAGACTGATCCGCACTCTGGCAAGGGGACGAGCGATGGCCGACGACAATCAGACGGGCGACATGAAGGACCGTATCGTGGAGCCGCTGAAGGCCGCCGGCGACGCGCTGCGCGGCGCGGGCGCCAAGGCCGCGGAGAACAGCTCCGCGATCAGCCTGACCGTCATCGACCATGCCGAGCAGAACACCCGCGAGGCGTTTGCCGCGCTGCGCGCCGCCGCCAAGGTGACGTCGGTGACGGACCTGATGAAGCTGCAGGGCGACTACGTGCGCGAGCAGAGCACGCGCAGCGTGGAGCAGGCCCGCCAGATCGGCGAGATGATCACCCGTTTCGGCCGCGACGTGATGTCGCCGCTGAACAAGAAGGACTGAGTCGGGGTGCGGTGCTGAGCGAGCGGTGCTGGGCGAGTGCCGCCCCGGCAGTCGGCCGCGTGCTGCGAACGGTAGCGGACGAACGCGGGGACTGCGGCGCTAGCCGAAGCTACGTCGAGCTTCAGACCGGCTCGACGGTCGAGCCTGTGCCGCGCGCCGGGATCTCCGTCGCAGCGAACACGCTCTCCAAAGCCTCATCCACCCTCTACGATCGACTTGTCCCAGAGCCGGCCGCGTCCCGCCGCCGATCGCCAGGTTCACGCTCCTCCGCCATCAGTAGCGGCGCAGCAGCCCGGCCAGGCGGCCCTGCACGCGCACCTGATCGGGCGCGTAGCGTTGCGGATCATAGGCGCGGTTGGCGGGATCGAGGCGGATCATGCTGCCCTCGCGGCGGAAATATTTGAGCGTGGCCTCGCTGTCCTCGATCAGGGCGACCACGATCTGGCCGTCGCGCGCCACCTCCGTCCGCAGGATAAGCGCATAGTCGCCATCCAGGATGCCGGCCTCGACCATCGAGTCGCCGGCGACCTCCAGCGCATAATGCTCGCCCGGGCCGAGCAGGGCGGCGGGCACCGAGAGCGAGGTCTGGCCCTCCATCGCCTCGATCGGCACGCCGGCGGCGATGCGGCCGTGCAGCGGCAGCTCGATCACGTCGTTGGCGGCGATCGGCAGCACGGCGGGCGCCTTGGCGATCGGCTTCACCACCGGCGCCTCGCGCGCGCGTTCCGGCATCTTGAGCACTTCCAGCGCGCGGGCGCGGTTCGGCAGGCGGCGGATGAAGCTGCGTTCCTCCAGCGCGCTGATGAGGCGGTGGACGCCGGACTTGGAGCGCAGGTCCAGCGCCTCCTTCATCTCCTCGAACGAGGGCGAGACGCCCGTCTCCCCCAAGCGATCGTGGATGAAGCAGAGCAGTTCATGTTGCTTGCGCGTGAGCATGGCGGGCTCCGGAACGGGAACGAACGGGGAACGTGTAAGAAGCCCGAATCGCCCTGTCAAGCGCATCTCACCCGATCGGCAGTATTTCCACCGCCGCGCCCGCCGGCAGTGCCGCCTGATGCGGCGCGCGGGCGATCAGCAGCTCGGCGGCGGAGAGGCTCGCCAGGGCCGCGCTGTCCTGCCCGGAGAGGGGCATCGCCCGCCCGCCATCCCACCGCCCGCGCAGATATTCGGCCCGCACGCCGGTGGCCGGCAGCGGGCCGGCGAGCGTGGCGGGCATAATGCGGGGCAGCGGATCGGCCGCGCCCTGCATGCCGCGCACCAGCGGCAGCAGGAACAGGTTGGCGGTGACGAAGGCGGATACCGGATTGCCGGGCAGGCCGACCATCACCGCATCGCCGAGCCGCCCGGCCATCAGCGGCTTGCCCGGCTTCATCGCGATGCGCCAGAAATCGATCGTCGCCCCCGCCGCCGCCAGCGCCGGGCGGACGAGATCGCGATCGCCGACGGACGCGCCGCCCGTGGTGACGACGATATCGGCATCGACCACCCGCGCGAAGGCGGCGGCGAGCGCATCCAGCCGATCGGGCACGATGCCGGCATCGATCACGTCCACCGCCAGCCCGCCTAGCAAGGCGGCCAGCATCGGCGCGTTGGACGAGGGCAGGCGCGTGCCCGATACCGGCTGCCCGGCGGGCACCAGCTCGTCGCCGGTGGAGATCAGGGCGACGCGCAGGCGGCGGCGCACGGGCAGGGTGCCGTGCCCGCCGACCGCCGCCAGCCCGATCCGCGCGGGGGTGATGAGGGCGCCGGCCGCAATCAGCGTGCCGCCGGCGATGAAATCGGTGCCCGCCGCCCGCACGTGCGCGCCCGTGCGCGGCGGCCCCTCGCCGGCCAGGATCAGCCTTGCCCCGTCCCGCTCCGCCTCCTCCTGCAGCAGCACCGTGTCCGCGCCCGCCGGCAGCGGCGCGCCGGTGAAGATCCGCGCCGCCTCGCCGGGCGCGAGGGGCGTGTCCAAGCCGGCGCCGGCGGCGCTCTCGCCCACCACGGTCCACGGGCCGGGCAGCTCGGCGAAGCGGAGCGCGTAACCGTCCATCGCCGACAGGTCGGCGGCCGGCTGTGTGCGCCGCGCCGTCACGTCGGCGGCGGCGAAGCGGCCGGCGGCGGCGTTCAGCGACACCGTCTCCGCCGCCACCGGCCGGCCGAGCGCGAGGATGCGGGCCTGCGCCTCGGCGACGGGCAGCAGGCTCATGCCGCGCGCCAGTCGCCCGAGCGGCCGCCGGACTTGGCGAGCAGGCGGACGCCCTCTATCCGCATACCGCGATCGAGCGCCTTGGCCATGTCGTAGATCGTCAGCAGCGCGACCGAGACGGCGGTCATCGCCTCCATCTCGATGCCGGTCGAGTAGCGGGTCGTCACCTCGGCGGTGCAGCGGATCGCGCCCTCCTCGAGCACGAGATCGAGCGAGACGGCGGCGATCGGCAGCGGATGGCAGAGCGGGATCAGCTCGGCCGTCTTCTTGGCGGCCATGATGCCGGCGACGCGGGCCACGGCGAGCACGTCGCCCTTCTTCACGCTGCCGGCGCGGATCGCCGCCAGCGCCTCGACCGAGAGGAGGATGCGGCCCTCGGCGGTGGCGGTGCGCGCCGTTTCCGGCTTGGCCGATACGTCGACCATGCGCGCGGCGCCGGCCGCGTCGAGGTGGGTCAGCCCGGTCATGCGCCTTCCAGCAGCCGGCGGGTCGCGGCCTCGACATCCGCCTGCCGCATCAGCGATTCGCCGACGAGGAAGCAGGAGACGCCGTGCGCCGCCATCGCATCCAGATCCGCGCGGGTGGCAAGGCCGCTCTCGGCGACGAAGGTGCAGCCGGCGGGCGCGCGGCCGGCCAGTTCGTAGGTGCGGGCGAAATCGACCGAGAAATCGCGCAGGTCGCGATTGTTGACGCCGATGAGGCGGGAGGAGAGACGCAGCGCGCGATCGAGTTCGGCGGCGTCGTGCACCTCCACCAGCGCATCCATGCCGTGCTCGGTCGCGGCGGCCTCGATCTCGGCCATGGCTCTGTCGTCCAGCGCGGCGACGATGATGAGGATGGCATCGGCGCCGAGCGCGCGGGCCTCTGTCACCTGCCAGGGATCGACGATGAAATCCTTGCGCAGGCACGGCAGCGGCACGGCGGCGCGGGCGGCGACCAGATAGGCGTCGGCGCCCTGGAAATAGCTCTCGTCGGTCAGCACCGAGAGGCAGGCGGCGCCGGCGGCGGCGTAGGCGCGGGCGTGGGCCGGCGGATCGAAATCGGCGCGGATCAGGCCCTTGGAGGGGGAGGCCTTCTTGATCTCGGCGATCAGGCCGAAGCCGCCGGCCGCCACCCGCGCATCCAGCGCGGCGCGGAAGCCGCGCGGGGCCGGGGCGGCGGCGGCGCGGGCGGCGAGATCGGCGAACGGCACGGCGGCGCGGCGGGCGGCCACCTCCGCGTGTTTGGTTTCGAGGATGGCGGTGAGGCGGTTGGACATCGTCGCCAGACCCATGCCGCAGGACACGCAGATTGCAAGCCGGATCGGACCAGAGGCGGGGCGGGGATTGTTGGGGAGGGTAAGCCTTACAGCTTCCGCCTCCGTCATCAGGATGACGATCGCTTCGCAACGATGATGATCGCCCCGAAGCGAGGACGATCGCCGTGGAGCGAGCAGGCCGTCTGCATGGATCGCGTTCAGGGTGACGACGGCATGTGACCGGCCGGCGGCCCGGCGGCGTCGACGATCACCTCCAGCGCGACGTTCACGAAGTTGGCGGCGGTCAGCTGGATCAGGGGGATCGGCGCGTGGACGGTGTCGATGCGTTGCACGTTATGGCGGGTGATGCGGACGAGGAAGCGATCGCAGCTGCTGAGCACTAGCATCCTTATCGCGCGATCGTCGTCCAGTGCGATATTCTCGACGATGCCTTCGTAGGCGACGTTCGCGCCGTCATGCTCCAGCGTCGTCACGACATAGGCGATGATGACGCTGTTGGCCGGCCGCGCGAGATCGACCCAGCGCTTCAGCCAGCCGAAGGTGGCGGCCTCGCGCATGTCGCGCACCGCGCGCCAGCCGCTGGCGCGATAGGCCGCCAGCCCCACGATCAGCGCCGGCAGCAGCAGCGAGACGAACCACGAGAGGAACGCCGCGTCGCTCACCACGCCGGCGGAGCGGCCGCCGGTGAGGATGACGCGGTAGATGTTCGGATCGAACGGAAGGACGATGCAC